>JARLGS010000028.1 GCA_031292695.1 Mycobacterium sp. | reverse complement strand
AGAGAGTATCCCACGCCGTCATCGTCTGCGGCTGGGTGAAGACGCGCGGCGGGCTGTGCCGATGCAGCAGTTGGCGTTCTACCAGGGGCACACTCACGGTGTCGGGCGGGATATGCGAGATCGACAGCAGGGCTTCGATTTCCGGCTGCATGACGATGCCCGCCCCGCGACCCTCAAGCCGCCCGGCAGTCTGTTCGAACACGGTGATATCCGCGGTGGTGAGACGGCTCAGCTCCAGGGCTGCGGCCAGCCCGGCCGAGGATCCGCCGACAATGGCCACGGTCCAGCGTTCGCTATTGCCGCTCATAACTTGAGGATCCGTTCCGCGTTGCCCGCGGCCACCTGAGCTAGCTCTGCTACCGGAATCGGTAGTCGGCGTAGAAATTCAGCTCCGGACTGGGGGGACCTGTAGGGGTAGTCCACTGAGTACATCACGCGCTCGGAGCCGACGACGTCGCGCGCGCACATGAACGGTGGTGTCGTGAAATAGCCGCTCGTGGTGATGGTGAAGTGGTCCAGAAAGTAGTCGCTGATCGGCCGTTGCAGGCCCGTCACCGATGTGGGCAAGCCATCCTGGGCGCGCAGCAGAGAATATGGCAAGTGCTCTCCGAGGTGTCCGATGATCAAGCGCAACTTCGGGAAGCGATCGAGCACGCCCGCGAGAATGATGCGCAGACAATGTAATCCGAGTTCCGCGTGCCAGGCGTACGCGGCGGTGGCCAGGAAGTACGCGCTGCTGTCGGGCAGTCCTGCGGTATAGATTTCCCGCACGGCTCGGGGCGGTGGCGACGGGTGCAGGTACAGCGGCACGTCCAGTTCTGAGGCGGCCTCGAAGATCGGGGTGTAGCGCGGATCGTCGAGGAATGATCCGCCCATGGTTCCGTCGAGAAAGCCGCCCACACAGCCCAATTCTCGTACCCCGCGGCGCAGCTCCTCGGCCGCCCGGTCAGGTTGTCGCAAGGCCAGGCTGGTGAACATGCGCAGCCGGTCCGGGTGCCTGCGGGTCGCGGCATATGCCGCGTCGTTGGCATCGCGGACCAGTGCGGTGGCATCGGCCGGTGCCAATCGGTGCTGACCGCCCGAGGCCAGCGAGAGCACTTGAACATCGACACCGCCCGTGTCCATGGCGGCGATCCGCGCGTCGTCAAGGTCGAGCAGGGCCGCCCGCAGCGGCGCGGACTTCGCATCGGCTGGCAGAAACTGTTCCGTGGCCGCGAGATACTCCGCGGTGGCGTAGTGCTCCTCGAGCGTGACCACTCGAATGTCCACGCCGTCGGTACTCACCGGTGACGGATACACCGTGATCGTCATGCCACCTCCTGGACGCCCGGGGGAGCGGTAGTCGGCGATGATCGCCGATGCCACCATGCCAGGACAGCGTGGGTCGCGTCATCAGTCAGGTGACTGCAGTCGATGCCGTGAACGGATTTCGTTCAGTCATCAAACTGATGGATAGCGCACCAGCGTCAGCTATACAGAAGGCCACCACCGTGCAAGCCGGGCCGGCGGTGGCCGGATGACACGGCCGAAGAGACCGGCAAGTGAGGACAACCGTTGATGCCCACTGTTGCCGACCACGTTATTGCCACACTGCAGGCCAGCGGCGTCGACCGAGTGTTCGGCCTGCCCGGCGACAGCCTCAACGGATTCACCGACGCGATCCGCCGAGCCGACGGATTCACTTGGGAGCATGTGCGTCACGAGGAAGCGGCCGCGTTCGCCGCCGCGGGTTTCGCTGCGGTGACCGGTCAGTTGGCAGTGTGCGCCGGCAGTTGTGGCCCGGGAAACCTGCACTTGATCAACGGCTTGTTCGACGCCCAGCGCAGCCGCGTACCGGTGCTCGCCATTGCCGCCCACATTCCCAATGCCGAGATCGGGTCCCAGTACTTTCAAGAAACCCACCCACAAGAACTGTTTCGAGAATGCAGCGTCTACTGCGAAATCGCGAGCACTCCGGAGTCTGCCGTGCGCGTGCTGCAGATGGCCATGCGCGCAGCGGTCGAGGAGCAGGGAGTGGCTGTTGTCATCATTCCCGGTGAAGTGTTCCTGCACCGGGAACACGTTCCGGCCCGCATCCGGCCGGTGTTGCCGAGCCGGGCGATCGTGCGGCCGGATGATGCCGCACTCGCGGCCGCGGCCGCAATTCTCAACCAGGCAGCCAGCATTACGATTCTCGCGGGTGCCGGTGCCGCGGGGGCACACGAACAGTTGGTGGCGCTGGCCGGGACACTGCAGGCGCCTATCGTGCATGCATTGCGCGGCAAAGAGTTTGTCGAGTACGACAATCCGTACGACGTCGGCATGACGGGGCTGCTGGGGTTTGCCTCCGGCTACAAGGCCATCAAGGAAGCCGACGTGCTGTTGATGCTGGGTACCGATTTTCCGTATCGCCAGTTCTATCCCGAGGATGCCACCGTCATCCAGGTCGACATCCGGGGTCGTCATCTCGGCCGCCGCACGCCGATCGATCTCGGACTCGTGGGCACGGTACGAGACACCCTGATCGCGCTGCACCCCATGCTGGCACCGAAAACGGATCGGAGCCATCTCGACCGTTCACTCAGCCACTACCGCCGGACGCGTGACCGGCTCGATTCGCTTGCCGTCAACGACCACGACCGCACCCCGATCCGTCCCGAATACGTTGCCGCACTGGTCAACCGGCTGGCGGCCACTGATGCCGTCTTCACTGTCGACGTGGGTTCGCCGGTGGTGTGGGCGGCTCGCTACCTGACCATGAACGGCCGGCGCCGGCTTATCGGCTCCTTCAACCACGGCACGATGGCCTGTGCGCTGCCTCTGGCCATCGGTGCACAAACAGTCGACCGGCACCGTCAGGTCGTAGCGCTCGCCGGCGACGGTGGTCTGACCATGCTGTTCGGTGAGCTGATCACCCTGGTGCAGAACCGATTACCGGTCAAACTGATTGTGTTCAACAATTCCTCGCTGAACTTCGTGGAACTGGAAATGAAGGCAGCGGGCATTGTCACCTTCGGCACGGATCTGCACAACCCCGATTTCGCGGAGGTTGCTCGTACGTGTGGTTTGTTCACGCGCCGTGTTGAGCATCCGGCCGAATTGGAGTCGGCGATCGCGGAGGTGCTGGAACACGATGGACCGGCTCTGGTCGACGTGGTGACGGCACGCAACGAACTGACCATCCCACCGGCGATCACCGCGGAACAAGCAAAAGGCTTCTCCCTGTATGCCATTCGTACCATTCTCGCCGGCCACTCGAACGAACTGCTCGATCTGATCACCACCAATGTGGCCCGCAGAATCCTGGACTGAACTCGATCCGAAGGTGATGATGTCAGCCAACCCCAGAAAGCGTTCGGCCGTAGCAGGTTTCGTAGTTCCGTTACGTTTGGCCGCAGCGGCGCTGGCTGATGCAATGGTGGCTTCCTGCGCCGGCGGCCAGGCGCCCGCCCCGACTGGCCTGGCGACTGGGGCCAGTCAAGCGGTCGGTCCGCAGTACGACTCGGTGCATGTCTACGTCGCGCCGGGTGAACTCGACGCGTTTGTGAGCAGTTGGCTGGCCACCTTCGGCGGATCCGCCGAGCCGCAGGCCGTCGTCACGGTCACCCCCACACCCAGCAAGATGAAATCGCAGCTGATTTTGTCTCCGGTCGGCACCATCTCGGCGTTCGAGTTCACCACCGCGGT
>JARLGS010000308.1 GCA_031292695.1 Mycobacterium sp. | reverse complement strand
GCCGAGAAGCGCGCTGCGGCCGCGCCCAAGGCTGCTACTCCGGCACCTGCCGCTGCTCCGGTTGCTGAGGCCGCTCCGGCTGCCGAGGCACCCGCGGCTCCCGCCGCTGGTGCCGCCACTGCTGCCAAGCCGGTCACGGGTCTGGGCATGGCCGCCAAGCGTCCCGGAGCCAAGAAGGCTGCGGCTCCGGCTGCTGCCGCTCCTGCGGCTGAGGCACCTGCCGCGGCTGAGGCGGCGGCTGCTCCGGCTGCCGCCCCGGCCAAGGGTCTGGGTCTGGCTGCGGGCGCCAAGCGTCCGGGTGCCAAGAAGGCTGCGGCTCCGGCTGCTGCTGCCGCTGCTGCACCGGTTCCTGCTCCGGCCGCCGAGGCTGCTCCCACGGCTGAGGCCCCGGCGGCTCCCGCGGCACCGGTCGTCGGGTTGGGTCTGGCTGCAGGTGCGAAGCGTCCGGGCGCCAAGAAGGCTGCTGCTCCGGCTGCTGCTCCGCCCCCGGCAGCTCCGGCTGCCGAGCCCGCCGCTGAGGCGCCGGCTGCCGAGGCTCCTGCCGCCGCACCGGTGGCCGAGGCCAAGCCGGAACCGCCGGTCGTCGGACTGGGCATGAAGCCCGGCGCGCGGCGCCCTGGAAAGCGCTAGAAACACCACGCTCAGTGGCCAGTTACGACACGCTTTTCGAAGAACTGCGTGTCGTAACTGGCCACTGGCGTTTAGAAAAGGATTGGACGGCGATGGGAGCATGGACGACGTGACCACCCACCAGGTACCCGCTGACCGGACATGGCATAGCGGCCACCCGCGTAATCAGCGGACGTTTGCGCAGTCGACCAAGCTGCAGGACGTCCTCTACGAGATCCGTGGCCCGGTACACGAGCAGGCCTCCCGGCTGGAGGCAGAGGGCCACCGCATCCTCAAGCTCAACATCGGCAACCCGGCGCCGTTCGGCTTCGAGGCGCCGGACGTGATCATGCGCGACATGATCGCCGCCCTGCCGTACGCCCAGGGCTACTCGGACTCCAAGGGCATCGTCTCGGCCCGTCGCGCAGTGGTCACCCGCTACGAGCTGGTCGACGGTTTCCCCCGGTTCGACGTCGACGACGTGTTCCTCGGCAACGGGGTCTCCGAGCTGATCACCATGACGCTGCAGGCGCTGCTCGACAACGGCGACCAGGTACTGATCCCGGCGCCGGACTATCCGCTGTGGACGGCGTCGACGGCGCTGGCCGGCGGCACCCCCGTGCACTACCTGTGCGACGAGACCCAGGGCTGGAACCCGGATATCGCCGACCTGGAGTCCAAGATCACCGACCGCACCAAGGCGATCGTGGTGATCAACCCGAACAACCCGACGGGCGCGGTCTACAGCCGGGAAACCCTGGAGTCGATCGCGAATCTGGCCCGCAAGCATCAGCTGCTGCTGCTGGCCGACGAGATCTACGACAAGATTCTCTACGACGACGCCAAGCACATCCCGATGGCTTCGGTGGCACCCGACATGCTGTGCCTGACTTTCAACGGTCTCTCCAAGGCCTACCGCGTGGCCGGTTATCGGTCCGGCTGGTTGGCCATCACCGGCCCCAAGGAGCACGCGTCCAGTTTCCTGGAGGGCATCAGCCTGCTCTCGAACATGCGACTTTGCCCGAATGTGCCTGCGCAGCATGCCATTCAGGTGGCGCTCGGCGGGCATCAGAGCATCGAGGACCTGATCCTGCCCGGCGGCCGACTGCTGGAACAGCGCGACGTCGCCTGGAACAAGCTCAACGAGATTCCCGGGGTGTCCTGCGTCAAGCCGGCCGGTGCACTGTACGCGTTCCCCAGACTCGACCCCGAGGTACACGAAATCCGGGACGACGAACAGCTGGTGCTGGACCTGCTGCTGCAGGAGAAGATCCTGCTCACCCAGGGCACCGGATTCAATTGGCCCACACCGGATCACCTGCGCATCGTGACCTTGCCGTGGGCGCGCGACCTGTCCAAGGCCATCGAGCGGCTGGGCAACTTCCTGGCGAGCTACCGGCAGTAGGTCATCCGCGCTGCAAGCCCGTGATAAAGGTGTGCAGCAGCGCGGCGAGGGCCGGCTCGAGGTCTCCCTCGAACACCGGCCCTGGGCCGGAATCCGTTGCCGCCCAGCCCCAGACGGTACCCGCGAACGCATGGATCGCCGCGGTGAGCAATGCCAGATGCTTTCTGTCCAGCGGCAATTCCGGGGCCAGGACTTCCCGCAGCCGGTCTTCGATGTCGCGGGCCTGAGCCCGCACTTCAGCGGCTGCATCGGGCGCCAACCGGGTCATCAGCACCGGCGCCGCACTGATCAGATCGCACAGCACCGGGCGGCGCGCCAGCGTATACGCCAATTCGGTTGCCAGGCTTCGCTGTTCATTGATCAGCCTCGCCCGTAGCTCGCCCAGCCAGCCCAGATGCTCCTGGTACATCACCAGGAGCAGCAGGGCTTCGCGCGAACCCGCGTATCGCAGCACCCCCGATTTGGCCAGCCCGGTGGCGGCGGCGATCTCGCCGAGCGTCAGTTCACTGGCCCGCGCATGGTCCAGCAGCGTGCGGGTCACCTGGGTCAGCCGCAGCAGGCGGTCCTGCCGCTGCCGCGGACTGCGGGCGCGCACAAATGGCAGCGCCGCGGGCTTATCTGCGGAATCCACCGCTTAATGGAACACTGTTCTGTTAATTTGAGCAACATGACACGCGCCTACGAGTTCGTGGTGGTCCGGCACACCCTGGCCACGCCGCACACCCTGTTCGATGTGGTTGCAGACGGTTCCCGGTGGTCCGAGTGGGCGAAACCGCTGATCAGCTACTCGGCCTGGGAGACCCGAGGCCCCGACGATGACGGCGGCGTCGGCGCGATCCGCGCGGTCGGCATGCGCCGATCCCCCACCCGGGAGATGACGACCATCCACGAACCGGACCACCGGCACGGATACACCATCCTGGCGGGCCGTCCGGTGCAGAATTACCACGCCCAGGTGACCTTCACCGAGGAGCCCGGCCAGACCCGGATCGAATGGCGCGGAACGTACGAAACCCGTTGGCGTGCGGTCGGGTTGGGCTATCAACTGGTGCTCAGGGTCGTGCTGACCACGTTGGCCGACAAGCTCGTCGCCGAAGCGGAGCGCCGAGAAGCGGCCAGCCTCGCCTGAGCCCGGGTCGGCCCGCAGGCATGCACGTCGCACCTCCGCAGGGCACCCGCGTCACACTTACCGCGTCCGTCACATTGAGCGCTCTGGTCCCCGCAACTCTGCCGGGTGCTCCTGCCCGCCTATTTGCGACAAACCCCTGCTGACGGGGTACGCCTACCATTTGTCGCAAATAGGTGGGCACAACCATGTTCACCCGCGCCAGGGGCGCAAGGTGCCACTGTGACTCGGCCGCGGCCATGGTCGTCACGCCTCACCGGCCCAACCCCACAGCCAGACCCCCTACCCTGACTCAGCGTGGCGCATTCACATTCGCACTCGCACAGCTCCGGCCCGGCACCGCTCGGCCCACTCGCGGCGCGGATCGTCGTCGGCGCCCTGGCTGTGATCGCGCTGGCCACTGTGATCGGCGCGATCCTGCTGTGGCCGCACGGCAAAGACGTCGCCATCCCGCTGCCGTTTCAGAACGCCAACGGCGGCGCGGTGACCACCGAGGCCGGCCACGTGCTGTCGACCGACATGGCCAACTGCGGCGGCCCGTCGGTCGGCGCGGTGCTCACATCAACGCCGGTCACCGCACCGCCGGGAGCCGGCACCTGTGTGCATTCATTGATCAGCATCGACTCCGGCCCGAACGCCGGCGCCAACACCCTGCTGGAATTCAGCACCGGGCCCGGTCAGCCGCACCTGGCCGCGGGCGACCACATTCGGGTCACCCGGCAGGTCGACAACTCCGGCACCACGACCTACTCATTCTTCGACTTCGAGCGCACCTGGCCGCTGACCGCACTTGCCGCGGTGTTCGCCGTCGTGGTGGTGGCGGTAGCGCGCTGGCGCGGGCTGCGGGCGCTGGTGGGCATCGCCGTCGCATTCGTGGTGCTGACGGTGTTCCTGCTGCCGGCGTTGCGGGACGGCGGCCCGGCCATTCCGGTCGCCCTGGTGGCGTCGTCCGCGATCCTGTACGCGGTGATCTACCTGGCGCACGGCGTCAGCATGCGTACCAGCGCCGCCCTGCTCGGCACTCTCAGCGCACTGCTGCTGGCCACGTTCTTGTCCTGGGGCGCAATCGAATTGGCCCACCTGACCGGCCTGTCCGAGGATCAGAACAACGATGTCGCCGCGTACCTGGGCTCAGTGTCGATCACCGGGCTGCTGCTGGCGGGGTTCATCATCGGCTCGCTGGGTGTGCTCAACGACGTGACGGTGACGCAGGCGTCGACGGCCTTCGAGCTGGCTGAGCACGGTGCCAAGCGGCGGGCCATCTTCACGGGCGCCATGCGGGTGGGACGCGACCACATCGCCAGCACCGTCTACACCCTGGTGCTGGCCTATGCCGGTAGTGCGCTGCCACTGTTGTTGTTGTTCAGCGTCGCCAACCGTTCCCTGGGCGATGTGCTGACCAGCGAAAGCGTAGCCATCGAGATCGCCCGATCCGCGGTCGGCGGCATTGCGCTGGCATTGTCGGTTCCGTTGACCACCGCCATCGCGGCGATACTCGCGACGCCCGCTACCGATTCTCCAACAGCGCAAGCAGATACGTCCCATAGCCGGACTTGACCAACGCTTGACCTCGCGCGGCCAGCCGGTCGTCGTCGATGAAGCCGACCCGCCAGGCCACCTCCTCGGGTACGCCGATCTTCAGGCCCTGCCGACGCTCGATGGTGCGGACGAAATCGGAAGCGTCCAATAGGGAATCGAAGGTGCCGGTGTCCAGCCACGCGGTGCCGCGTTCCAGCACCTCGACCGCCAGCCGACCCTGCTGCAGGTAGGTCTGGTTCACCTCGGTGATCTCGTATTCACCACGTGCAGAAGGCCGCAGCGATCGCGCGATCTCCACGACGTCGTTGTCGTAGAAGTACAGGCCGGGCACGGCGTACCTCGACTTCGGCTTGATCGGCTTCTCCTCCAGGGACAACGCCGTGCCGTCCGCGCCGAACTCGATCACCCCGTAGTCCGAGGGGTTGGCCACCTGGTAGGCGAAAATCGCTCCGCCCGTGACATTTTGAAAACGCCGCAGGCTGGTGCCCAGGCCCGGGCCGTAGAAGATGTTGTCACCCAACACCAGAGCCACCGAATCCGAACCGATGTGCTCGGCGCCGATGACGAAAGCCTGGGCCAGTCCGTTGGGCTCGTCCTGCACGGCGTAGGTGATGTTGGTGCCGAAATCGGCGCCGTCGCCGAGCAATCGGCGAAAGTCCTCCACATAATGCGCGGTGGTGATCACCTGGATGTCCCGAATCCCCGCCATGATCAGAGTCGACAGCGGGTAGTAGATCATCGGCTTGTCGTACACGGGGACCAACTGCTTGCTGGTCCCCAAGGTGATCGGATACAGCCGGGTACCCAAGCCCCCGGCCAGGATGATGCCGCGCATCCAGGTCAGGCGTCGAGGTCGGACTCGATGAGCTCCGTGGCCGCGAGCGCTGTCGCCAGATCCTCGTGGCGGAACGCCGACGTCACGTGATCGTGCACCACCCGGAACGCCGTCGCCACCTGCCGGTCGGCACCGCCGCCACTGACCGTCTGCTCCGTCACCACCACACCGTCGTGCACATACACCCGGCCGACGGTGGTCTTCTCATCCAGATCGGTTGCCCACGCCCGCAACGCATCACGGCCCTGCGTGGCCCCGTGCGCATCTCCGATTTCGATGTCGCCGCTCGACAGCCGGTCCAGGGTGTCCAGATCCCGCTCGTTGAGGGCGTCGATCCAAGCCAGGGCGGTGGCGATCTCCGATGTTGTCATGGTTTGACGCTACTTCATTGCCGCCGGGCGAGGTTCAGAAAGCCGTGCGGTCGAACCAGTGCTGCCAGACCGCCGCGTCACCGATCAGCTCCAACCCCGCGTCCGCCACCGACTGTCGGCGGGTGACCGCCAGCAGCAGCCCCGTGGCGGGACCGCGCACGGCCACATCACCTTTGGCGTGCTGATGCGACCAATTGAGGCCGTCCTCGTCGTTGACCACCAGCCACTCGCCCGTCGGCCCCAATGCGGCTTCGGCGGCATGCAGGTGCAACGACCGGCCCCGTGCCAGCGGCGGATCCGCACGTGAAGCCATCGCGGTGACCCGGTCGAGGGTTTCGCTGACGCCGTCGGCGGCCAGGTCCGGATCGAGCTCGAACGGAAGGCCCAGGGCCAGCGCCGCATCGGCGCGATGCACCGTCTGCTCGTGCACCCGGCGCCGGATCCACCACCCCGCCGGCTTGGACCCGAGGAAGGTCCATACCTTCGCATCCGCACCGACCTGGCCGACGGCATCGACGAGGGCTTGGGCACCCGCGTTCAGCCAGTCGATGGCACCGTCGAGATCCTCGGGGGGCCGGCCGTCGCGCACCTCGCGGGGGTCGAGCGGCTCGTGCCGTCGCTCGGCGACGATCTGCGCACACCAGCGGTTGCCGCGCCCGACGTGCCGGAACAACTGCTTGAGCGTCCACCCCGGACAGGTGGGCACCTCTGTATCGGGATCCGCGCCGCGGATGATTTCGCCGAATGTCGCGGTCTGCTCGATCAGGACTGCGCGAAAATCCATTTCACGACGGTACCGCCGCGTGCGCCTGCCCGAGTGCAATCGGCAATGCCGCCCAGCCGCGGAGCACGCGGGTGTCGCGCCGCGTGCCCGGGCCGGCCAGTTGCGCGTCGGGGAACCGCTCGAAGAACGTCCGCAGGCCGACTTCGCCCTCCGAGCGGGCCAGCGCCGCGCCGAGGCAGAAATGCCGGCCGCCGGAGAACGAATGATGCTTCCCGGCGTTGTCGCGCGTGACGTCGAAGCGGTGCGGGTCGGGGAAAACGGCCGGGTCGCGGTTGGCGCCGGCCAGGTAGACGATCACCGGCTCACCCGCCAGCACGTGGTACCCGGCGATGTTGACGTCCACCTTGGCGATGCGGGCGGACAGTTGCACCGGCGACTCCAGCCGCAGAATCTCTTCGACGGCATTGGGCCACAGCTCCGGCTGGGCGGTGAGCAAGGCCAGCTGGTCGGGGTGCTGCAACAGCATTCGAATGCCGTTGCCCAGCAGGTTCACCGTGGTCTCGAACCCGGCTGCCAGCACCAGGCCGGCCGTGGCCCGCAGTTCCTCGTCGTTGAGCCGGGCCCCGCCGTCGCTGGCCGCGATCAGCTGGCTCATCAGGTCATTGCCGGGGTTGGCGCGCAGCCGCCGCAGGTGGTCGGTCAGCCAGGTGTTGAAGCCGTCCAGGCCGGACTCGACGGTCAGGTACTGCTGCCAGGTCAGCCCGATATCCAGGCTCGGCGCGGCCAGCTCACCGAATTCCAGGATGTGCGAGCGATCGTGCTCGGGCACCCCGAGGATCTCCGCGATCACCGTCACCGGCAGCTTCGAGCAATAGCGCTGCACGACATCGACGGCGGCGCCAGACGATTCAGCAGCCAGCTCGTCGATGAGCGAGTCCGCGGTCTGCTGCACCCGTTCCCGCAGCGCCGCCACTGCGCGGGTGGTGAACACCGCGGACACCGTCTTGCGGTAGCGGGTGTGCTGCGCCCCGTCGACCGACAACAGCGACGGCGGCAGCAGCGGGTGCAGCCGGCCCTTGACCGTGGTCTTGCCCTCCAGCCAGCCGAGGACACCGGGCAGCGTGCCGCCGATCTGGGTGACGGTGAAGTCGTCCGAACGCAAAATCTGGTGCACCAATGCGTGATCCGCGGTGATCCAGGCGGCCCGGCCGCGATACATCTCGCCGTGGCTGCGCAGCTCGTCGGCGAACGCGCCCGGATCGGCCCGGACCGCGGGGTCGGCGATGATCCGCCCTTGCAGGTCTCCGTGCCGCGCTCCGTAGCCCGCAAGCTGACGGATCACGGCGTGCAGGGCGAACCAGTTGAGACGTTGCCGCAGGCTCATGCAGCCGAGCATAGGCAGCTGCAGCAGGCTTGGACTACATACTCAGGTAGGAATTCACGCCGCCAAATTGCGGCCGAGCGCGTGCACCCGCCAGCCCGCGCCCTGCCAGCGGTCGACGTCGAGGCAATTACGGCCGTCGACAACCACTTTCGCGCGAACCGACTCCGCCAGGTGGTCTGGGTTCAGGTCCAGGAACTCCTGCCATTCGGTCAGCACCAGCACCGCGTCGGCACGCTCGCAGGCCTCGACCACCGAGGTCGAGTAGTTCAGCGTCGGGAATACCCGTCGGGAGTTCTCCATGGCCTTCGGGTCGTAGACGTTGACGGCCGCGCCGTTGAGCTGCAGCATGCCGGCGACGTTCAGTGCCGGCGAGTCCCGTACGTCGTCGGACTCGGGCTTGAACGCCGCGCCGAGCACCGCGATGTTCACGCCGAGCAGCGAACCACCGCAAGCCTTGGTCGTCAGTTCCACCATGCGGGTGCGGCGGCGCATGTTGATGCTGTCCACCTCGCGCAGGAAGGTCAGCGCGGGGTTGGCGCCCAGCTCGCCCGCCCGGGCCATGAACGCACGGATATCCTTGGGTAGGCAGCCACCACCAAAACCCAAGCCCGCGTTGAGGAATCGCCGGCCAATGCGGGGGTCATAACCCAGCGCGTCAGCCAGCAAGGTGACGTCGGCATTGGCCGCTTCGCACACCTCGGAGATCGCGTTGATGAACGAAATCTTTGTGGCCAGAAAGGCATTCGCGGAGACCTTGACCAATTCGGCGGTCTGCAAGTCGGTGAGCAGGAACGGCACACCCTCGTGCAGGATCGGTGCGTACAGCTCGCGGATCGCCTCTTCGGCGCGCTGCGAATCTGCCTGCACCCCAAGCACGATGCGGTCCGGGTGCAGGGTGTCGTTCACCGCGAAGCCCTCGCGCAGGAACTCCGGGTTCCAGGCCACCTCGACGTCGACGCCCGCCGCGGCCAGCTCGCGGGCCCGGGCCGCGAGTTCGGCCGCGGTGCCAACCGGCACGGTGGACTTGCCGACGATCACCGCCGACCGGCGCAACCGCGGCACCAGGGTGTCGATGACGGAGTGCACATGCCGCAGGTCGGCGCCGTATTCGCCCTTCTTCTGCGGGGTACCCACACCGAGGAAGTGCACATCGCCGAATTCGGCGGCCTCGTCGTACTCGGTGGTGAAGTGCAGTCGCCCGGCTTCGATGTTCTCGCGGAGCATCTTTCGCAGCCCGGGCTCGTAGAACGGGATGTCGCCGGCGGCCAGCTTGGCGATCTTGCCGGGGTCGATGTCGACGCCGACGACGTCATGGCCGAGCTCGGCCATACCGGCGGCGTGGGTCGCCCCAAGATAGCCGGTACCAAACACAGTGCATCTCATACTGCCTTGATAGGCAGCCGCGATGAGCGCACTGCTACGCGACACTTAGCGTCAGGCCAACGGCAGGTGACAAACTGCCGTTGGCTTGCAGAACCTCAGTTGTTCTGGCAGAAAATCAGGAAGCAAGTGGTCTTGGGCTGGTGACCACGGTTGCCCGGATATCCGTCAGAGCCACCGGGGTACTGATTGCCCGGGTATCCGCCCGAATTACCCGGGTATCCCCCACGTCCGTAACCACCTGGGTAGCCGCCTTCGTCGCCACCGCGGCCATATCCGCCCGGATAGCCACCGCGGCCGCCGGGGTACTCGTCACCGGGGTTGCCCCATTGCGGCTGCTGTGGCCGCTGCCACGGATTCCAGGCCGGCGGTTGCGGCCCGGGAATGCCGATCACCGGCGGCGGAATCACGATCGGCGGCCCGGGAACGACGGCAGGCGGCTGCAGCGCAGGAGCTGCCGGTGGGTCAGCGGGGCCGGGCATCGACACCGGAACCGGTGCCGGGGCTTCCGGCGCCGGAGCAGGTGCGGCGGGTGCCGGAGCGTGCACCTCGGGGGCGGCCTCCTTGACCACCTGGGGCGCCTCGACGTGGCGCGGAGCCACGACGGGCGCCTCCTGCACCGGCGGTGCCTCAACGGCCGCAGCCGGCGGGGGCGCGGGTACGGCAGCGGGCGGAGGTGCCGGCGCCGCCGCCGGCACACTCGGCATGATGGCGGCCTGCGCCGGGGCGGGCCGCTGGTCCACCGTGGGACGGATGCTTACCGCGAGCGAAATGGCAAGGGCCACAACACCGACGACGAAGATAGACGTGAGCGCACTGCCGACCAGCAGGAACGGCTTGCGGCCCTGGTCGACGACCACTGGCGCGTCACCGAGCTCGTCGAAGCCGAATTCGTCGGCGGTCAGGAGCGGGGCTGCGGCAGCGAGGCCACCGGCAGCTGCCGAATAGGCCAGCCCGGCGGTCGAGGCGTCGAACATCGGCGCCGCAGCCGACGCCAGGGCGGCACCGCGGGCCAGCGCCAGATCGGCGTCACCGGGCGCACTCACCGGGATGTCCACCAGCTCGGCCAGGTGGGCCTGCACCGCCGTGACGTCGACCCCTGACCCGACGACGAACATGCCCTGAGGCGCCGCATCCGGTCCGGTGACCGCGGCGGCCATCTCGCTGAGCACCGCCATGGCGTCGGCGCTGTGCAGGCTGCGGCTGACCACCTTCGAGATCGAACCGTCGGGCTCGACGACCGACATGGTCGCGGTGTCGCGGTCGACGAACAGCAGACCGGTGCTGGAGTAGCCGACGGCCTGACCGGCGGCCTGCGCCAGGGATCCGGCGGCATGCAGCTCGGAAACCATCATGACGTCCTTGACGCCGGCGGCGTCCAGAGCGTCGCGCAGCTGAGCCGCGGAATCGTGATCGCTCCAGGCGACACCCACCGACTTCAGGTGGTGCCCGCCCTCCTCGGCGCCCTCCCGGGTACCCAGAATGGCACTGACAACCTGGTCGACCGGACTTGCTGCACCGTCCGCCGTCGACGTTTCGAAAATATCGTGGTCGACGATTTCCCCGTCGGCCTTATCGCCCTCAACCAGCGCCATCCGCACTGTTGATGGCGTCATAGACACACCAAGAACGATGTCCACTGAAGCTCCAAAAGTGTTCGCTACGCTATCTAAGCCGGCACCGAGGAACCCCTGCGGCGCGGGCCACAACTAGAAACTTCATCGCGACGAACGGCGGAGTCGTTACCCGATTCCCCCGAATCGCCAAGCCCGATGCAGTTCTGGCCGCGGCGCTGGCTGACGCAATCCCGCCAATGCCGACGGTTCAACCCTACCCGGCTTGACTGTGGATGAACTATGTCGTTTCAGGCGTCCTCGACGTCTTTCGGACGGGGCTGGCTGAGCAGATCGGTCAGCGAATTGGACGGCCGGCGGTGGCCCAGGTGGCCGTGCACGCCCTCGGCGTAGGCGGTCTCGGCGTGCTGGGTGAAGTCGACGCCGGCGGTCTCGTCTTCGGCGCTGACCCGGAAGCCCATGAAGCGGTCAATCGCCTTGCCCAGCACAAACGTGGCTATGAACGCATACGCGGCCACGACGACCATGGCCAGGAGCTGCTTACCCAACTGGGTGAATCCGCCGCCGTAGAACAGGCCGCGGACGCCGCCGGTCATGACGTCGGTGGCCAGCAGGCCGATCAGGACGACGCCGACCACGCCGCCGACGAAGTGCACACCGACCACGTCCAGCGAGTCGTCGTAGTTGAGTTTGAACTTCAGGCCGACCGCGAACGAGCAGACCACGCCGGCGGCCAGGCCCACGATGATCGCGCCCAGCGTGTTGACGGTGCCACAGGACGGGGTGATCGCGACCAGGCCGGCCACCACGCCCGACGCGGCGCCGAACGTCGTCGGCTTGCCGTCGCGAACCTGCTCGACGGTGAGCCAGCCGAGCATGCCCAGGCAGCCCGCGACCAGCGTGTTCAGGAAGATCGCCGCGGCGGTGCCGTTGGCGGCGAGCGCCGAGCCGGCGTTGAAGCCGAACCAACCGAACCACAGCAGACCCACGCCAAGCAGAACGAACGGCAGGTTGTGCGGACGCATGGAGTCCTGCTTGAAACCGATACGGGGGCCGAGCACGATGGCCAGCGCCAGCGCCGAGGCGCCCGACGCGATCTCGACGACCAGGCCGCCCGCGTAGTCCAGTACGCCCAGCTTGGACAGCCAGCCGTCCGGACCCCAGACCCAGTGCGCGATGGTGCTGTACACAACGATGGCCCAGACCGGGACGAAGACCATCCACGCCGAGAACTTGGCCCGGTCGGCGATGGCGCCGCTGATCAGGGCGGCGGTGATGATCGCGAAGGTCAGCTGGAAGGTGGCGAACAGCAGCTCCGGCACGGCGCCGTGCGGGGTGCTCGGGCCGATGCCCAGCATGCCGAAGTGTTCGAGGTTGCCGATGAAGCCGTCACCGTTCGAGAAGGCGAGGGTGTACCCGACCAGCAGCCACGCGACCGTGACCAGCGGGATCGAGATGAAGCTCATCATGATCATGTTGAGCACGCCGGTGGCGCGGACCATGCCGCCGTAGAAAATGGCCAGGCCCGGGGTCATCAGCAGGACCAGGGCGGTGCTGGCCAGCAGCCAGGCGGTGGCGGCGGGATCGATGCCTTGCACGTGCGACTCCTTCGACAATCTTGACGAGGATGTATCGGCAGCGTTTCCGGCAAGCGGCGACAGTGTTTCTGCCGTGTTACGCCCGATTCACACAGCAGGTGGCGGGTTATTGGGCTGGTGGTTCGTTGATCCTGTACCGACGGCGCAGAAGGCCGAGTAGAGCCCGCCTTGGATACCGGCTCAAACGCCGATAGCCACACTCGTGCCGTTGCCCCTGAACAGACGGCGTACTTGTGCGAGTAGCAGGCGCCCTCAGTTACCGAGTCGATCCAGCCGACGTTGATCCTGCGCCCAGTGCGTAAAAGGTCGAGTAGCGCCCGCCTTCAGTACAGGCTCAACACCCAATACCCGCACACAGACCGTTCACCCTGAACACACGTCGTATTTGTGCGAGTAGCCATCGCCCCTCAGCGCAGGATCAACGGGTCAGTCAGGGCTTGGAGAAGTTGAGGTACGACCGCGACGGCGTCGGCCCGCGCTGGCCCTGGTACTTCGAGCCCACCTTGCTGCTGCCGTACGGATGCTCGGCCGGGCTGGTCAGGCGGAGCAGGCACAGCTGCCCGATCTTCATGCCCGGCCACAGGGTGATCGGCAGGTTGGCGACGTTCGACAGCTCCAGCGTGATGTGTCCGGAAAAGCCCGGGTCGATGAAGCCCGCGGTGGAATGCGTCAGCAGGCCGAGCCGGCCCAATGAGCTCTTGCCTTCGAGGCGCCCCGCCAAATCGTCTGGGAGCGTGCAGGTTTCGAGCGTCGAGCCGAGCACGAACTCACCCGGATGCAGGACGAACGGCTCGCCTTCGGTGGGCTCGACCAGGGTGGTCAGCTCGTCCTGCTGCTTCGCGGGGTCGATGTGCGTATAGCGAGTGTTGTTGAACACCCGGAACAGGCTGTCCAGCCGGACGTCGACACTGGAGGGCTGCACCATGGCGTCGTCGAACGGGTCGATGCCGAGGCGCCCAGCAGCGATTTCGGCCCGGAGATCGCGGTCGGAGAGGAGCACCTGAGGAGCCTATCGGGCCGGGTTGGTATCCTTCGTCAGCACCATGCCGATGTAGTTCAATGGCAGAACATCAGCTTCCCAAGCTGAATACGCGGGTTCGATTCCCGTCATCGGCTCCACGAAGGCCCTTACGGCCGCATCTCGTAAGCACCGTCGTAGGACGCCACCTGCGCCCAGACCCGATCGAAGCGAGCCGCGTCGGGAACCGGTTTGCGGATCGCGGACAGCGCCCACTCCTGTTGTGCCGCCGTGGAGCTCGGCTTACCGTGCAGCGCAACCGCATACGACGAGAAGTTCCGGATCTGAAAGTCGAAGATCTGGTCCACCACGTCGCGGTCGAGGCCGGTCAGTTCTGCCTGCTCGAGGATCAGCTGCCCGTATACGACCAGCGTGAACAAATGGCCGACAACCAGGACGAAGTCGAGGTCGCGTTGCTGGTCGGCATCAGGTGCCGCCGTGGCCAGCAGGTGCTTGAACGCCAGCACCTGCTCGTAGAACCGGGCCACATTCGGCACCTCGAGGTTCCGCTCGTACACCGGCGCCCAGTCCGCGAACTGCACCTTGGACGCACCCCGCGCCGGCCCCTGCGCCCAGAAGAAGACGTCGTCGGCCGCATCGTCACGGGTGCCGATCTGTGGGTAGCTCCCCGGGTTGAACATGTAATTCGGCATGAACTTCAGGATCTGCGCGACGTTCACATGCACTGTGCCCTCCAACCGGGGCAGGGCTCCGATCAGGCGGGATACCTCGCTGAAGTAGGTGTTCTTTTCAAATCCTTTGGCAGCCAGCACATCCCACAACAGGGTGACGACCCGTTCCCCTTCAGAGGTGACCTTGGACTTGGTGACGGGGTTGAACAGCAGGTAGCGGCGGTCATCGAGACCGGCACTGCGGAAGTAGTCGATGGCACGATCACTGAACAACTTCATCGCGATCAGCCGGGCGTAGACGTCGACGAAGGCGGCGCGCACATGCGGGAAGTCGGTGACCGGGTTGCCATAGAGGATCCGGTTGTTCGCATGCGTGATCGCCTCGTAGAAAGCGTGCTCACACATGCCGATCGACCCGCTGCACAGGTTGAACTTGCCGACGTTGACGGTATTCAGCGCCGCCGAGAACGCATCCGGACCGGTGCACAGGATGTCCTCCTCATGCACCGGGTAGTCATGCAGGCGGAATGTGCTGACGAACATCTGGCCGTGCACGACATTGTCGATCAGCTCGTAATTCTGATGGCCACTGTCCGCGACGAACCAGACATAGCCGTCGGCTCCGTCGACGTCGGTGCGGCGCGAGAACACCGACACCATGCCCGCCACGTTGCCATTGCCGATGTAGTACTTCTCACCTGAGGCGCGAAATACGACCCCGTCCCGCGCGTCATCGCTCCCATCGGGCGCTGGCGTCAGCAGCATGTCGGTGTTGTAGATGTCGGCACCGTGCTCGCGTTCGGACAATGCGAACGCCATCACGCCACCCGCGTCGAGCTGAGCGGCGGCCCGCTCCTTGGCCTTGATGTTGTCGCTCTGCCAGATCGGACCGAGGCCAAGGATGGTGACCTGCTCGGCGTACCAGTACGCCAGCCCGTAGAACCCGAGAATCTCGCTCAACGCGGCATTGCGCGAGGTGTCCCAGCGCTTGTTCGGATCGCCGCCGGCGAATTCCGACGGCGTCAGGAAGGTCGCGAAAACGCACTCCCGCTTGATGAAATCGAGAAAGTCGGTGACCCAGGTCGCGTCCAAGTCATCCTGCAGCAATCTCACTTTGCCGCGGTCCTCGAACCACCCGATCAGCGCGCGCAACAGGCGCCGCGTCTCCGGATCGAATTGTTGGGGGTCGTAGTCGTTCGGATTGAGCAACAGTCCGTGGGAGTTCGGCATGGGGCCTTCCTTCGGCGCGGGTTTGGCACCGAATCTAGCCCCCGGACGACCACGGGACCGCCGATTTCGTGTGGTCAGCGCTGGCATTCGTAACTAGCTCGACCAACGCCACCCCGGCGTGCAAGCATGCCCGTATGGGCAAGCAGTTCCCGGAGATCACTGACAGGTTCCGCACCTTCATTGCCGCGCAAAGCATGTACTTCGTGGCGACGGCGGCCCGCGACGGTCGGGTGAACCTCTCGCCGAAGGGCTTGGACACTCTTCGAGTTCTGGGGCCGAATCGCGCGGCCTGGCTGAACCTCACCGGCAGCGGCAACGAGACCTCGGCGCACCTGCTCGACAACCCGCGGATGACGCTGATGTTCTGCTCGTTCGACCGCGAGCCCCTGATCCTGCGGCTGTATGGCACAGCTCGAGAAGTCGCGCCCGGCGATTCGGACTGGGCAGAGCTCTACAGCGAGTTCCCGCCCCGTACGGGTGCGCGCCAGATCTACGACCTGGCCGTGGATCTGGTCCAGACCTCATGTGGCTTCGGCGTGCCTCTGATGTCGGTCGATTCGGAGCGCGTCCTGCTCGACTCCTGGGCGCAGAAGAAGGGCTCCAAAGGAGTCGCCGACTACTGGCAGGAGAAGAATCTGTCGAGTATCGACGGTGCGCCGACGAAACTCGCGTTGGATTGACCAGCGGCGCTGGAGGTTTCGGCTACGCGACCATGACGTCGACCGAGAGCCGCTCCCCGAGTGCGTAGACGGTCGGCCAGTCCCGACTCTGCGCAGCCGACTCCAGCGCGTCGATCAATGGGGTGTCCACGCCCAACTCAGCCAGCCACGACGACACCGTCGCTGCGATCTGTTCCCCGGGCACCTCTTCCGCACGTCGGCCGCGCAGACGGTCGACCACCACGAACGTCGGCGCTGTGGAACGCCAGCAGCGGAAGTCGATGATGCTCATACCAATTACACGGCTCTGGCGGCAGAGAGGTTCACCGCGGCGGCGCACCTGGCCTGGCATGCCACCCACTCGTTGGAGCCGGGCCGCCGCACGGACAAGTGGGCAGCAGCCGAGCTCGCCGGCGCGAGTGATCCGCGACCTCTAGTCGAAGTTATTGAGAACCCTCATTGACAATTGGTCCTAGATGATTAACAGTGCTAAGCGTCTACGACGCGAGAGGCGCGCAATGAGCACTTTTCCGCAGGTCATCGATCCGTCGAACCCGGATCAGACCGACCAGCTCAACGAGCTCGGCTACTACGCCGTGACCCGGCACCCCGCGGATGCCCGCGTCGTTCTCCCCGAGGCCCGGGACGCCGAGTCGCTCAGGCTGGGCTCCTGTCACATCGGTGAACGCTTCACCGTCAAGGACGCGGCGGTTCTCTCCGGCGCGCTGGCGGGCGCCAGCACCACCCTGGGCATCGCCCCGTCAACCAATCACCACACCCGCCACCCCACCGTCACCGCGACCATCGGATCGACGATGCATGCGCTCACCGAGGGCCGCTTCGCCATGGCGTTCGGGCGCGGGATGGCGGGGTACTGGCCGGCAATCGGACTCCCGGTGGTGACCGCGGCCCGGCTACGGGACTTCTTCGACATCCTGCGCCGACTCTGGGCCGGCGAGCTGATCCTCAACCACGACGGCCCAGCCGGGAAGTGGCCGATGCTGCGCCACGTCAGCGGCCTGAAGGACGGACCGCCCATCGGCCTGGTGGCGGTCGGCCCCAAGACCATGGAACTCGCCGGTGAGATCGCTGATTTCGTTGTGCTGCATACCTTTTTCTCCGACGAAGCGACGGAGAAGTCGGTCGCGGCGGTGCGCCGGGGCGCGGAGAAAGCGGGCCGCGATCCCGACAGCGTCCGGATCTGGGCGTGCCTGGCGACAGTGCCCGACGCGTTGTCAGAAGAGGATCAGATCCGTCGTGGGGTGGGCCGGCTGGCGACCTATCTACAGGCGTACCCGGACATCCTGGTCTCGGCCAACGGCTGGGACCTCGCTACGTGGGACCGCATCCGGCAGTCCGAACTGTTCACCGATGCGGCCACCGCCGGGCCCATCGACGCCAGCGCGTCGTACGAGACGCTGCAGCGGATCGCCGAGCTGATTCCTGCCGAATGGCTGGACTCCGTAGCCAAGGGTTCGCCGCAGGACTGCGCGAAAACCATTGCCCACCAATATGATCTGGGCGCGCACTCGGTCATCATGCACGGCGCCAGCCCACATGAACTCGCGCCCGTGGTGCAGGCCTATCGGGCCGACCGGCCAACCCTGCGCCGGGCGGTCGCGGCGAATCCGGGCCGCTTTGCCTGAGCCAACCGGCGATTCCCCGCAGGCCACCCGCGCGCGGGAGCAGTGGCAGGCCACAATCCCGTCAGTCACCCAGTCGGGCGCGGGCACCCGACTGAACAAGCGCGGCCTTGAGACCCGGGCGCGCCTGCTCGACGTCGCGATCCACTGCCTCGCCGACAGCGGCGGCGAGCCGGTGTCGGCGAATCGCATCGCCAAAGACGCGGGCGTCACCTGGGGCACGGTGCAGCATCAGTTCGGCGACCTGGACGGCCTGTGGGTAGCGGTGATCACTGAAATCCATTCGCGCAGTTGGATATCCAGTCCAGAAGCTTCACGCACCGGCACGCTGCGGGAACGAGTACAAGAAGCCATCGACTCCATCTGGCTCTACCTGGACACCACCGAGGGGCGGGCCCTGACCGCGCTGCGCACCTCCTTGCCAGCGCGCCGCTCCGATATCGCCGTCGAATACCCCCGCACCGCAGCGGCTTTCGCGGCTCGCGAACTCGACTGGATTCAGGGCTTCGACTATCTGATGGACGGGCTCGACCTCGACCCGAACCAACTGCACCGCGTGCGGTGCCTGCTGCCCGCCGCCATCCGAGGCCTCAGCAATGAACGCCAGATCGGCTTCACCTCCGATCTCGACGTCGCCCGCGCGGCCTTGACCGACGCGGTGGTTGCGTTGCTGGACCAACCGCGATCGTGAGGATGTCCGACGGCGTCGAACCGCCGATGCAGCTGAGCCCTGGTTTGGGCTCAGCCGTCGTAGTCGACCGCGACCGTTGGGGTGGTGGGATGGGATTGGCAGGTCAGGATGAAGCCCGCCTCGACCTCGGCAGTGTTGAGTGCAAAATTTTGCTCCATTGATACCGCGCCCGTTGTGATTCTGGCTGTGCACGTGCCACACGCGCCGCCAAGGCAGGCATACGGCGCGTCGATGTTGTTTTTCAGCGCGGATTCGAGGACGGTCTCACCCGCCGCGAGTTCCACGGTGTGATCCACGCCGGACAGGGTGATGGTCACTTCGGACTTGGGGAAGTCACCGACGTGTGTGGGTCCGTTCGTCCCGCGGAACAGTTCGAGGTTTATCTGCTCGGCGGACACCCCATTACGCGTGAGGTCGCCGCGCATTGTCGTGACGAGATCGCTCGGGCCGCACAGGTACCAGCGGTCGATCGAAGTGAGCTCACGGGCGAGCAGCCGTTGAACCATCGCCAGGTCGATGTGGCCACGAAGAGCGGCGGGATGGTGCTCCTCGGCTGAGCGGATGTGGAAGATGCGCAATCGGTCTGCATATCGAGATTCGAGCTCATCGAGTTCGATCGCGAACATGGTCGACTGTGCGGTTCGGTTGCCGTAGAAGAGGGTGAAGCGGCTCTCGGTCTCAATCTCCATGGTGGTGCGCATGATCGAGAGGATGGGCGTGATGCCGCTCCCGGCCGCTACCGCGACATAGTCGCGCTGAGCAAGTGGATCAAGCGGTGCGCCGAAGCTACCCGTGGGCGTCATCAACTCCAGGACGTCACCGGCTCGAAGTGTTTCGACCGCGAAGGTTGAGAACATGCCGCCCGCGATGTGTCGTACTCCGATCGTCAGCTCTCCCGATCTGGCCGAGGCGCAGATCGAGTAGTTTCGTCGCACCTTCTGTCCACCGCTGCGGTGTTGAACGGTCAGGTGTTGGCCCGCCTGGAATTGGAACTGGTCGCTGAGGTGACCGGGAACGTCGAAGGTGATCTTGACGCTGTCCGAAGTCAGGGGCTCGACGCTGCTGACCGGGATCAGGTGGGTGTTGGCGTGGCGTGCCGCAGCGGAACGCGGCATGCGGATCGGGAGCAGTGCAGCCAGTTTGCCGTTGAGGCGTTTCCACTCGCGGTACTGCGGGGCGTCGAGCTGCTGCCCGAAGACTGTGCTCAGTGCCGAGTCGCGCTCGAGGTAGGCGGCCTCATTGCGTCGCCA
Organism: Mycobacterium sp.; assembly: GCA_031292695.1. Classification (GTDB taxonomy): domain Bacteria; phylum Actinomycetota; class Actinomycetes; order Mycobacteriales; family Mycobacteriaceae; genus Mycobacterium. The sequence continues at coordinate 4,019 of JARLGS010000308.1, read as the reverse complement.
GGCCGCGACGTAGCGGTGGAAGGGGATGGACGGGTGTAAGTGGTGGACCAGGTGGTAATTCTGCGACAACAGCAGGGGAGTCAGGATCCACTCCGAGCCGACGCGGTTGCGGGTCGCTCGATAGCGGTTCTCGCGTTGGGTGTCTTCCAGGTCGTGGTGGGGTAGCCAGTCGAACCACCACGCCAGCACGAAGATGGCGACCCGCTCGGGAATCAGATAGATCACCGCGAACATCCACAGCTGCCCGGCGAAGGCGGCCGCCACGATCACCGTCACCGAGAACGCAAGCAGGGCCGCGGTTTCGAAAATCTCGGCGCGCGGGCGTCGGCGCCAGTGCCGCACCAGAAAACTGACGTACGGCAGGTCCATCACCGGAAACCGGATGGGCAGCTGCCACCGGGGAGCAGCGGTGACGAAGTGATCGGGATCGGACTCACCGTCATTGGTGTTGCGGTGATGCTCGATATGGATGAACGCGAACGACTTGAATGAGATCAGCGGCGAGACGAAGAACATCGCCACGCGGCCGAAGGCGACATTCACCCAGCGATGTGAGCTGATCGAATAATGCGAGGCGTCGTGCAGCACCGTGAACAGAACGAAGATCGCTGCCGAGCTCGCGGCGACGGTGGCGATCACCGGCAGAGCTTCGGTGACGGCGGCCCAGGTTGATGCGCCGAAGAGCACAAGCGCAAATGTGAAGATGCCGACTATCGGCCAGGACAGCGTCGGGACCTGCTCGCCCGGATTGGGCAAGGCGTGCTGCGAGGCCACCGCTGGGGATTGGGAGTGTTGCGTCGTCGTCGACATCGGTCTCCTGCTTGGCGCTTGGGGATGTGATGTCTCGCAACGTACAAACGGCGAATACCGGTCAGCAAGGCCTCCTCAGCCCTCTCGAGTGTGCTGTGAGCACATCCCGATGCGCTCGCACTCCGGTCAGCGATGCTATGACTCGCGCAGTACCGAGGCGCCCAGCACGTCGCAGACGAGTAGGGCGGCGTGCAGTTCGGCGATCTTGACAGTTGCGGGCCGGCCTCTGCGCTGTTCGGCACGACGCACCCTTTGCAGCACCGTGTTCCGGTGGATTCCGAGAGTGCGTGCCGCGGTCGCCAGCCCCCCTTGTGCGTCGAGAACGGCCAGCAGCGCGGCGCGCTCGTCGCGCGCTTTCGCGTCGTCCCGGGCCAGATCGCCAAGCTGCTCAGCAACGAATGCCCTCGCCGCACCCAGGTCGCGGGAGATGGCATCTACGAGCGCAACATCGCCGAACTCGGTGACCGATGGCGCCGCACGCCCGGACAATTCGATGACCCGGCGAGCGCTCAGGGCCTCCAAATGGGAGCTGCGAAAACCGGCAGCGCCCGGATGGGGAGATCCCACCGCGACATGAACGCTTTCGTCTTCGCCGACAAGCTCCGTCGCCGGGCGCGGGGGCGAAGTCCTCGCATCCCCCGTGATCGATACCCATCCCCACACCGCATGTGGGCCATCCGCCACGGCGAGCGCGTGACCCGAGCCGAGAAACCTACCGATCCGCCTGGCGAATCCCTCAAGGTCGACGCCGCCATCATCGACCCAGCACACGAAACCGATCTGCTGACCGGTGAGCCGGTGGCTCAGCACACGTTCGGCCCGAGGGATGTCGACACGTTCGCCAGCCAGCAGTGCGCGCACGACATCGGCGCGCTCGGCTCTTGCCTGGTTCTGACGTCGGTCGAGCTCGGCGACGTACTCGGCAGCTACCAGGCTCGAGATGCGGTCGATATAGCGAAACCCGAACCGCTCCAGATCGATGAACGTCCTCAGCGCGACAGCGGGGTCATCGATCCAGTCGCTGATCGAGTCGGACAGCTTCTCGGTGAAAAATTCATGACCCAGCCGATAGAACCGGAGCATCACATCGACGCTGTGCCCGCGTGATGCCATGGCTCGCGCGTGCTCAAGCGCCGTCACCGGCGCCTCCGCGGCCGCGACGTCGATGCCATGCCGGACCATCGAAAGTACCGCTTCAAGATTCGACGAACACGACCCCAGCGTCAGGCCGCGAAGCTCGGCGTCTCCGCCGATTTCTGGTATCCGGTCGACCAGATACTTGAGCATGTCGTCAGCCAGGCTGGACGTATTCGCCAGCAGAGCGGTAGCGACTTCCCTTCCCGCGGCCGCGCCGGCAGCCGGCTCTAGCGCGTCCATGTCTGCACCCTAACGCCGACCAAACCGACGCCAGCGGTCCGCTGCTACCGTCGCCCCGTGGATCTGACTGACTCGTACACCCGTGTGCTGCCGCCGCACATCCGGGACCGATACGAGTTCATCGAAACCCGCAACGCTGCCGCCATCCTGGCCGCCACCAACCCGCAACGGTTCGACGAACTCCTCGCCGCGCTCCATGAGTTCCAGCTGCGCACCGAGGACCTGGTTCAGCCCGGCGGCCAGGAGACCGAGCTCGCGGCCCGGCTCAACACCGCGTTCCGCACCAAGGGCTGGCGCGAGGCCCGCGTCGACACGCGAATCCGCCTGGAACTGCGCAAGATGCCGCACAAGCCGGCCGGTGAAACTCACCCCACCCTCGACGAGACCGAGGTGTTCAACGAGGGCTACAAAGTCGACAACTTCGTCGACCGGTTGGCCCTGGACGTGGAGTGGAATGCCAAGGACGGCAACCTCGATCGCGACCTGAGCGCCTACCGGGCGCTGTATGACGCCGCGCTGATCGACGTCGCCGTGATGATCACCCGCACCCAGACCGACCTGCGCACCCTCGGCTACCGGGTGGGCCTCGATGCCGGCCTGGACGACGAACGCGCCCGGCGCATCCTGGCCACCACGACCACCACCAACACCGAGAAACTGCGGCCCCGCATGCAGCGCGGCGACAGCGGCGGCTGCCCTCTGCTGGCAATCGCGATCTGCGCCCGCACCTGGTCCGAGTACGCCGAGCATCCGGATTACACCGACGACTCGGGACTCGCTGGCCTCTGGGATCTCTGACCCTGTCAGTCCGATCGCCTACCATTCCGTGAAGATCTTCTCCGTTCGAAAAGATCTAATTCGGGATCTGGTTCGACGGCAGGCTAGGAGAGGACGACGTGGCGAAGGTTCGCGATGAGGCCGGCCCCCCGGACAAACCACCGGCTACTCCCCTGCGCGACATCGCCGCGCCGCCGCCGCTACCCACCACCGAAGGCGGCTGGAAGGCCGTATTGGCCGATCCCCCTTGGCGTTTCACCAATCGGACCGGCAAGGTCGCGCCGGAGCACCGCCGGCTGGACCGCTACTCCACCCTCGACCTCGACGCCATCTGCGACATTCCGGTGTCCACCGTCGCGGCCCGCGACTCGCACCTCTATCTGTGGGTACCCAACGCGCTGCTGCCCGAGGGGCTGCGGGTCATGGAGGCCTGGGGCTACCGCTACGTCTCCAACGTCATCTGGGCCAAGCGCCGCAAGGACGGCGGGCCCGACGGCCGCGGCGTCGGCTTCTACTTCCGCAACGTCACCGAAATCGTCCTGTTCGGGGTGCGGGGCAGCATGCGCACGCTGCCGCATGCACGCAGCCAGGTCAACATGATCGAGACCCGCAAGCGCGAGCATTCCCGCAAGCCCGACGAGCAGTACGGCTTCATCGAGGCCTGCTCTCCCGGCCCGTACCTGGAGCTGTTCGCGCGGCACCCACAGCCGGGCTGGACGGGCTGGGGCGACGAGTCCGCCGACGACGTCGCGCCGCGCGGCCAGGTGCACAAGGGCTACGCCGGAGGCGCGATCGACGTCCCACCGGTTACCAAACATGTGCGGCTGGACCCGACGACCGCCGAACGCATCGGCAAGGAAATGCGCATCCGCTACGAGAACGGCGAAAGCATCCGCCAACTCGCCGAGGAAACCGGCTACGGCATCACCCGGGTGAGGGGACTGCTGAAGCTGGCTGGTACCACGATGCGTGGCCGCGGACACCAGTAGCCCGGCCCGCAGTAGGACCGCCAGAAACGTGGGTGGGGGGGGCGCCGGGGGGGGCGGGGCCGCCCG
>JARLGS010000307.1 GCA_031292695.1 Mycobacterium sp. | reverse complement strand
TTGCCGACGGTAGTGGTCTTGCCTGCGCCGTTGACCCCGACGACCAGCAGCACGGATGGCTTGTCAGCGTGCGGCAACGCCTTGATCGACCGGTCCAGGTCGGTCCGCAACTCGTTGATCAACACCTCACGCAGCACCGCGCGCGCGTCCGCCTCGGTTCGCACGTTGGCCTCGCCCATCCGGCTGCGCAGCGCAGCGACCACCGATTCGGTGGTCACCGGGCCCAGATCGGCGATCAGCAGGGTGTCCTCGATCGCCTCCCACGAATCCTCGTCCAGATCACCGCCACCGAGCAGGCCCAGCATGCTGCGCCCCAGGGTGGTCTGCGACTTGGCCAGCCGGCCGCGCAGCCGCTCCAACCGGCCCGCGGTGGGCGCGATCTCGTCCCGAGGCTCGACCGCAGGCTCCGGTTCCGGAGCTGATTCGGGCTCGGGCACGGGTGTCGGCACGGCCTCGGCCTCAGGTGTCGGCTCGGCCTCAGGTGTCGGCTCGGCCTCAGGTTCGACCGGAACCTCGAGCTCAACTGGAGCCTCCACCGCCTCCGGCTCGGGCTCGGGCAGCTGGACGTCGGCAATGGTGCGCTTGCGGGCATCTCGCGGAATCTCGGCGTCATCGCCGACTGTCGGCAATCGTTCGGCGGTGTCAGAACTGCTGAACGTGATGCCCGACGAGGCGGTGTAGCCGCCGGAACGATCGAGCTTCGGCGTCTCGTCGGGCGGAGTCAGCGAGATGCGGCTGCGCCGGTAGCGGACGAATCCGAGCACCAGCGCGGTGACAACGAGAACTGCGACGACCGCTACCGCGATCCAGAGACCTTCCGACACGCCCACATTGTGTCAGGGTCGGGCCGGTGCTTCTTACCCGCTGCGCCGCAGGACGGCCACACAGCTATTGCGGGCTGGACACCAGTTCCTGGCCGCGCATGCGCTGCGAGATCACCTGGGTGATGCCGTCGCCCTGCATGGTGACGCCGTACAGCGCGTCAGCCACTTCCATGGTCGGCTTCTGGTGCGTGATGACGATCAGCTGCGATTTCTCGCGTAGCTGCCCGAACAGGCTGATCAGCCGGCGCAGGTTCACGTCGTCCAGCGCGGCCTCAACCTCGTCCATGACATAGAACGGTGACGGGCGGGCCCGGAAGATCGCGACGAGCATGGCCACTGCGGTCAGTGACTTCTCGCCGCCTGACAGCAGCGACAGCCGCTTGACCTTCTTGCCCGGTGGCCGGGCCTCCACCTCGATGCCGGTGGTCAACATGTCGCTGGGATTGGTCAGCAGCAGCCGCCCTTCGCCGCCTGGGAACAGGGTGGTGAACACCTGAGTGAACTCCCGTTCCACGTCGGCGTACGCCTCGGAGAACACCCGCAGAATGCGGTCATCGACGTCAGCGATGACGTCCATCAGGTCCTTGCGGGCCGCCTTGACGTCCTCCAGCTGAGTGGACAGGAAGTTGTACCGCTCCTCCAGCGCGGCAAACTCCTCCAGGGCGAGTGGGTTGACGCGGCCGAGTTCGGCCAGCTCTTTTTCCGCCTTCTTGGCCCGGCGCTCCTGGGTGGGTCGGTCGAACGGCATCGGCGCCGGCGCGGTGACCTGCTCGCCGCGCTCCTTAGCTTGTTCGTACTCGGCCATCTCCAGTTCCGTCGGCGGCAGTGGCACGTCGGGGCCGTACTCGGCGACCAGGTCGGCCACCGCCATGCCGAACTGCTCCAGCGCCTGCTGCTCGAGCTGTTCGATGCGAAGGGCCGCTTGCGCTTTGGCGACTTCGTCGCGGTGCAGTGCTTCGGTCAGCACGCCGGCTCGGGCACTGAGTTCAGCCACTTCCGCCCGGACCCGAGTCAGCCCGGCCGAACGCTGTGCGCGTTCAGCCGCCAGCTCGTCCCGGCTGCGCGCCGCCAGAGCCACTGTGGCAGCGAGCTTTTCGGCCACCAGGCGACCGGAGTCAGCCACCGCCGCGGCCACCTTCGCCGCGTGTTCCCGCGCCTCCCGGGCGCGGGCTGCCCGCAGCCGCGCCTCACGTTCGGCCGTCGCCGACCTGCGCAGCGAATCTGCCTGTCCGCGAACGGCATTCGCTCGTTCCTCGGCGGTTCGCACCGCCAACCGGGCCTCGACCTCGATGGCCCGAGCCTCCTCGGCAGCCGCCGTCGTCTCATGCCGGTCGACGAGCTCGACGTCGAACATCGGCTCCTGCTGGGCATTGTGGAGGCGGTCTTCCAACTCGGCCAGCTCGGCCAGGGTCCGGGTCCGCCCGGCTTCCAGCTCGTCGCGCTGCCGGATCAGCTGCTGCCATTCGGCGTCAGCGATTCGGGTGTTGTGCCCGAGCCGGCCCAGCTGCTCGTAGATCGCCGAGATGGCGGCGTCGGATTCGTGCAACGCGGCCAGCGCGTGTTCGACGCCATCGCGCCGGGCTGTCTGCTCGGCGAGCGCACCCGCCAACGCCGCACCGAATTCGCTGGTCTGACGCTCGGCCACCATCAGCGCTGAGCGCGCCTTGTCGACCTCCGAGGTGATCTCCAGAGCGCTGGGCCTGCGATCAGATCCGCCACTGATCCAACCCGCACCGACCAGATCGCCGTCGGCGGTGACCGCCTGCAACTCCGGACGTCCGGTCACCAGATCCAACGCGGCCGGCAGATCAGCGACGACCGCGACCCGGGCTAGCATCGCGGTCATTGCTCCGGCGAGGCGATCGGGTACCTCGACCAGATCCAATGCCCATTCGGCACCGGACGGCAATTCCCCACGCGCCGAAGCGGTTTCATCCGGCCAGTCGCCGAGCACGATGGCGGCGCGGCCACCGTCGCCTCGCTTGAGCGCATCGACCGCGGCCCGGGCGGCGTCGAAGCTCTCGGCCGCCAGCGCGTCTGCCGCGGCCCCCAGCACCGCCGCGATCGCGGTCTCGTGGCCGGACCGCACCCGCAGCAGTTCGGCCACAGAGCCGAAAAGCCCTGAGCCGTCATGGTTTTTCTGCAGCCACGCCGATCCATCTCTGAGGTCCAGGGTGACCGACAGCGCGTCGATGCGGGCCCGCAGCGAGGCCACCTGCTTCTCCGCGGCGCGCTCGGCGGCCTGCAGTTCATCGACCCGCTGCTCGGCCTGCCGCATTGCCGTCATGGTGCGGTCGTGATGCTCGTCCAGGCCGACCTCACCGGCATCGAGCTCGCCGATCTTGCCCTGCACCGTTTCGAATTCGGCCTGCGCCTGTTGCGCCCGGGCGGCGGCTTCTTCGATGTTGCCGGTCAGCCGGACCGCACCTTCGTCGATCGATTCGATGCGGGTGCGCATGGTGTCGACCTGGCCGGACAACCGCGCCAGGCCTTCTCGACGGTCGGCCTCGGCCCGGGCCGCAGCCATCTGCGCCCGCTCAGCATCCGCGGCGGCGCGTTCGCACTCCGCCAGCGCGCCGCGGGCGGCCTCCAGTCGGGTCCGCGATTCGGCGAGCTCGGCGAGCAGCTGCTCCTCGTGCTCAGCTACCGCGTCGGCCTCGGCCTCCAGTTCGTCCGGGTCGCGGCCGGTCGAGGTTTCCGGCGCCGAATCGAGCAGTTGGGTGCGCTCGGTAGCGATTCGCACCGTGGCACTCACCCGTTCGGCGAGCGCGGACAACCGGAACCAGGTCTGCTGCGCCGCTTCGGCCCGGCCAGATAGACCCGACACCGCCGATTCGTGGCCGGCCAGCTCGGCGGCCGCCGCTTCCAGTCGGGCAGCGACCTCGTCATGCTCGCGGCGCAGCACGAACTCGGTCTGGTTGGTGTCGTCGAACTCGGCCTGGCGGGTCACGAGGTCGTCGGCGGCCAGCCGCAGCCGGGCGTCGCGTAGGTCGGCCTGGATGGTCTGCGCACGGCGTGCCATCTCGGCCTGCCGGCCCAGCGGCTTGAGCTGACGGCGCAGTTCAGTCGTGAGGTCGGTGAGGCGGGCCAGGTTGGCCTGCATCGCATCGAGCTTGCGGACCGCCTTTTCCTTACGCCTGCGGTGCTTGAGCACCCCGGCAGCCTCTTCGATGAAGGCCCGGCGGTCTTCGGGCCGTGACTCCAGGATCTCCGAGAGCTTGCCCTGACCGACAATGACGTGCATCTCCCGGCCGATTCCCGAATCGGACAGCAGTTCCTGCACGTCCATGAGCCGGCAACTGCTGCCGTTGATCTCGTACTCGCTGGCGCCGTCGCGGAACACCCGGCGGGTGATCGACACCTCGGAGTACTCGATGGGCAAAGCGTTGTCCGAGTTGTCGATGGTCAGCGTGACCTCGGCCCGGCCCAGCGGTGCCCGCGAGGACGTGCCGGCGAAGATGACGTCTTCCATCTTGCCGCCGCGCAGGGTCTTGGCCCCCTGCTCACCCATCACCCAGGTCAGGGCATCGACAACGTTGGACTTACCCGAACCGTTCGGCCCCACGACGCAGGTGATGCCGGGTTCGAAGCGAAGAGTCGTCGGCGACGCGAAGGACTTGAAGCCCTTCAGCGTCAGACTCTTCAGATGCATGGGGTGAAACCCTACCGTCGGATGGGTTAAATGCCGGGGACCCCTGGGCCTCTAAGACACTGACTCTCGGCCGCTAAGGCTCCGAAATCTCGGTCGCTAACGCTCCGAACTCTCGGTCGCTAACGCTCCGAACTCTCGGTCGCTAACGCTCCGCGAAGCCCTCGATCGGCTCCCAGGCCGGGGCCCAGTCGTCGACCACGGTGGTCACCGTGCCCGGGGTGGTGCCACCGCGAAGCAGCCCCAGCAGCCGCTCGCAATCGGCGCGAGAGCCCTGGGCGACGACGTGCACCCGGCCGTCGGCCTTGTTGCTCGCGTAGCCCGTGAGGCCGAGCTCCAGCGCCCGCGCCCGGGTCCACCAGCGGAAGCCGACGCCCTGTACGCGGCCATGCACCCAGGCCGAGAGCCGAACTTCGTCGGCCGAGCCGACAGTCGGACCGTGGTCGTCGCTCACTCGTCCGCGAACTCGAAGGTGACCTCGGTGCCCGCCTTCAACGTGCGGCCCACGGTGCACACCTTGTCGATGGCCCGCTCGACGACGATCTTCAGCCGTTTGATCTCGTCATCGGACAGCCCGGACAGGTCCAGTTCCATGCTTTCCTGCAGCTTCGGGTAGACCTCGTTGTCGCGATCCGCAGCGCCGGACACCCGGATGGTGGCTTGGTAGTCGTCGCCCAAGCGGGTACGCAGCGGGTGGTCGCTGCTCATGCCGCTGCAGGCCGCCAGCGCAATCTTGAGGAGCTCACCCGGGGTGAAGACGCCTTCGACGTCCTCGGATCCGACGAGGACCTCCCCTCCGCGCGAGCTGTGCCCGGTGTAGCGGCGCACCCCGGTCCGTTCGACCCACAGTTCCGTCATGGCTCATTTGTACCGTGCCATGCCGTCCGCCTGCGCAGGCGGACCGAGCCGGTCTTGGAGGACCGGCTGGGCGGTGACTGTTGCGCGCTACGGCACCCTCTGACCCGGTGTTACGTTGGACGGTAAGCACCAGTTCACAGGGAGCAACCAGACATGACCTATCCCCCGTCCGGCTCGGAACCGGGCGCCCAGCCGTGGCAGCCACCACAGCAGCCCGCACCCGGGTTCCCCGACGCCGGCCAGGCCGGCGGCTACGGTCAGCCTGCGGGCTATGGGCAACCGGCCGACTTCGGACAACAGACCGGCCAGCCTGTGGGCTACGGCCAGCCCGGCTACAACCAACCGCAGTACGGGCAACCCGGCTACGGCCAACCGCAGTACGGGCAACCGCAGTACGGACAACAGGGATATGGACAGCAGGGATACGGGCAGCCGGGGTACGAAGCGGCGTACGGCCAGCCGGGCTACGGACAACCGGGCTACGGACAACCCGGTTACGGACAGCTGCCCGGCTATCCAGCGGGTCCCGGCTATCCCGGAGTCGTGCCGCCCAAGTCGAACGGCCCCAAGTGGGCGCTGATCGGTGGACTGTCACTCGTTGTCGTCATCGGCATCGTGATCGTCGTGTTGATGGCGATCTCCGGTTCGGGCGGTCTGAGCGCCTTCGGCGGCAACTCCGACGAGGACCAGATTCGTAGCCTGATGAACTCGTCGTCGACCAAGGATCGCCACTGCGCCAACGACGTGAAATTCCTCAGCAAGTTTCCCGGCATCGCCGACAGCACCGGCGCCAACCCGACCGGCCCCAAAGCCACGCGCGAGATCCGCAGCGTCAACGTGACGGGTGACCGCGCCACGGCCGACGTGACCGCAACCTCGAGCAACGGCCTGCAGCGTTCCGGCACCCTCTATTTCCGTAAAGAAAGTGGTGAGTGGAAGCTCTGCATGACCGACTCACCGGTGTTGAAGCGCCTGCAGGAGCTGCCGGGGATGAAGTAGCCCGGTATCCAACTGCTGACCGCGGCTGCGGCAAGTCCTCCGTGACTTGCCCGGCCGCGGTTCGCATTTCAGCCCCACTGACCCGGTGTTACCTTGGACACCAAGCACCAGTTCACAGGGAGCAATCAGACATGACCTATCCCCCGTCCAGCTCGGATCCGGGCGCCCAGCCGTGGCAGCAACCACAGCAGCCCGCCCCTGGGTTCCCGCCGGGCGGATACGGCCAACCGGCAGGGTACGAACAGCCGGCAGGGTACGGCCCGGCCGCCGAGTACCCGCCCGTCGAATACGGGCAACCCGGGTACGGCCAGCCCGGCTACGGCCAGCCCGGGTACGGCCAGCCCGGGTACGGCCAGCCCGGGTACGGCCAGCCCGGCTACGGACAACCGGGCTACGGGCAGCCCGGCTACGGACAACCGGGCTACGGGCAGCCCGGCTACGGACAGCCGGCCTACGGCCAGCCCGGTTACGGACCGGTTCCCGGATATCCGATGGGCCCCGGGTTTCCTGGTCCCCCGCCACCCAAGTCGAACGGCCCCAAGTGGCTGATTCTCGGTGGCACAGCGCTCGCCATCGTGATTGTGGTTGTCGTCGCGCTCGTCGTCGTCGGCTCGAAGTCGGATTCAAAGACAGGTTCGGCGTCTGGCGGCGGTGGAATGCCGAGCGTGCTTGGCGGCAATTCCGACGAGAGTCAGATTCGCGCCCTGGTGACCGCGGACATCAGCACGTTCGACGACTTCAAGGCGCATTCGTGCGCGAACGATCAGAAGCTCTACGACAAGCTTCCCTCGATCGGCGGCAAGTTCGGACAAACCCTCGGCAAACCGGGTGGCTCCGGTGGCAGCGCCGAAATCACGAATATCGACGTCAACGGCGATCGGGCGACCGTCGACGTCACGTCGACCAAGCCCGGAGGCACCGCCGTCACCAGCATCCCGCTGCGTAAAGAGGGCGGCGACTGGAAGTTCTGTATGACCGACTCACCGCAACTCAAGGGCCTGCCAGGACTGAAATAGGCCGGAGACCCTACAGCGACCGCGGCTGTGTCAGGTCATTCGTGACTTGCGTGGCCGCGGTTGGCATTTCGGGCAGTAGTACGACGAGCGGTTCATGAACTTCTCCCGCCGGATCGCAGTGCCGCAGCGCCGGCACGGTTCACCTTCCTGGCCGTAGGCGTCCAGCGACCGGTCGAAGTACCCGGACCCACCATTGACATTGACGTACAGCGAGTCGAACGACGTGCCGCCCTGAGCCAACGCCGAATTCATCACGTCCGCCGCGTGCCCGAGCAGTTCGCCGAGCCGACGGCGCGGCAGCGCCGACGCCGGCCGAAAACCGTTGACCTGGGCCCGCCATAGCGATTCGTCGGCGTAGATGTTTCCGACGCCCGACACCACGGTTTGATCGAGCAGCTGACGTTTGATCTCAGAATCCTTGCGCCGCAAGGTATTCACCACCACGTCCGGGTCGAACTGCGGGTCCAGCGGGTCCCGGGCGATATGCGCCACCGGTTCGGGCACCACGCTGCCGTCGACCTCGACCAGATCGCAGACCTGCCAACCGCCGAAGGTCCGCTGATCGACGAAACTGAGTTCTGTGCCGTCGTCGAGCACCGCGGCGATGCGCAGGTGATCGGGCCGGGTCGGCGGCCCGATCAGCATCTGGCCACTCATACCCAGGTGCACCACGAGTGCCTCGTCGTCGTCCAGGATCAGCCACAGGTACTTGCCGCGGCGGCCGGTCCCGGCGATCCGGCGTCCGGTCAGCCGCCCGGCCAAGTCCGCCGGCCCGGCAATGTGGCGGCGCACCGCCCGTGGGTGCAGCACCTGCACGGAGGTGAAACCCCTTGCTACAACATGTGATTCGAGGCCGCGGCGGACCACCTCGACTTCGGGAAGTTCAGGCATTGCTGACGGAGTCAGCCTCGGGGCTGGAGCTGATCTCGGCCGACTCCAGCGCCTGGTAGGCCGCCGCGGCGGCGTGCTGTTCGGCTTCCTTCTTGGTGCGTCCGATGCCTTCACCGTAGTCGACACCGTTGACCACAGCGCGCGCGGTGAATTCCTTGTCGTGTTCCGGCCCGGTGGAAGTCACCACGTACGACGGGACGCCGATTCGGCGGGCCGCGGACAGTTCCTGCAGGCTGGTCTTCCAGTCCAGACCCGCGCCGAGGCTGGCGGCAGTGTCCAGAGCCGTGCTGAACAGTCCCATCACCACCACCCGGGCTACCTCGTGACCATGCTCGACATAGGTTGCACCGAGCAGTGATTCGAGTCCGTCGGCCAGCAGGTTGGCCTTTTGTGCACCGCCACTGGCCATTTCGCCACGGCCCAGCAGCAGATGGCTGCCCAGCCCGCCGGGGGTCAGACCGCGCGCGATCTCGGCCAGCGCTTGCGTGTTGACCACCGCCGACTTGAGTTTGGCCAACTCGCCTTCGCTGCGGTCCGGATAGCGACGGAAGATCTCGGCGGTGATCACCAGCCCGAGCACGGCGTCGCCCAGGAACTCCAGCCGTTCGTTGGTCGGCAGGCCGCCGGCTTCGTAGGCATAGCTGCGGTGGGTCAGGGCTACGGTGAGCAGGTCGTCGGGCAATTGCACGCCCAGCGCCGCGAGCAGCGGCTCACGATCCACCGTCACGAACCGTCCTCCGGCCCAGGCCCTTCGGAGCCGGTCGTGCTCTCCGGCAGCATCGCGGACAGTTTCGCCCACCGAGGGTCGATCTTGTCGTGGTCATGACCGGGTTCGGCGTCCAGCAGGCGCACCCCGCAGTCCGGGCACAGGCCCGGACAGTCCGGGCTGCACAACGGCGCGAACGGCAGGGTCAGCCCGACCTCGTCGATGATGGACTGCTCCAGGTCGACGGTGTCATTGACGACGTGGCCGACCTCGTCGGCCTCCGTCGTGGCTTCGGTCGTGCTGTCCGGGTATGCGAACAGCTCGGTGAGATCGACGGAGACGTGACCGGTCAAGGGGTTGAGGCACCGCGAGCACTCCCCGGTGGTCGGCGCAGACACCGACCCGGTGACCAGGACCCCCTCGGACACCGATTGCAATTGCAGGTCTAGTTCGATCGGTGCACCGACAGCGATGGCCATCAGGTCCAGGCCGATTCGGCCCGGACTGGGCACCGTTTCGGTGTGCGTGATCATGGACCCGGGCCGTCGGCCCAACCGCACAATGTCAATCGTCAGCGGACTCGGGCCAGGCATTAGACAATCCTACTTCGGTGCCGGACCCGGTCCTGACGCAATGCTGCCGTGCCACCGGATCAGTGAGATTTTTTTGTCGAGGCTCCGGCATCGATCCTGCGCCGCCGCGGCGTCGTCAACGCTGATGCCGGGTCAGGCCCGGCATCAGCGATTCCGTTCGTGACTTCGGCTCAGCGAGCCGGGTCAGCGCTGCGCGTAGTCGTGGGTGCCGGCTGCGGTGCGCAGCTGGTGGCGACCCCGGCTGACCGAGCGCAACGTGCCGTTGAGGTGTTCTTCGAACTCGGCGAGCTTGTTGTCCACGTAGATGTCGCACTCACCACGCAGCCGGTCGGCTTCGGCGTGAGCGGAGTCGACCATGCGGGTGGCCTCGGCGTGCGCGGTCTGCACCACCTCGGTTTCGGACACCAGGCGCTGCTGCTCCTTGATGCCTTCCTGCACGGCCTTCTCGTAGGACAAGTTGCCGCTCTCGATCAGCCGGTCGGCCTCCGCCTTGGCCCGGCTCGTGCTGGCCTCGTACTCCCGCTTGGCGGTGCTCGCGATGCGGTTGGCCTCTTCGCGGGCCTCGCCGACCATGCGCTCGCTGTGCGCACGCGCCTCGCCGACCATCCGGTCGGCCTGCGCCTTGGCATCGGCCAGCAGCCGGTCAGCTTCGCACCGGGCGTGGTTGACCATGGAGTCGGCCTCGGCGGTGGCCGACGAGACCATCGAGTCGGCGTGCTCCTTCGCCTCGCGCAGCATGCCGTCGCGGGCGTCCAGCACGTCCTGGGCGTCGTCGAGTTCGCCCGGGATCGCGTCCTTGATGTCGTCGATCAGTTCGAGGACGTCGCCGCGAGGCACCATGCAGCCTGCGGTCATCGGCACTCCACGCGCCTCTTCCACGATTGCGCCGAGCTCGTCCAGCGCCTCAAATACTCGGTACACGGCAACATCCTCCAGGCGTAGTTGTTGTTACTAGTGTGCCTGGTGTTACTCATGTGACTCGGCTTTGCGGGCCGGTGTGTCGCGTACCTCTCGCACCGAGACTGCGGTTTATGACGGAATTCAACGAATATTCGTCACAAACCGCAGCGTGGGCGCAGAAGTCAGCGCGCGTCCAGCTTGGCGCGCAACCGCTCGTTGACCGCTGCCGGCAGCAGGTCGGTGACGTCGCCGCCGAGGATCGCGACTTCCTTGGCCAACGACGACGACACGAACGAATACTGCGGCTTCGTGGCGACGAAGAAGGTGTCGACGCCGGCGACGTGCCGATTCATCTGAGCCATCTGCAGCTCGTACTCGAAGTCGGTACCGGTGCGCAGGCCCTTGACGATGGCGCTCAGCCCGCGGGCCCGGGCGAAATCGACGACCAGGCCCGACCCTGCCTCGGTCCGCAGGTTGGGCAGGTGCGACGTGGACTCGGCGATCATCGCGATGCGTTCCTCGGCGGTGAACATGCCTTTCTTGTTCGGGTTCACCAGGACTGCCACCACCACCTCGTCGAACTGGGCTGCCGCCCGCTCGAAGACATCGAGGTGACCAAGGGTTATCGGGTCAAAGGATCCCGGGCATACCGCGCCGCTCATAGCCCATGACGGTACAAGCCAAGGCGGTCAGTCGGCCCACTGCGCCATCTCCAACCGGGTGTCGCCGTACTTGCGTTCACGCAGCGCGGTCCAGCCATCTGGCCAGATCAAGGCCGGACCGGACGCCGGGCGCTCGATCACCGCCAGTGCACCGTCGGCCAACCAGCCGCCCGAAACCAGCTGCCCGACAACAGCTTCCACCTCCGCGGCGGGCACGTCATAGGGCGGGTCGGCGAAGATCAGATCCACCGGCCGGAGTGCCGCGGTGCCCGCCACACTGGCCGCTGTGGCGCACCGCACCGCGGCGCCATCGGCCCCGAGTTCAGCAATGTTGCGGGAGATCACTGCGGCGGCCCGCCGATCGGCCTCGACGAACAGCGCCGAAGCCGCGCCGCGCGACAGCGCCTCCAGACCGAGCGCCCCCGAGCCCGCGTACAGATCGAGCACCCGCGCCCCGTCGAAATCCACCCGGGCCGCCAGGACGTTGAACAGCGACTCGCGGACGCGGTCGGTGGTTGGCCGAGTCCCTTTCGGAGGCACCGAAATTCGGCGGCCGCCGAAGCGGCCGCCAACGATCCGGGTCAGCTGATCACCACGAGCAGATCACCGCCTTCCACGCCCGCGGTGGGCGTGACGGCGATCCGGGTGACCGCACCGGCCTTGGGCGCAGTGATGGCCGCCTCCATCTTCATGGCCTCGATGGTGGCGATGGTCTGGCCCGCCTCGACCTGGTCACCGACCGAAACCCCGACCGTGACCACTCCGGCGAACGGTGCGGCCACCTGGTCCGGATTGGCGCGATCAGCCTTCTCGGCGGCCGGCACATCCGCGGCGATGGCACGGTCGCGCACCAGCACGGGGCGCAGCTGCCCGTTGATCAGGCACAGCACGGTGCGCATGCCGCGCTCGTCGGGTTCGGATACCGCTTCCAGCCCGATCAGCAGTTCGACACCCTTCTCCAGGTGCACCCTGTGCTCTTCGCCGCGGCGCAGTCCGTAGAAGAACTGGTTGGCACTCAGCCGCGAGGTGTCGCCGAATTCCTCACGGTGGGCCAGGAACTCCTGGGTCGGGCCGGGGAACAGCAACCGGTTCAGGGCACCCTGGCGGACGGGACCGGACTGCGCCAACTCGGCTTCATCGGACTCGGTCAGCTGCTGCTCGGGCCGGGCCGGGCCGCGACCCTGCAATGCCTTGGTGCGCAACGGTTCCGGCCAGCCGCCCGGCGGGTCGCCCAATTCGCCGCGGAAGAATCCGATGACGCTGTCCGGAATGTCGTACCGGGACGGGTCGGCGGCGAACTCGTCGGCGGTGACGTGGGCGCCGACCAAGGACAGGGCCAGGTCACCGACCACCTTGCTGGACGGCGTCACCTTCACCAGCCGGCCCAGGATGTGATCGGCGCCCGCGTAGGCGTTCTCGATCTCCTCGAACCGGTCCCCCAGTCCCAGCGCGATGGCCTGCTGACGAAGGTTGCTCAGCTGCCCGCCGGGAATCTCGTGGGTGTACACCCGGCCGGTCGGCGCAGGCAGGCCGGATTCGAACGGCGCATACATGCGGCGCAGCGCCTCCCAGTACGGCTCCAGATCGCAGACCGCAGCCAGGGACAGCCCCGTGTCGTACTCGGTGTGCGCCGCCGCCGCAACGATCGAAGACAGCGCGGGCTGACTGGTGGTGCCGGCCAACGGCGCCGACGCACCATCGACCGCGTCGGCACCGGCCTGCCAGGCGGCCATGTAAGTGGCCAGCTGCCCGCCCGGGGTGTCATGGGTGTGGACGTGCACCGGCAGACCGAACCGGGACTTGAGCGCCGACACCAGCTTTGCCGCCGCGGGGGGCCGCAGCAGGCCGGCCATGTCCTTGATCGCCAGCACGTGCGCCCCGGCCTCGACGATCTGGTCGGCGAGCTTGAGCCAGTAGTCCAGCGTGTAGAGCGTCTCGCCGGGATTGGTCAGGTCGCCGGTGTAGGACATCGCGACTTCGGCTACCGCAGAACCGGTTTCGCGCACTGCGTCGATCGCCGGTCGCATCGAGGACACGTTGTTCAGAGCGTCGAAGATTCGGAAGATATCAATCCCGGTTGCTGTGGCTTCCTGGACGAACGCCGAGGTCACCAGCTCCGGGTAGGGCGTGTAGCCAACGGTGTTGCGGCCCCGCAGCAGCATCTGCAGGCAGATGTTGGGCATGGCCTCCCGCAGCGCGGCCAGCCGCTCCCACGGATCTTCCTTCAAAAAGCGAAGCGCCACATCATAAGTCGCGCCGCCCCAGCACTCCACCGACAGTAGCTGCGGGGTCAACCGGGCGATGTACGGGGCGATCTCCAACAGCCCGGTGGACCGGACGCGGGTGGCCAGCAGTGACTGGTGGGCGTCGCGGAAGGTGGTATCGGTCACCCCGACCGCGGGCGAATCACGCAGCCAGCGGGCGAACCCTTCCGGCCCCAGTTCCACGAGCCGCTGTTTCGATCCCGCCGGCGGCGCCGCCTTCAGGTCGACGGCGGGCAGCTTGTCGCGCGCGTAGACCGTCGACGGGCGGGGACCGTGCGGCTGGTTGACCGTCACATCGGCCAGGTAGTTCAGAATTTTGGTGCCGCGGTCGGCACTGGTGCGAGAGGTGAGCAGCTGCGGACGCTCGTCGATGAACGACGTCGTCACCCGGCCCGCCACGAAGTCGGGATCCTCCAGAACCGCCTGCAGGAACGGGATGTTCGTCGATACACCGCGAATTCGGAACTCTGCCACGGCCCGTCGGGCCCGCATCACCGCGGTCTCGAAATCCCTTCCGCGACAGGTCAGTTTGACCAGCATCGAGTCGAAGTGCGCGGATACCTCAGCGCCGAGGTTGGTGCCGCCATCGAGCCGGATGCCGGCGCCCCCCGGGGTGCGGTACGCGGTGATTCTGCCGGTGTCGGGACGGAATCCGTTTGCCGGGTCCTCGGTGGTGATCCGGCACTGCAGTGCCGCACCTCGGGCTTGCACGGTCTCCTGGCTCAACCCCAACTCGTCCAGCGACATACCGGACGCGATACACAACTGCGAGCCGACCAGGTCGACGGCGGTGATCTCCTCGGTCACCGTGTGCTCCACCTGGATTCGCGGATTCATCTCGATGAACACGTGCTGGCCGCGTTCGTCGAGCAGGAACTCGACGGTGCCGGCACAGGCGTAACCGATCTGCCGGGCGAACGCCACGGCGTCAGCGCAGATACGTTCCCGCAGTGCGGGATCCAGATTCGGCGCCGGCGCCAGCTCGATCACCTTCTGGTGCCGGCGCTGAACGCTGCAGTCGCGCTCGAACAGGTGCATGACGTTGCCGTGGTTGTCGGCGAGGATCTGCACCTCGATGTGCCGCGGGTTGACGACGGCCTGTTCCAGGAACACCGTCGCGTCACCGAAGGCCGAGTCGGCTTCCCGCGATGCCGCCTCGATGGACTCCCGCAGGTCAGCCGGATCGGCGACGCGGCGCATCCCTCGCCCACCGCCGCCGGCGACGGCCTTGACGAACAATGGAAAGCTCATCTGCTCGGC
The DNA here is from genome assembly GCA_031292695.1 of Mycobacterium sp. Taxonomy (GTDB): domain Bacteria; phylum Actinomycetota; class Actinomycetes; order Mycobacteriales; family Mycobacteriaceae; genus Mycobacterium. The sequence continues at coordinate 1,103 of JARLGS010000307.1, read as the reverse complement.
AGCCGCGACGAGTTCGTCGACCGACGCCGACGGAGCCGATGAGGCCAGCACCGGCAGCCCGGCAGCCCGCGCGGCCGCGATGGCCCGAGCCTTGTTGCCGGTCAGCTCAAGGATGTCGGAACTGGGCCCGACGAACGTGATACCCGCGGCTGCGCAGGCCGCTGCCAGTTCCGGGTTCTCCGACAGGAAGCCGTAGCCCGGGTAGATCGCATCGGCACCGCAGGCAACAGCGGTCGCCACAATGTCGTCGACATTCAAGTAGGCGCGTACCGGGTGGCCTTTGTCGCCGATCTGATAGGACTCGTCGGCCTTGAGCCGGTGCAGCGAATTACGATCCTCGAACGGGTACACCGCCACCGTGGTGATACCGAGTTCGCAGGCCGCACGAAAGGCCCGGATCGCGATCTCACCGCGATTGGCCACCAGCAGTTTGGAAATCACTCAGTGACCCTAGCCCGTCGGGCTAGATCAGGTTCGACCAATAGCTCCAGAATCGGTCAAGAATCAGCAGCGCAACCACGGTGATCCACAACGCGTACAGCGGCCAGCGCCACTGGTACAGCACTCGCAGCACCGCGTTACCGGCCAAGGGCCGCAAGGCAATTGACGCCACCACGACCAGCAGCGCCATGGTGACGACCCAGACCACCATGCAGTACGGGCACAGCGCGCCGATCCGGTACAGGCTCTCGAAGATCAGCCAGTGCACGAACACCGCGCCCAGCAGAGTACCGCCGGCCAGCCCGGCCCAGTACCACCGCGGCAGCCCGATCCCCGCCACCACCAGCGCGCCGGTGACGATGACGACACTGAACGCCGCGATACCGATCAGTGGGTTGGGGAAACCGAACAGCGATGCCTGCTTGGTCAGCATCACCGACCCGCACGCCAGCACCGGATTGATGCTGCACGACGGCACGTACGACGGGCTCTGCAGCTGACGAATCTTCTCCACCGACAGCACGAACGCCGCGAGCTCACCGATCAGGCCGGCGAGCAGAATCCAGACCGCGGCGGGGCGGCTGACGGTGACCAAGCCGCGCTGGGCGGCCCCGCCGGCCTCGGTCACTGCTGCGGTGCCGGAGCAGCCGGCGCGGCGGGAG
>JARLGS010000306.1 GCA_031292695.1 Mycobacterium sp. | reverse complement strand
GTTCGCGGTGCCGGAGATCGCGGTTCCGTTGTAGGCGACCTGCGCACCCGAGGTGATCGTCCAGGCGTTGCCGGAGGCATCGGTGATCGCCGCGGTGGACCCAGCCGTCACCACCGTATCGTTCGCCGAAGCCGCAGCAGTAGGTGTCGGTGTCGGAGTAGGCGTCGGTGTTGGGGTCGGCGTGGTGCCGGACGCACTGGGCATCCGCTGTTGGAACAGCCAGGTCCAGTTGGCATCGTTCGAGTAGCCCGAGATGCCCGCGTTCGGCTGCGGGTCCCAAACGTCATGACCCGCACCCTGCACCAACTGCAGCTGGAAGTTCGGGTCCAGCGCGGCAACCTGCTGGTCAAAGCCGGGCGGGTTCGTGGTGTCTGCCGTGCCATGCACCGCAAGCATCGGCGCGTTGCCGAGGGCCTGCACAAACTGCTGGGGCGTCTCATTCACCATCATGCCGGCCATCGAGTAACCGGCGGCGAAGATCGGATTAGCTGAGTTGGGGCCGTGGTCGTACATCAGCTGGTCCGTGCCCTGGCCGCCCATCGAGGGGCCGGTCACGTAGATGCGGCTCGCATCGACCGAGTACTGGCTCTGGACCTGCGCGAGGGCGTCAAGGGCGAACTGGGTGCCAGGCATGTCACCGGTCACACCACCCCAATTGTTCGAGCCACCCGAGGGGTCTGACGTCTGGTCGAGCACCGGCATGACAACGATCGCCGGATAGTTCGTGCGGAAGTCCGTCGAGTTGAGATATGTATCTACATTGGACTCCATCGCGGCCGCGCCGCCGTTGCCGGCGTCGAGGGCCCCCAGATAGAGGATCGTGGGATAGGTCTGGGCCGGGTTGTAGTTCGCCGGCAACAATACAGCGTATTGCTGTCCGTCAACCGTCTGCGTGATCCAGGATCCCGAGGTGGCCGGTGGAGTCGGTGTCGGTGTGGGCGTGGGTGTCGGGGTTGGCGTGGCCGCTGCCGGCAGAGGGCTGGTCGTGGTCGGTCCGACCCCGGCGCTGAACGTCCCGCCGTTGTCGACGATCGAGTACCAGTCGTTACTGGTGGTTTCCTGCCAGACGACGCCGTTGACGTAAGCGAGCTCGGCGACGTTCGCGGTGCCGGAGATCGCGGTTCCGTTGTAGGCGACCTGTGCACCCGACGTGATCGTCCAGGCGTTCCCGGAGGCATCGGTGATCGCCGTGGTGGACCCAGCCGTCACCACCGAATCGTTCGCCGAAGCCGCAGCAGTCGGCGTCGGTGTCGGTGTGGGGGTGGGTGTCGGCGTGGGGGTTGGGGTTGGGGTCGGGGTCGGGGTCGGTGTTGGTGTGGCCGCTGCCGGCAGAGGGCTGGTCGTGGTCGGCCCGACGCCGGCGCTGAACGTCCCCCCGTTGTCGACGATCGAGTACCAGTCGTTACTGGTGGTTTCCTGCCAGACGACGCCGTTGACGTAAGCGAGCTCAGCGACGTTCGCGGTGCCGGAGATCGCGGTTCCGTTGTAGGCGACCTGCGCACCCGAGGTGATCGTCCAGGCGTTGCCGGAGGCATCGGTGATCGCCGCGGTGGACCCAGCCGTCACCACCGTATCGTTCGCCGAAGCCGCAGCAGT
>JARLGS010000305.1 GCA_031292695.1 Mycobacterium sp. | reverse complement strand
GCGGTTGCGGACCAAGGTCACCAAGGGCCCGGGTTCACGCGCGGCCGGAATTGCCATGGCCTACAAGCTCATCGACGCCGCGCAAGCCCGCTGGCGGGCCGTCAACGCCCCACACCTGGTCGCCTTGGTCCGCGCCGGCGCAGTCTTTCACAAGGGCAAGCTACTCGAACGGCCCGTCGACATCACACCGCCCGAGCCGGCCGAATCAACCGAAACGGAGGTCGCTTGAAACACCCTGATCCACAGGTATTGACAATTCCTCTCGATGCCGACGGGAATTGGCTGAACGGCGCGAGCACCTTCCGAGGTGGATTACTGGGCTACCACAGGCGGACGTGTACCGGGCGGTCCGCAGAACCGATGTGTTCGGCGATGCCGACGAACTCGCGATCGGTGTGCGACTGGGTGGTGGGCACGAGTTGACTGTTGTGGTTCTGATTGACCACAACATTTTTTCGGGCATTACCGACGCGAGCGTTGTTCCGGAGCCGATCGACCAAGCCCTTGGGCGAGCGGCCGAACCCGAGAGCGATATCTACGACGTCGAGATGACGCTGGCCGATGCTCGTGTGTGGATCGAAGACGCGCTGGCCAAGCCAACCTACGCACGTGAAACCAATGGGTGGCCGGTCTACCGGGTACTGGTTCAGTGGTTGGTCGCCCGGCTACCCGAAGGCGGTGAGCACCGGACACAAACCATGGATTGGGAGTCGGTCGAGCAGTTGTGTGACAGGTTCTTTGCGATCGCCTCCGCAGCGCCATTCGCCGCCGCCGGCTACCGGGAACTGCTGCTCGAGCTCTTCGAGACCGGTACGGAAGACCCCCTGCGGTGGAGCGCGGCGCGTGTCGACTGGGCGATCGGCAGGGCGCACTACTACGACGACAGCATTCCGTTGGAGGTCGTGTTGGACGCTCCCGACTTGTTGCGGGTGTTCATCCCATTTGCCCACGCGCAGAGCGGGGTTCGAGACGAGCTGACCTCACGAACGCTCGATGTGATCGACGAACTGCGGTTGAGTTACAAGCGAGAGGTTCTGAGCCAAGCGCGGCGATGGGGTCTCGACGATGCGGGCTAACGGCGGATCTGCCGACGATCAAGCGAGGACAGCTAGCACCTTGCAAGCAAATAGCAAGCAATTTGAGTACGCTGGCGGTATGCGAACGCTGTACCTGCGTAATGTCCCCGACGACGTCATGGATCGACTCGAGCGGATGGCGCGTGCGGCGAGCACGTCGGTGACAGCCGTCGCGATTCGTGAACTCGATGCCGCGACTCGCCGGGTCGACAACGCCGCATTGATCGCGACGCTGCCCGATCTGGGCATCGCAACAGAAACCATCGTCGAGCAAGTGGAGTCCGAACGCAGGTGATCGTCGTGGATGCGTCGGCGGCGGTCTCAGCACTGCTGAATGATGGTCCGGCGCGTCGGCTGCTCGCTGTCGAATCCGTGCATGCGCCACACCTGGTGGATGCGGAAGTGGTCAGCGTGTTGCGTAGGCAGGTCGCCGCCGGTCTGCTGGCTTCAGGGGACGCGCGCAAGGCCCTCGATGTCTGGACAAGGCTCGGACTGATTCGCTACGCCGCTTCGCCTCTCCTGGAACGTGTCTGGGAACTTCGGGCCACCGTGACGGCGTACGACGCGATGTACGTCGCTCTCGCCGAGAACTTGGACTGCGCCTTGGTTACCGCGGACACTCGGCTATCTGGGGCAAACGGACCGCGATGCGCCATCACGGTCGTCCCACGGTGAGTGCTGGAGCTGGCGCTCGTCACCCTTGGCTGACATTGTCAGCCAAAGCTGACGACTCCAAATCGGCAGTGCCGCAACTGAGCCGACACGCCTAGGATGCCTGCGTCGCAATCTTCTGTGTCCGCTTGTACGTCCACGCAACAACCACCGCGAATGCGACGAACCCGATGATTTCGGCGAGCCCGCCGGTGTTGTCGGTGAAGACCGCGAACGGGTCCTCGCTCCCGGTGCCGGCGACGAACCCGGCGAAGACGACGCCGTAGAGGCTCTCGCCGACGATCATGCCGGTCGCGAGCAGCACGCCGAGCCGCTTCTTGCGTTCAGCGCCCGCAGAGTCGCCGCCCCGGTCTGCCCACCGGTCGTAGAAGTGGCCGAGCACTGCCCCGAGCGGGATGATGAGCGTCAGGCTCATCGGCAGATACATGCCCATCCCGACAGCCAGTGGTGGCAGGGCGAATCGTGATGTGCGGCCGAGGATTTCGTCGGCCACGATGATCACAATCCCGATCGCCGCACCCAGGCCAATCAGCGACCAGTTCAGCGACCCGCCGAACACACCCTTGGCCAGCGACGAGATCAGCGCGGCTTGCGGCGCGGCCAGGGCATGGTCGCTCGCACCCGGCGCCCCGAGGAAGCCGAACGCGCGTTGCATCAGATTGAGCACCGGCGGGATGGTCGCCGAACCGAACAGCACCCCAATCACCAACGCCACCTGCTGTTTCCACGGGGTGGCGCCGACCAGCTGGCCGGCCTTGAGGTCCTGCAGGTTGTCGTTTGAGATGGTGGCCACGCCGAACGTGATGGCGGCCGCGAACAACCAGAAGGCCACCACGGCGGCCGCGTGGTGGTCGTCGGTGTGGCCGAACACCACCTTGATCAGCACCGCGGCGATGAGCACCGTCAGGATGCCCACCCCGGAGATCGGACTGTTCGACGAGCCGATCAGCCCGGCCATGTAGCCGCACACCGCGGCGATCACCAGGCCGATGACGAAGATGAACACCACGCTCGCCGCGATGATCCCGCCCGCACTGCCCTGCAACGCGGTGCCGCGGCTGAAATCCCACAGCAGCACGGCAATTGGGATCAGCATCACCAGCACGGTGGCCGCCACGATGGGGAAGGGGATGTCGCGTTCGGTGAGGTCGACCAGCTGGCCCTGCCGCCGGTCGCGGGCAGAGGTCAGCGCTTCGGTGACGCCTTTGATGATGGGGCGCAGGATCTTCAGCAGCGTCCACACTGCGGCCACCGCGATCGCCCCGGCGCCGATGAACCGCACCTCGTGGACGAACACGCCGTCGATGACGTCGGCCACGGGGTGGCCGGTGCCGAACGCCCCGATGGTGCGCATCGGCAGCAGCACCCCGAACGAGATGACCAGCCCGACGAGCATGGCGATCCCGACGCTCATCCCGACCAGATGCCCGACCCCGATCAACGCCAGCGACAGGCTGGCGCCGAACATCGAGCCGCCGGCACCGACCCGGAAATACGCCGCAACGTAATTCGCGAGCACCTTCAGGTTGGCCAGCAGCCCGAATCCGGCGGACACGAGCGAGCCCAACGCGATGACCCGGATTCCGATGCGATTATCGGCGGCCCCACCGCTGCTGTCACCGACCTTAAGTACCTCGGCGGCGGCCACCCCTTCGGGATAGGGGAGATCCGAGCCGGTCACCAGGGCGCGGCGCAGCGGGATGGAGTACATCACGCCGAGGATGCCGCCGACAGCGCACACGGCCGCGGTGATCCAGTACGGGAATCCGGTCCACCAGCCGATCATGATCAGCCCGGGCAGCACGAAGATGATGGCCGAGAGCGTCCCCGCCGCCGAGGCCACGGTCTGCACGATGTTGTTCTCCACGATGGAGTGGTTGGCGAAGCTGCGCAGGATGGCCATCGAGATGACCGCGGCCGGGATGGCGGTGGCGAACGTCAGCCCGACCTTGAGGCCCAGGTACACATTGGCGGCGGTGAACACCAGCGTGATCGCTCCGCCGAGCAGGATCCCGCGGACGGTCAGCTCACGCATCGTTGACGTGGTGGGTGTCGCGGTCACTCGGCGTCCTCTCGGTCTGATCGCTAGTTTGTCGCACAAAGGCGGGCAGAACGGCCTTCGCCCGAGCCAGCGACGCAAGTGACTCCTGTGACTGCCGGTCGAACTACCCGTCCGCCGCCGCCACCAGCGACCGCAACTTCACGTCAGGGTTGTCCCGCTGGAACCCCTCCAGCCGCCACGGTGTGGAGAACAGCACCAGCATGACCCCGTCGGTGCGGGTCAGCACCTCGCAGGACACCTGCTTGCTCATGAACTCGGCGTCCTCGGGCTCGACGATCCGCGCCACCTGGTACGGCAGGGACTCCAGCGTGATGGCCGCCCCGATCTCGGTCGCCATCCGGTGCGCGGCCACCTCGAACTGCATGGGGCCGACGGCCGCGAACACCGGCGCCTGCTCACCGCGCTTGTCCGAGCGCAGCACCTGCACGACGCCCTCTTGGTCCAGCTGCTCGATGCCCTTGCGAAACTGCTTGTGCTTGCTCGGATCCTTGCCACGCACCACTGAGAAGTACTCGGGGGAGAAGCTCGGGATCGGCGGGTACTGCACGGGTTCATCCATGTACAGGGTGTCGCCCGGGCGCAGCGTAGCGGCGTTGGCCAGCCCGATCACATCACCCGGCCAGGCCGCGTCCAGCGTCGAGCGCTGCTGCCCGAACACCGACTGCGCGTACTTGGTGACGAACGGCTTGCCGGTCGCGGCGTGAGTCAAGACCTCACCGCGCTCGAACGTGCCCGAGCACACCCGGGCGTAGGCGATGCGGTCGCGGTGCGCCGAGTCCATGCCGGCCTGCACCTTGAAAACGAAAGCGCTGAAAGGGGATTCGACCGCCCGGTCTTCCCCGGAGGCGGAAACCCCACCGCTGGGCGGCGGCGCCAGCTCGACCAGCACGTCGAGCAGCTGGTTCACGCCGAAGTTCAGTGCCGCCGAGGTGAACAGCGTCGGCGAGGCCTCGCCGGACAGGAACGCCTCGCGGTCGTAGTCGGCATCGTCGGCGCTCAGCAGTTCGGATTCCTCGACCGCGGTGTCCCAATCCGAGCCGGCGGCCTCGTGCGCATCAGCAGCAAGAATGTGCTCTTCAGGGGCCGCGGTCGCGCCACCGGCAGTGCGGGTGAACCGAATGTAGTGGCCCTCGCGGCGGTCCATCACGCCTTTGAAGTCACCGGCGATACCGACCGGCCAGGTTAATGGCGTGGGGCGCAAGCCGATTCGGGTCTGAATCTCGTCGATCAGTTCCAAGGCATGCCGGCCCGGGCGGTCCCATTTGTTGATCACCGTGATGATCGGGATGCCCCGGTGCTTACACACCTGAAACAGCTTCAGGGTCTGCGGCTCAAGGCCTTTCGCGGCGTCGATCAGCATCACCGCGCAGTCGACTGCCGTCAGCACCCGGTAGGTGTCCTCGGAGAAGTCCGCGTGCCCGGGGGTGTCCAGCAGGTTGATGACGCAGTCGCGGTACGGGAACTGCAGCGCCGTCGAGGTGATCGAGATGCCGCGGGCCTTCTCCATCTCCATCCAGTCCGACACCGTCGACCGCCGGCCCGCCTTGCCGTGGATCGCGCCCGCCTCGGTGATCACCCGGGCATGCAGCGCTAGGGCCTCGGTCAACGTCGATTTACCGGCGTCAGGGTGGCTGATGACGGCAAAGGTGCGACGGCGGGCAGCTTCAGCGGCGATCCGGCTGGTGGTGCGGGTATCGGGGGCGGTTTCGGTCATGGCATCAGACATGGTATTGGCCGACCAGGCAAAACCTGTAATCGCGACAGTGTGACCAGCAGGTTTGCCCGGCTACAGCCGGAGCCGGCACAGCAGTCGGCGGACTGCGCCGCCGGGCTCCGGTGGCTGCCTGCTCACATACGGCCACGGTTCGTTGCGCTCCGGAACTGACGCCGTTCGTACTTGT
>JARLGS010000304.1 GCA_031292695.1 Mycobacterium sp. | reverse complement strand
GCGGTTGCGGACCAAGGTCACCAAGGGCCCGGGTTCACGCGCGGCCGGAATTGCCATGGCCTACAAGCTCATCGACGCCGCGCAAGCCCGCTGGCGGGCCGTCAACGCCCCACACCTGGTCGCCTTGGTCCGCGCCGGCGCCGTCTTTCACAAGGGCAAGCTACTCGAACGGCCCGTCGACATCACACCGCCCGAGCCGGCCGAATCAACCGAAACGGAGGTCGCTTGAAACACCCTGATCCACAGGTATTGACAATTCCTCGCGGGCCGCAGCGGTAGTACTTTGGACATCGCACCTCATATGGCCACGGCCCCGCGCTAACGAGCGAAGCGTTTCCACGCCATACCCTGCCAAACCTTAACCAGCCACGCCGTACCTAACTAGGGCACTCACTTACTAGATACACCTGGGGGGTGTTCGCCTCCATGCCGGTGCCACCAATTACTCGATGAGTAAGGCGCAGAACCACATTCCGATGCTGGTTCTACCCACAGGCATGAGACAGGTTAATCGTATTCCAGGCAATACCCGCGAGTGCTAGTTTCCCAGCTAAGGAGGGGGTCTCGATGCCCAGTGGTCTCGTTCGTGTCCCGGCGGCTGGCGCTTCATCGGCACGGACACGATGAAGGGCCGAGGGCATTCGTCACAGCCCTAGAGGGCCTAACCACGATTTGGAGTGATCGATGGACGAAGTACAGGTCGAACAGCAGAACTATCAGATGCCACCGGTGGAGGGGTGCACGGTCGCGTATTTTCTCACCGTGGCCGACCTACAGCGATCCGCCGAATTCTACAAAACGGTCTTCGATGGAGACATCGTCAGCATGGGCGACGGAGACGCACCGCCGTACGTCAAAATCGCCAACATATGGCTCATTCTCAACGTTGGCGGCGGCCCCACACCGGATAAACCGACGGTGACGCTTAGCCCTCCCGATCCCGATCATCACAGCAGCTTCCTGAATATCCGAGTTGCGGACATTCAGGCGTGCTACAAGTTGTGGAAGAGTCGAGGCGCAACGTTTCTCTCGGAGCCCCTAGACAAGTACGGCGAGACGCGGTGCTACATCCGCGATCCAGACGGCTACATCATCGAAGTCGGCCAAAGCAAACCCGGCTTCAAGTACGGGTAGAAGCGGCTAACGGCAAAGCGTCCCGGGGGGAACCCCCATCTAGCATGAGCTACTAGATACACCTAGGGGTGAATCAGGCCGGCGACGACGTCCCGCCGTCTTCTGCCTGATCGTCAACCCTGACCCGCCATTGCGAAACCGTGGGCCGCGACCCCGCCGAGATCCGCACGACGGTAGCGCTGCCCGACGACCCGTTCACCGATGTCTTTCTGCGCACGGTGGAGGCATTCGCCGGCCTGGGGATCGACTTGGTCAATGTCGGATCGCCGCCAGGCTTTCCAGATCCAACCGGGTTTGTCGTCCGCCTCGGCGAGGAGGTGGTTCCGCGGCTCCACCGCGTACGGTGCCACTCGCGTGGCCTCCTGCGTGACTCCTAACCCCAACGACAGGAATCCCCGTGCGCTACACCGGACTCGGAAGCGCTCCGGCTGCCGTTCATCCAAACACGCACCACCGCAACATGTCTTGGACTTCGCGGGCGGCAGTCAAAGACCCGGTCGCACACCGCCGAGAGCTATCACAACAACATCACAAACGGTGAATCGCGAGGTGAATCCGACCGATTGTTCACGGCCTATAGCATCCCCGCCCCCACACTGCCATTGGTGCAGGTAATACTCGCCAGCCCCTCCTCGACAGCAGCGCATCCGTCGACGCCCGCTACGAACGAGGACCACTGTTGATGATCGCAGGCAGCACTGACCGCACCGTCCCCACGACCGCGGTATACGCGCCGCACAAAATCCAGCGACGCAAAACCGGCGTCACTCAGCACGCCATCTTTGACAGACGTGACCACGCCGTGCCCGACGACGACCATTGGCGTGAGATCGCCAGCGCCACCAGGCATTTCTCATCCACAATGGACTCCGATCACAGGCGAACGCAATCAGATCTGCGGTGACGTGGAAGGGACACGACGATGTCTGACACAGGGCACAAGGGCAAGTCCCAGAATGAGCACGACGGTCCGGGAGATCACCGCCCAGTGGGTCAGCCGCATAGCGAAGCTGAAAGTCCGATCGCCGAAGCCGACCGTGCCGCCGCCCGAATACGTTCCGATGAGTATCCGCTAGGCCCACGAGGGCAGCGCTTTGATCGTCGTTCGCCGTTTTACCTCGGGTTGGCGGCGTCGGCGGGCGTAGCGGTGACCTACGGCGCGGTGTGCGGCCTCGCATCGATATCGTCCGTGCTGGTGCTCATCGGGGTGTCGTTCTTCTTCGCGCTTGGACTCGAACCAGCCATTTCGGCGCTAGTCAACCGCAAGCTGCCACGCTGGGCCGCCGTTACGTTGGTGACCGTCATTGTCTTCGCGATCATCATCGGGATGGTAGCGGCAGCAGTTCCTCCCCTGGCCGAGCAGGCACGCCAATTCGTCGAACAGGCCCCGCGCTACCTGCAACAGCTTCAAGACCACTCCTCGCTAATCGGCAGGCTCAATGACCGGTTCCACCTTCAGCAACACATCACCGAGGCATTGACCGGTTCGGGTGGAGCCCCATTGTCCGGACTCGTCAAAGCTGGATCAGCGGTGTTGGGTGCACTGGCCGACCTCGGGATCGTGGCCGTCCTCACCGTGTACACACTCGTCGACATGGCGCGCATCCGCGCAACCCTGTACCGATTTGTGCCGCGCTCCCGCCGGCCACGGGCGATCCTCCTCGGCGATGAGGTCCTCGCCAAGGTCGGCGCCTTTGTCCTCGGCAACGTCGCGACCTCGCTGATTGCCGGGATAGCCACCTTCGCCTGGTGCATCGTCCTCGATGTCCCATACTCGTTGCTGCTCGGCGCCTTTGTCGCGATACTTGACCTGCTGCCTTACGGTTCCACCGTCGCCGGGATCGTTGTGGCCGCAGTCGCATTGACCGTCTCCATCCCGGTGAGCGTCGCCACCGTCGCGTTCTACATCCTGTTCCGGTGGTTCGAGGACTACCTACTGGTACCGAAAGTCATCGGCCGCGCGGTCGCGGTGCCGGCCGGGGTCACCGTGGTCGCAGTCCTTATCGGGGCCGCGCTTCTGGGAATCGTCGGCGCCCTCATTGCGATTCCGGTCGCCGCTGCGCTGCAGCTGCTCACCCAGGAAGTACTCTTTCCCGCGCTCGATGAAGCCTGATCGGCCGCCGGTTGCCGTGCGTGCCGAACAGCATCACCGACAACACGTGGTTCGTTCAGTTCCGAACAGGCAGGGCCGATACCAATGGGGTGTCCACTCCGATACGGCCGATCCGGCTGGCTCCGCCAGGTGAGCCCAACGGCGTGTCGCGGCCCGGGAGGACCTCGTCGAAGAAGGCGGCATTGTCAGCGCGGTGGGACAGTTGATCTTCGGGCAGATCGTCGTCGTAGTAGATCGCATTGACTCGGCAAATCAGCTTGCAGGCACCGCAATCCACACATTCCTGCGGATTGATGTAGAGCGCCCGATCGCCTTGGTAGATGCAGTCGACCGGGCACTCCTGTACGCACGACATGTCTGCGATATCAACACATTCTCGTCCGATCACATAGGTCATGCGATGGACGGTATCCTCGGCGCAGCACTCAGCTCAGGGGTCGAAGGTTTCTGATACCAGGGGTCGAAAGTCCCTGATGTGTGCCGGCTGTGGGACTGACAGCATCACACGGTTCAGCGCACGTTGCGAAGCGTCGAACCCCTCTGGGCTGCACTTATTTTCGGTCTTCGGTCCGATGGTCTTACCGTTCCCGCTCACCCTTGAGGCTGGGCAGCAACACATCGTCGACCAAGTTCCGCACCGTGTCGTCAGTCGGTGGCCGATCGGAGACCAGGGCCCGGAACACCAGATATCCCGGCAGCAGATCGAAGATCTCCTCGTTGATGGCTGAGGCGTCGATCTCGCCGCGTTCGACGGCCTCGGCAAGTACGCCGTCGATCACCAGCTTGCGCTGAAGGACGAACTTCTCCTGCATCACCGCCTGCAGGCCCGGACTGTGCGACATCTCGTTCAGCACCGCTCGCATGGTCAACGTGTGTTCGCGTGCCTGCTCGCAGGTCGACCGGCCGATCTCCAAGAGGTCTGCGCGCAGTGAGCCGGTATGGGGCGGCACCGCGGAACTGGGGGAGCCCTCGATGAAGGCGGCGAGCACCAGCTCCGCTTTCGAGGGCCAGCGTCGGTACATCGTCGCTTTACTGGCCTTGGCCTTGATCGCCACCGCTTCCACGCTCAGGCGGTCATACCCGTGCTCCCGCAGCAGTTGCAGCGTGATCGCCAAGAGCTCCGCCTCGCGCTCGCTCCACGGGCAGCAGGAGGTATCGCCAAGGTGATCGGACATCGCCGCACCCCTTCCGGCCCCACATAGATGGAATACCAGAGTTACACCACGACGTTGCACTGCGCTGAGGCATTGCGCAGGAGTTTGTCCATATGTCAATCCAGTTGCGATGGATCGTACGGTACCGTACCGTTCTCCATTACGGAACGAAATCACAATGTGGTGTCGTGCGGTTGTCTGCGGGGGCGTCGAAAGGCTTTGGCTTGAGCAAGTTTTCGGTGGGCGAATTTGTACGCCGGCAGTGGATTACGGGCGTTGCGATCCTGGTGGTCGTTCTCGTCGCGTTCACCGTCGACCGGCTTCACGGCATTTTCGGCGCCCACAACGAGATATCGAGGGCCGGTTCAGATGCCCTGGAGAACACCGGCTACAACCCCAAGCACGTGCTGTTTGAGGTGTTCGGTTCACCCGGGTCCGTGGCGACCATCAATTACCTCGACATTCACGCCCAACCGCAACACGTCGATAACGTCTCGTTGCCGTGGTCGCAGACGCTGACCACCGACGACCCGACGCTGTACGCCGATCTCCGGGCACAGGGTGACGGCAACACCATCGGCTGCCGCATCACCGTCAACGGCATCGTCAAGGACGAAAGGTCTTCGGACAACGTGAACGGATACATCGCCTGCTTGGACAAGACGGCATGAGTAACCATCGGACCGATGCCCCCGTCGAGGGTTCCCTTCCGGCACGGCTCATCCGCACGCTGTCAGTGCCGATCCTGTTGATCTGGATCGCCATCGCCGCCGTCTCCAACACCATCGCGCCGCAACTGGAGGTCGTCGGCTGGGAACGCTCAGTAGGGCTCAATGCGCCCGACGCGCCGGGCATTCTGGCGATGCGGCATATCGGGCAGGTCTTCCACGAATTCGATTCCGACAGTGCGGCAATGATCGTGCTCGAGGGCGATCAGCCGCTGGGCCCCGAGGCGCACAAGTACTACGACGGCTTGGTGAAGAAGCTCCAGGCGGACACCGAACACGTCGAGCACGTCCAGGACTTCTGGGGTGACCCACTGACCGCCGGCGGCTCGCAGAGCAAGGACGGCAAGGCGGCCCTGACGCAGGTGTACTTGCGCGGCAACCAGGGCGAGGCGGTATCCAACGAATCTGTAGATGCCGTGCGCAAGATCGTGGCCGACACCCCACCCCCGCCGGGCATCAAGGCCTATGTCACCGGTGCTTCACCACTGGTGACCGACAACTTCGAGGTGGGCAGCGCAGGCACCAATGAGGTCACCGGCATCACATTCCTGGTGATCGGGATCATGCTGCTGTTCGTTTACCGCTCGCTGGTGACCATGCTCATCGTTTTGGTGACAGTGGCCATCGAACTCAGCGCCGCCCGCGGTGTCGTCGCGGTGCTCGCCCACTCCGGCGTCATCGGTCTGTCCACCTACTCGACGAATCTCTTGACGCTACTCGCGATCGCCGCCGGCACGGACTATGTGATCTTCATTGTCGGCCGCTACCAGGAAGCGCGGGGTAATGGGCTGGACCGGATTCCGGCCTACTACGACATGTACCGCGGCACCGTCCATGTCATCGTCGGATCGGGTTTGACGATCGCCGGCGCGGTCGCGTGCATGGCCTTCACCCGGCTCCCCTACTTCCAGACTCTCGGCATTCCCGCCGCCATCGGTGTTGTCGTGACGTTGGCCGCCGCGCTGACCCTCGGACCTGCCGTGTTGTTGATCGCAAGCCGATTCGGCCTGATGGAACCGAAGGGACAGCTGCGTGCCCGTGGCTGGCACCGGATCGGCACCGTCATCGTGCGCTGGCCCGGACCGGTCCTGGTGGTGACGCTCGGGATCGCGCTCATCGGCGTGTTCGCCCTACCCGGATACCAGACCAGCTACGACAACCGCCCCTACATTCCCGACAGCGCACCCGGCGTCATCGGGATGCAGGCTGCCGAACGGCACTTCACCGAAGCGCGGATCAACCCTGAGTTGCTGATGATCGAGACCGACCACGACATGCGGAACCCGGCAGACATGCTGATCCTCGAGCGTGCGGCCAAGGCGGTCCTGCATACGCCGGGAATCGCTCTGGTGCAGTCCATTACGCGACCCCTGGGAACACCGATCACGCACAGTTCCATTCCGTTCCAGATCAGCGCGACCAGCGCCAGCCAGATCATGAATCTGGGCTATCAGAAGGACCGGGCCAACGATCTGCTCAAACAAGCCAACGAGATCACCAACACGATCGGCGTTCTCAAGCAGCAGCTGACGCTCCAGCAGCAGAGCGCCGCTGCCACCCACGAACAGACCGAGGCGTTTCACGACACTGTCGCGACGGTCGACGACCTACGGAACAAACTCGCCGATTTCGACGACCAGTTCCGCCCGTTGCGCAATTACTTCTACTGGGAACCGCACTGCTTCGACATTCCCATGTGCTCGGCGTTGCGGTCGGTGTTCGATTCCCTGGACGGGATCGCCGATCTCTCCGACAAGTTCGGCACCATCACGGCCAGCCTCGACAAGTTGGATGCCCTGCAACCGAAGTTGGTGGCTCTGATTCCGCCGCAGATCGCCATCCAGGAGCGCAACCGCGATCTGACGCTGTCGAATTACGCGACCACGGGTGGCACCAACGCCCAGAGCGATGAAGCCCTGAAGAACGCCACCGCGATGGGGCAGGCCTTCGACGATGCCAAGAACGACGACTCGTTCTATCTGCCGCCAGAAGCTTTCGATAACGCCGATTTCAAACGCGGACTCAAACTGTTCATGTCGCCCGACGGCAAGGCCGCCAGAATGATCGTGACGCACCAGGGCAATCCCGCCAACCCCGAAGCCATCCCCCACATCAACGCCATGAAGGACGCGGTGTTCGACGCGCTCAAGGCGACGCCGATGTCGGACGCCAAGATTTACGTGGCCGGAATTGGCGCGACCAACAAGGACATTCAGGAGGGGATGAAGTACGACCTGCTGATCTCGGCCTTGGCGGCAGTATCTCTCATTCTGCTGATCATGCTGTTCGTCACCCGCAGCGTCGTCGCCGCGCTCGTCATCGTCGGTACGGTAGTCCTGTCGCTGGGGGCATCGGTCGGACTGTCAGTTCTGGTGTGGCAGTACATCTTTGGCATTCACCTGTATTGGATCGTGGTGCCACTGGCGATCATTCTGCTGCTGGCGGTGGGAGCGGACTACAACCTGCTGCTGGTGTCGCGGTTCAAAGAGGAGCTCCACGCGGGGTTGAACACCGGCATCATCCGGTCGATGGCCGGCACCGGCCGCGTGGTCACCGCCGCCGGTCTGGTGTTCTCGGCGACGATGGCATCGTTCATCTTCAGCGACCTGGTGGTCCTCGGGCAGATCGGTACGACCATCGGTCTGGGTCTGGTGTTCGACACGTTGGTGGTGCGGTCGTTCATGACACCGGCTATCGCGGCGCTGCTGGGCAAGTGGTTCTGGTGGCCACAGATGGTGCGCCAGCGGCCGGTACCCGCGAAGTGGCCGACTCCCACTCAGCGGTTTGCCGAGGACGAGCTGTCATCAAGCGAACGCTGATGATCGTCGCGTCATCTTGTGTGGTGTAGAGCCTGCTGGCCGAAGGTGCCGGTTTTGACTGAACCGTCCGGCAGGACCAGCTCGCCGCTGTCGATCCGGGCACGCAAGTAGGCAAACGTCTGTGCGGTTTGGGCGAACAGGTGATCGCCGGCGCGCAACGCCGGCCTCGGATTGCTGCTGGCGGCGGCGAATTGGGGTAGTGGCTCGACCACGGTGTGGTAGTCGACATTGAAGAACAGCGGGAACGAGTAACGCTCCTCTTTGACCTTCCGCACGCGGTGGCTGGTCGCGATGTACTCGCCGTTGGTCCACAACTCCAGCATGTCGCCGATGTTCACCACGAAGGTGCCCGGGATCGGCGGCACGTCGATCCATTGGCCGTCACCATTGAGCACCTCCAGGCCTGGCGCAGTCGGTTTGAGCAGGGTGAAGCATTCGTAGTCGGTATGTGCGCCGATGCCGAGCGCATCGACGGCGTCCGGGTTGTAGGGGTAGTGCACCAGGCGTAACTGGCTCGGCGTCTTGGTGGCATGCCGGGTGAAGGTGTCCGGATCCTCCCCCAGCGCCATTGCGAAAGCCCACAGCAGCTGATGACCGACGTCGAGCACCGCGTGGTAGTACGCCGTTACCGCTTCGGCGAACCTAGGCAGATCCGGCCAGATGTTCGGCCCCAGCATCGGATTGCCGGACAAGTGGTCCGGATCGTCGGCGGGCAGGTCCAGCGCGGTGTCGTAGGCCTCCTTGAAGTCGGGAACGCCGGCATTGTCACCGTGCTCAACCCCTTCTTCTCCGGTCGGCACATACCCACGATGGCAGCTGGACAGCCCGATGTACGACTGCATCTTCTGTTCCAGCGGCAGCCCGAAGAATTGCTTGGTCACCGCGAGCAACTGGTCGAACAATGCTTCGTCGACGCCGGCGCCGGCAACGTAGAGAAACCCGACTTCCCTTGCCGCTCGTCCGATTTCGGTGGCGACGCGATCGCGGTCTTCGCGCTTGTCTGAACGCAGGCCACCGATATCGACGACCGGCACGGAGCTGAATGATCTTGCACCACTCACAGTTTCACGCTTCCTTCGCTATCCGACACGGTCCACAGCACACCGTCGACTTGGATCTGACTGCCCTGCGCACCCACGCGCAGCCCGTCCCAGGCGGCCGATCCGATGCACCCGATGTACACCTCAGCCGCGCAGGCCCAGCCGAACATTTGTCCGACCACCAGCAGCAGCGCCGAATCCGCTCCCGACGTCAAGGTCAGGGCCCACCCCGGCTCGGCCGCCGACGTCTCCTGCCGCCAGTGTTCGACGTAGTCACAGTGCACCCCGCGTTCAACCAGTGTGGTTTCGTCCCAGCACATCTGACCGACATCCGGGAAGGGCCCTGGCGGCTCCAGGTCGATCAACCGGTGCCACTCGAAGACATCGTGGCGTTGTTCCAGATGCCCGGCGAATCCCCGGGAATCGACATAGCTCCGCGCGCCCTGTAGCCAGCGGACCTCGCCGTCGGTCACGTGCGCGCCGTCGGGCTCGATCAAAAGCGTTCGGCGCCATAGCCCTGCGCACTGCGATATGCGGACACTCACAGGGCATCGTCGGTAATCGGTCCGAACCGCTCGTGGAAGTGCTGGGTGAGGTTCGGCCAGACGTGGGGGTCGTGTCCGGGTATCAGCTGATATCCCTTCTCCGCAGCAAGCCTTTTGAGTCTGCGGATGGGCTCGATGGTCTCCTCTGGCTCGACCCCTATGTATCCACCGATCGCCAGCTCGTGCTCGATGTTCTCGGTCAGATCGGCGGCATCGAAGGCGAAGACGAAACCGTCGCCGCCCACCGAGCTGTCCAGTTCCACCACGAAGCTCTGGTGCCCGGGTGTGTGCCCGTAGGTCGGCGCCGCAGTGATTCCCGGTGCCACCTCGGCTTCGCCGTCGGCCAGCACCCAATCGATCCGCGGATCGTCGTAATCGATCCTGTTGATCGCATTGTGTTCCGGTTCAGGATGATTCGACAGCCCGTACTCCAGCTCACGGCGCTGAGCATGCACCGGCACCCGGCCGGCGAACAACTTCAGCCCACCGGCGTGGTCGTGGTGCAGATGACTGACCGCCACGACGTGAATCTGGTCGATGTCGACACCGATCTCGGCCAGTGACTCCTCGATCGGCTCCCCCGGGCCGGGCAGCACCGGCACGTACTCCACGGTCGGAAAGAACCTGCGGTACAGCGCGGGGTCTCGGATCAGCGCGGTGTTGAAGCCGGTATCCAGCAGTACCCAGCCTCCGTCGGTCTGCAACAGTACCCCCGGCACTGGCTCCCGCATCCGCTGCTCGGGTGGGGAGCCGTACACCGAGACCGACTTCGGCAGGTCCTCCCAACCCAGGGTGAGCAGCACGATGCGCCGCACTTTTCCGTTGCTGCGCAACAGATTCACCAATCTCACCCCACCGACAGGCTGGCGATACGCAGGCTGTTGGGGTTGGTCACCACATGCGCCTGCTCGACGCCCTTGAGCCACGGCTGGGCGACCATGAAGTCGTCGACATCAGCGAGGTTCAACCAACAACCGGTGGCCAGTGCCGCTTCACCGGCCGCCGAGAAGTCGGCGTCCGAACCCGAGACCAACCCCTTGGCCAGCGCGTCGGCCACCGGCGGCGCGGAGCAGTTCAGGTAGTTCAGGCCGGCGTTGGCATCCCAGGTGATGTGACCCCAGGTGTAGGGCGACGGTGCGTCGGGCCAGGCCAGCGTGGACAAGATGTCCGGCGCCGCTTGGCCGTCGCCGCCGATCCAGCCGTAGATCTCGGACGTCGGGTAGCTCTGCACCTTCGCGGTGATGCCGGCGGTGGCGAGCTGCGTCTGAATCAGGTTGCTGATCAACTGATTATCCGGGTTGCTGGAGTCGTAACCGATGGTGAGGTTCTTCTGATCGGCCGGCAGTCCCGCCGCGATCTTGGTGAGGGCGGACGCGTCATACGCGGTGCTCTGCTTGGCCAGGTCGGGTGCGATCACCCGCGGCGGATAGATCTGAGTGGAGACCTTGCCGCGGCCGGGGTAGGTCTGCTTGACCAACGTCGCGACGTCGATGGCCTTGAGCACCGCCAGCCGGTTGGCCGGGTTGGTCAGCATGCCCTTGTGCGGGTTGACGTACAGATAGTTCGACATCATCGCGGGCAGCGAGTAGTGCGCGTACTTCCCGTCGTTCTGGTACGACTGGACGGCCGACGACGGTAGGTCGTGCAGGATGGCCGCGAGCTGGCCGTTGTTGAACTGGAGTTGCTGCGCCGAAACGTCGGTGATCACCGGGATGTCGACGGTCTGGAAGTACGGCTTGGCGCCCCAGTAACCGTCGAATGCCTTCAGCCCGTAGTGCGAGCCGACCTTGGCATCGGTCAGCGTGTAGGGCCCGGTGCCGATGTCATGGGTGGTCAGGTAGTTCTGTGCGTGATCGGTGCCGCTGTTCTGCTGTAACGCGGTTGGACTGATCATCCGCGGCCCGTACGGGGACGCCATGTAGGTCAGGAAGGCCGAGTTCGGCCCCTTCAGCGTGATCGT
>JARLGS010000303.1 GCA_031292695.1 Mycobacterium sp. | reverse complement strand
GCGGCTGTCGGTGGCCAGGGTGTTGGCAAAGCTCAGTTGGCTGCCCGCCGGAGCCTCTTCGAACAGCGCGCTCAGTTCCCGTTCCAGCCAGTGCGGGTCGAGATAGATCGTGCGGTAGGTGAAGCCACCCTCGGTGGGCGCGTCGCCGTCATGGATCTCGCCGGGTTCGAGCAGGAACACGTTGCCCGCCAGGCTCTGGTAGCGGGTGCGCCGGCAATTGAACTGCTGTACGCCTTGTTCGGTGACTCCGACCAGGTAGCTGTCGTGCCAGTGGGCATCGTAGGCATGGCTATGGCCCTGGAACCGCGCGCGCAGGGTTTCGATGCCGGTGTCCCGGTCCTGGTTCAGGTCGACCCAGTGGTTGGTGGTGCTGGACATGGGGTTCCCGGAGTCATGGTCGATCATGCAGGGGGCAGTGAACGCTGGCGGCCGGGTATCAGTCTAGAAGATCCGTGCACGGTCTCGACAGTACCCCGTTAGGGGAATTGGCGGATGGGAAGCGAGCGCCTAGAGTGGCGGCACATTTCAAACCCGCAGACAGAGAGGGATTATGCGCGCACGTGAATGGGGAATCACCCTGGGCCTGGGAACACCGGGGCCGCTCAATGCCATTACCGATGTGCCCGGGGTACGGGTCGGGCACAGCACGCTGAAGACCGAGATCGACGGCAAGCAGGTGCGTACCGGCGTGACGGTGATCCAGCCAAGGGCGGTTGCAGCGCGAGAACAGCCCTGTTTCGCCGGTTGCCATGTGCTCAACGGCAATGGCGATGCCACGGGACTGGAATGGATTCGCGAAGCCGGGCTGCTGACCACGCCCGTGGCGATCACCAATACCCATAGCGTCGGTGTGGTGCGCGATGCGCTGATCGCCGACGAACGTGACGGCCTGGCGGACCCGGCGGTGTACTGGTGCATGCCGGTGGTCATGGAAACCTATGACGGGGTGCTCAACGATATCTGGGGCCAGCATGTCGGCCCCGCCCAGGTACGTGAAGCGCTGGCCGACGCCAGGTCCGGGCCGGTGAGCGAAGGCTCGGTGGGCGGTGGAACCGGGATGATCTGCCACGAATTCAAGGGCGGTATCGGCACTTCATCGCGGCGCTTGCCGGCGACGCAGGGCGGCTGGACCGTCGGTGCGCTGGTCCAGGCCAATCATGGCAAGCGCCAGGAGCTGCGGGTGGACGGTTATCCGGTCGGCCGCCAGTTGCTGGACATCCCTTCGCCCTTTGCCCGCCGTGGCACCCCGGGCATGGGCTCGATCGTGGTGATCCTTGCCACCGACGCACCGTTGTTGCCCCATCAATGCCAGCGTCTGGCGCAACGGGCTGCCATCGGTATCGCCCGTACCGGCGGCGGCACCGAGGACTCCAGCGGCGATATCTTCCTGGCCTTCGCCACCGGCAACGAGCAACTGCCGCCCACCGATTACGGACGCAAGGACCTGCCGTTGAGCAGCCCGTTGACGATGCTCAACAACGATCATATTTCCCCGTTGTTCCTGGCGGCCGCCGAAGCGGTGGAGGAGGCGATCATCAATGCCCTGCTGGCCGGCGAGGACATGAGCACGGCCGATGGAACAGCGGTGCCGGCGTTAAAAGGCGAAGTTGTCCTGGATGCATTGAGGACGAACGGTCGATCCGGGAATTTATAAGTAATAAAGTGACTGGCTGGTCATTTATTGAT
>JARLGS010000302.1 GCA_031292695.1 Mycobacterium sp. | reverse complement strand
CGCTACGCGCCCTCGGCAACCGCCTCGTCGGCATCCTGCACGGCTGTATTCGCCACCGAACCCACTACGACGAACACAAAGCCTGGGCACACCGCCAAGCCTCGGCCGCTTGACAAGCTACGCACCTGGGATGTCTAACCGGTCACCAGAACGATCACGCCCGGTCCCTTGTCATTCAGGGCCGGGATACGGGGTTCGACCGGGGCATCAAGGATTTTGCCCACCGCGTCAGCGGCGTCCTTCTCCCCCGGGGTGTCCCCGAAGTACACGGTGGTGACGGTCGGCGGTGCGTCCACGCTGAGGTTGTCCGTCTCGACGACGTTCCACTGCGCGTCGTGCAGCTTGTTGGCGACGTTCTGGGCAGCGCCGGCGACCTCGGAGATGTTGTAGACCCGCACGTCGGCCTTCGCCGGCGCGGGCGTCGCCGACGTAGTCGGCGCAGCAGACGTGGCACTGGTGGCGCTGCTCGACGAGTTCGACTGCGGACTATTGCTGTCCGAACTCAGCGCCTGGAAGGCCACGAGCAGAAACACGACACCGAGGAACAGCAGCACCATGACCATGGCGCGCAGGGGCAGTCCAGAGGACTCTCGCTGATTCATCGCTCCCCACCTTATCGAGGCGAGCCCTCAGGGCAGAAAAGCTCAGGTGATTTCGAAACCGAGGCGGCGTGCGGCCTTGGCCTTCTGACGGCTGGCCCGCTGCCGGCGCAGTCGCTTGACCAGCATCGGGTCTGCAGCCAGCGCCTCGGGCCGGTCGACAAGTGCATTGAGCACCTGGTAGTACCGGGTCGCCGACATCGAGAACAGCTCCTTGATGGCGTCCTCTTTGGAACCCGCGAATTTCCACCACTGACGTTCGAAACCAAGAATGTCGTGTTCCCGGCGGGTCAACCCATCAGCAAGCTCAGAGTCGTCCCCGGATCGCTCAGTACGCGCCATAGCGCCGTCCATTTGCCCCTGGACCCTTTCTCTGATCTCGGTATATACCAGCCGGTTTCGTGCGTCTCAATGGGTCTGGGACGCAACAAGTGGTTCGGCGAACATTCAACCACGGCAATCGCGGTTGAGCCGTGATCGTTACCCGCGAGTCGGCTCACTAAGCTTGCTCGTCATGGCTGTACGTCCGATTTGCATAGTTGGTGACCCCGTCCTGCACACGGCAACCACTCCGGTGGCCGTCGGAGCCGACGGATCCCTGCCCGCCGACCTGGCCCAACTGATCACCGATATGTACGAGACGATGGACGAGGCCAACGGGGTTGGCCTGGCGGCCAACCAGATCGGCGTCGGGCTGCGGGTGTTCGTCTACGACTGCGCCGACGACCGTGGCCAGGCGGCCCGGCGGCGCGGTGTGGTGGTCAACCCGGTGCTCGAAACCTCGCAGATTCCCGAGACGATGCCCGACCCCGAGAACGACGACGAAGGTTGCCTG
>JARLGS010000301.1 GCA_031292695.1 Mycobacterium sp. | reverse complement strand
TCGGCACCCGGAAGAATCCCTTGCGGGCCTCCTCGACGCCCTTGGCGATCGCGGCCGGAACTTCCTTGGCCTTGCCGTAGCCGACACCGACCATGCCGTGGCCGTCACCGACGATGACCAGAGCAGTGAAGCTGAAGCGCCGACCACCCTTGACCACCTTGGAGACGCGGTTGATCGTGACCACGCGCTCGATGTAGTTGCTCTTCTCACCACGGTCGTCGCCGCGGCCGCGGCCACCGCGGTCGTCGCGACGGCCACGGCCGTCACGGTCACCACGACCGCCACGGTTGTCCTGCGCCGAACCGGCGCCAGCCTGCTCGGCCATCATGCAGTCCTTCCGTCAATCAAGTAAGTCATCAGAACGTCAACCCGCTTTCTCGGGCGGCGTCGGCGAGGGCGGCGATCCGCCCGCCGTAGCTGTAGCCACCGCGGTCGAAAACGACCTCGGAGATGCCGGCAGCCTTGGCGCGCTCGGCGATCAGCTGCCCCACGCGGGTGCTGACGGCCTTCTTGTCGCCGTCGACGGCACGCACGTCAGCCTCGATGGACGACGCAGCGGCGATGGTCACGCCGGCCAGGTCGTCGATCAGCTGCACGTGGATGTGCCGCGAGGAGCGGTTGACCATCAGGCGCGGACGCTCGGCGGTGCCGGCGACCTTCTTGCGCAGGCGGGCGTGACGACGCAGACGCGCCACCCGACGGGCCTCAGAGATGTTCTGGCCCAACGGCTTACGCTTGTCAGTCTCAGTGTTAGCCATTGCTACTTACCTGTCTTTCCGACCTTGCGGCGGATCTGCTCACCCTCGTAGCGAATGCCCTTGCCCTTGTACGGGTCGGGGCGACGCAGGCGGCGGATGACTGCCGAGATCTGGCCGACTTTCTGCTTGTCGATGCCGGACACCGAGAACTTCGTCGGGGTCTCGACTGCGAACGTGATGCCCTCAGGGGCTTCGATCAGCACCGGGTGGCTGTAGCCGAGCGCGAACTCCAGGTTCGAGCCCTTGGCCTGCACGCGGTAACCGACGCCGAAGATCTCCATCTTGGTGGTGTAGCCCTGGGTCACACCGGTCACCAGGTTGGCGATCAGGGTGCGGGACAGCCCGTGCAGCGAGCGGTTACGACGCTCGTCGTTCGGACGGCTCACCACAACGGCGCCCTCGTCGTTGCGCGCCACCTCGATGGGCTCAGCGACGTCCAGCGTCAGGGTGCCCTTGGGGCCCTTGACCGCGACGTTCTGGCCTTCGATGGTCACATCGACGCCGGCCGGAATCTGAACCGGCTGCTTTCCAATACGCGACATATTCTCTGCCCCTACCAGACGTAAGCGAGGACTTCGCCGCCCACGCCTTGTCGAGCTGCTTGGCGGTCGGTGAGCAGGCCAGTGGACGTGGAGATGATCGCCACGCCAAGGCCACCGAGAACCCGCGGCAGGTTGGTGGATTTCGCGTACACCCGCAGACCGGGCTTGGACACCCGGCGGAGGCCGGCGATGCTGCGCTCGCGGCTGGGGCCGTACTTCAGGGATACAACGAGGCTCTTGCCCACGCGGGCGTCCTCGGTGCGGTAGTCAGTAATGTAACCCTCCTTCTTGAGGATCTCGGCGATGTTCGCCTTGATCTTCGAGTGGGGCAGGGTCACCTCGTCGTGGTACGCCGAGTTGGCGTTGCGCAGACGTGTCAAGAAGTCTGCGATCGGATCCGTCATTGTCATGACAGCGTTGATCAACCTTTCTCGCTGCGGTTCCCATGCATCACGCCCGTGTCGGTCCCACCTTGCGGTGGCTCGGCACGTCACATCGTGGGCCTGCTACGAAGTGTTTTCCCGTATCTGACCGGGTGCGGTCAGGGGTCGCGCATCAGCAGTGCAATCCGACTGCCGGAAAGCACGTACCGATCGGCCGTGGACACAAAAGCCCATGGCAACCTGCCCAGTCTAGACAATGAGCAGCTCAGGGCCAAATCCGTGACTGTGCGTCAGTCGGGATGTCCCGGGGATGCGAAGGCCACGCGGCCAGTGTCGCAACCCAGCCACCGCGCCACAGACGTAAAAGCCGCCCCGGTCACGTAGACGGGGGCGGCTTCTACAGCGTCATGAGACGGGCAGAGTCACCAGCTGGACTTCTGCACACCGGGCAGCTCGCCGGCGTGGGCCATCTCCCGCAGGCAGATTCGGCACAGGCCGAACTTGCGGAACACGGAGTGCGGGCGACCGCACCTGTTGCAGCGGGTGTAGCCACGCACCGCGAACTTCGGCTTCTTGTTGGCCTTGTTGACCAGAGCCTTCTTTGCCATTGTCAGTTCTCCTTGAACGGGAAGCCCAGGGCCCGCAGCAACGCACGGCCTTCGTCGTCGGTGGTCGCCGAGGTCACGACCGTGATGTCCATGCCGCGGGGGCGGTCGATCGAGTCCACGTCGATCTCGTGGAACATCGACTGCTCGTTGAGGCCGAAGGTGTAGTTGCCGCTGCCGTCGAACTGCTTGGCCGACAGACCGCGGAAGTCGCGGATACGGGGCAGCGCGATCGAGATCAGCCGGTCCAGGAACTCCCACATGCGGTCGCCACGCAGGGTGACGCGGCAGCCGATCGGCATGCCTTCGCGCAGCTTGAACTGTGCGATCGACTTGCGGGCCTTGCGGATTTCCGGCTTCTGGCCGGTGATCAGCGTCAGGTCGTTGACCGCGCCGTTGATCAGCTTGGCGTCGCGGGCGGCGTCACCGACACCCATGTTGACGACAACCTTGACCACGCCGGGGATCTGCATGATGTTGGCGTAGTTGAATTCGTTGTTGAGCGCGTCGCGGATCTCTGCGCGGTAGCGCGCCTTCAGCCGCGGCTGAGTGGTCTCTGCAGTGGTCATCAGATGTCCTTGCCGTTGCGCTTCGAGATACGGACCTTCTTGCCGCTCTCCTCATCGACGCGGTAGCCGATGCGGGTCGCGTTGCCGTCGGAGTCGACCACCATCACGTTCGACACGTGGATCGCCGCCTCCTGGGTGACGATGCCACCGGACGAAGCGCCGCGCTCGTTCTGCGACTGCGCGGTGTGCTTCTTGATCCGGTTGACGCCCTCAACGAGCACCTTGTTGCGGGTCGGGTAGGCCTCGATGACCTTGCCCTTGGCTCCCTTGTCCTTGCCGGCGATGACCAGCACGGTGTCGCCCTTGTGCACCTTCATCACAAAACCTCCGGGGCCAGCGAGACGATCTTCATGAACTTCTTCTCGCGCAGTTCGCGACCGACCGGCCCGAAGATGCGGGTTCCGCGGGGGTCGTTGTCGTTCTTGATGATGACGGCGGCATTCTCGTCAAATTTGATGTAGCTGCCGTCGGCGCGGCGGCGCTCCTTGACGGTGCGCACGATGACGGCCTTGACGACCTCACCCTTCTTGACGTTGCCGCCGGGGATGGCGTCCTTGACGGTTGCCACAATGATGTCGCCGATGCCGGCGTAGCGCCGCGACGAGCCACCGAGCACGCGGATGCAGAGGATTTCCTTTGCACCCGTGTTGTCGGCGACCTTGAGCCGCGATTCCTGCTGAATCACTCGATCTCCTGACCTGGGTTTTGTGTGCACGCCAGATACCGACCTGGACGCGCGCGGTCTTGTTGTCCATGGGCACGCAAAGTCACATGATGACCTGGGTCTGCCCTGGGCAACCCCTACATACTAGGCGAGCAGCCACAACGCTCCAAATCGCTGCTCAGCGCGCGATCGAGTCCTCGGGCCAGAACTCGAAAGCGATGAAATGGCCGCTACCCGTCGATGGCAGCGGCCGTTTCATCGATCTGGAGTCGGACTAGGTGCCGGTGCCCCAACCCAACACCCTCGAGGTCAGCAGCACCAGGGCGAGCGACACCACGGCCACCACGACCAGACCGATCACCGCGACCACCAACGGCCGCCAGCCGGTGCGGGCGATCTGCCGGATGTCGGTGGACAGCCCCACCCCGGCGAAGGTCAGCAGGAACGCCCATTTCGAAACGGCGGCCAAGTTACTGACCTGCCCCTTACTCAGCAGACCGGCGGTGACGACGGCCGACACCGCCAGGAAACCGAGCACAAACTTCGGGAACTTCTGCCAGACGAACTCGGCTTTGGCCCGCAACCCCGGCGCCACTGCCTCGGCTTCTCCCCTGGCCGCCCAGTAGATCGCGAAGCCGAGCACGACGAACCCGATCAGGGCGTTGCGCACCGACTTCACCAGGACGGCGATCTTGCCGGCCTCATCGGAGAAGAGGTATCCGGTCGCGGTGGTCTCGGCGGTGTTGTCCACCGCAAGACCCGCCCACAACCCGAATTCGTGGTCGGTCAGTCCAATGGCGTGCCCCAGCGGCGGCAGCACGAAAAGCGCGACCGCGCCGAGCGCCAGGATCGACGCGATCGCGTAGCTGACGTCCGAATTGCGTGCCCGGATAGCGCCTTTGGCCGCGATGATCGCGGACACCCCGCAGATCGACGTGCCGATGGCCAGCAGTGACCCGAGCTTGCCGGACAGCCCGAACCACCGGGCGGCGGCGATGATGATCGCCCCGGCGACGGTCATGTCCACCAGGATCTGCAACAGGCTGGTGGCACCGAGCTTGAAGACGTCGCCGAGCACGAACCGGGACCCCAACAGCACGATGCCGATCTTGAGCCAGAATTCGTAGGTGCCCACGCCGGGCCGGAAAATCCGGTGCAGGCCAACGGTATTGGTGATGACCAGCCCGAAAACGATGGCCCACAACACATATTCGATATCGGGCACGCGCCAGTGTTGATGCTTGGCCAGCGCCAGCCAGCCGACTTCCGCATACTTGCCGGCCAGGCCCACGGCTACCAACAGCAACAGGCCGGGCAGGTAATCGAGGAACCGTCTCGCTCCGGCCTGCTCGGTGTGCCCGGTCTCAGACGCCGGCTCGAGCTGGCCGGCGGTGGCTGAATCGACGCTCATCTCCTCACCAGCCGATCTTGGGCAGCACGCCGGCCACCGCGAGGCCGGTTACCGCAAGGCCCAGAATCGTTGCCCACCAATCAGTCCCGAGCCGACCGGCCCAGCTCGTCACCGCCTCTGACTTCGTCACCGCAATCTCCCGTCGCCGAACTTCCGCTCATCGTGCGGTATCGAGGCACGGCGGCCCAGGGATCAAATCGCGCTGAATCTGACGCCATACCCGCCGAGATCGACGAAATGGCCGGATCTACTCGTACAAATTGGCCCGTTCGTCCGGTTGGGCGTCAGGTGACGCAGGCCCCACTCTTCGGGATAGAAGCTGTTCGACCCCATCAGGAACTCGCCACCCGTGAGCTCGATCAATCGGGTCAGTGCCATTCAGTCCTTTGAAAATGCTTGTGCCAGCTCCCGTTCGACATCTACGTACGGCATGCCCGACACGTCGAAAACCACCTTGGCGATGGTACCGCCGGTGAACGGGTAGGGCGCCGGGTATCGGGACGACACCGCTTGACCATCGTTGCGTCCCACCCCCACGCCTCCGCCGCTCAGGCCGAACATGCCGGGGTGGGTCCGGACACCGTCGCGCGTCGCCACCACCGCGTCATCGATATGCAGTTCGACCGTCCCGAGCGGGGTGTGGCTGCCCTCGACGGTGCCGGTGCGGGTGTAACGCACGCCGAACACGTGACGGCCCAGCGGCAATGGGTCAGGCGCAGACACCTCCTGCTCGTCCTCGCCCATGAAGTTGTAGACGTAATGCAGCCGGCCGTCCTGGACGAACAGCACATGCCCGCCGTGACCGGCGCCGTGCTTGACCAACACGCCCTGAGCATCGGCTGACTCGACGTCGACCTCAGCCAGGATCGAGAAGGACTGCCCGCGCAGTTCGACGCACGCGCCGAGGCCCACCTCCGCGGTATGCGGGTAATAAGTGAAGTTCTGCCGCTCCCCGGACAGGTAGGGCCGTTCCCGCGTCATCGTCTCGAACATGTTGAGATCGGACAGCGGCAAGCCGTTGTACTTGGCCGCCTCGGCAAACCAGAGTTCCTGCATCTCGGCCAGTTTCGCCGGCTCCTCGGCGGCCAGATCATGGCACTGGCTGCGATCCGATTCGATGTGGAACAACTCCCAGCGGTCCTTGTCGAAGTGCGACCAGCCCGACGGGGTGGCGGCATGCACCGTGTTGGCGAACCAGCCGTCGTGCCAGATTCCGCGGGTGCCAAGCATGGTGTAGAACTGCGTGGTCTTGCCGGTGTCGGCAGTCGGGTCATCCAGTGCCGCCTTGAAACTCACGCCCTCCAGCGGCCGCTGCGGGACTCCGCGAACCGCGTCCGGCGGCTCGATGCCCAGCAGGTCGTAAACCGTCGGGGTGATGTCAGAGACGTTGACATAGTTGTCTCGAACCTCGCCGTGCGCCGCAATTCCGCTGGGCCAACTGATGATCGCGGTGTCGGCGATGCCGCCCTCGTGCGAGGCGTAGCGCTTGAACAGCTTGTAGGGCGTGTTGAAAGCCATCGCCCAGCCGATCGGATAGTGGTTGTAGGTGTCCGGCGATCCGAGGCTGTCGAAGTAGCGCATGTTCTCCTCGACGGTGTCGATGTAACCGTTGAAGAATTTCACCTCGTTGACCGAGCCGTTGGGCCCGCCCTCGCCGCTGGCCCCGTTGTCGGAGATGACCACGATGATGGTGTTGTCGAGCTGGCCGGACTCCTCCAGGTAATCAAGAATCCGGCCGATCTGGGCATCGGTGTACGACAGGAACCCGGCGAACACCTCGGCCATCCGGGCGAACAGCCGCTTCTCCTCGGCGCTCAACCCGTCCCACGGCCGCACGGTGTCCTGCAGCGGCCAGGGTTCCCCGTTGGGCCCCTTGGTATCCAGGTAAGGATTGACCGGAGACAGTTCGGTGTCCGGCGGCACGATGCCGAGGCGCTTCTGGTTCTCGAGGACGATCTCGCGGTAGCGCTCGTAACCCATGTCGAACTTGCCGGCGTACTTGTCAGCCCACTCTTTGAACACATGGTGCGGCGCGTGCCCGGCACCCGGACACACGTAGGAGAACCACGGCTTGTCCGGGGCTATCACCTTGGCGTCCCGGATGAACTCGATGGTCTTGTCCGCCAAGTCTTTTGACAGGTGGTAGCCCTCCTCGGGGGTGGCCGGCGGCGCGACGGGGTGGTTGTCGTACACCAGCTCCGGGTACCACTGGTCGGTCTCGCCGCCCATGAATCCATAGAACCGCTCGAACCCCCGGGACAGCGGCCAATGCCGTTTGGCGGATGCCAGGTTCGATTCCTCCAGTGGCGTCAGGTGCCACTTTCCGACGCAGTAGGTGTTCCAGCCCCGCTCGGCCAGTACCTCGGGGAGCAGTGCCGTCTCGAAAGGTATGCGCCCGTTGCAGTTCGGGAATCCGTCAGTGAATTCCTCAATGGTCGCCATACCCACCGAAGTGGCGTTGCGCCCGGTGAGCAGCGAAGCCCGGGTCGGTGAGCACAGTGCGGTGGTGTGGAATTGGGACAGCCGCACACCCTTGTCCGCGATCCGGCGCATGGCGGGCATCTCAACCAGGCCGCCGAAGCTGTCCCAGGTCGCAATGCCGGTGTCGTCCCACACCAGATAGAGCACGTTGGGCGCGCCGGACGGAGCGGTCGGCGCGGCATACGGACCCCAGTCTGGCTCCGAGTCGCGAATGTCTAGTTCGATCTTGCCCTGAAATTCAGTCGCCATGACGCCTCGTCCCGGTCGCTGACCGCCGCAGTCTCGACGATCGTCGGCGACACTACACCTGCAAGGTGAGACGAAACTTAATAATTGACGTGGACGATGGACGCCGGTTCCCGACACCCCCGTCAGACACAAAAGTGCCCCCGAACCTGAAATTCGGGGGCACTTTCGTGACTGCTTGCGCAGCGAAAGCTGAAGGCTTACTTGGCCTTCTCGAGCACCTCGACCAGACGCCAGCGCTTGGTGGCCGAAGTCGGACGGGTCTCCATCAGCGAGACGCGGTCGCCGATACCGGCATCGCCGTTCTCGTCGTGCGCCTTGACCTTCTTGGTGGTCCGGATGATCTTCCCGTAGAGCGGGTGCATCTTGCGATCTTCCAGCTCAACCACGATGGTCTTCTGCATCTTGTCGCTGACCACGTAGCCGATGGCAGTCTTGCGGCTGCCGCGCGGCTTCTCGGTGGCCGGCGTGTGCTTGGGGCCCTTAGTTTCTGACATGACTAATCCTTACCAACCGGCCCGGACGCCAGGCCCAGCTCACGTTCACGCAGCACGGTGTAGACCCGCGCGATTTCCTGCCGCACGGTACGCAGCCGGCGGTTGTTCGACAGCTGACCGGTGGCCATCTGGAAGCGAAGGTTGAAAAGTTCTTCCTTCGACTCCCGCAGCCGGGTGGTCAGCTCTTCCTCGGTCAGCTCACGCAGCTCGCCGGGCGAAGTTCCAACTGACATCAGAACTGCTCCTCTCGGGTGACGATGCGTGCCTTGATCGGCAGCTTGTGGATGGCACGGGTGAGCGCCTCACGGGCGATCTTCTCGTCCGGGTAGCTCAGCTCGAAGAGCACGCGGCCCGGCTTGACGTTGGCGACCCACCACTCCGGCGAACCCTTACCGGAACCCATGCGGGTTTCAGCAGGCTTCTTCGTCAGCGGACGGTCCGGGAAGATGTTGATCCACACCTTGCCGCCACGCTTGATGTGCCGGTTGATGGCGATACGAGCGGACTCGATCTGCCGGTTGGTGATGTAGGCATGGCCCAGGGCCTGGATGCCATAGTCACCGAAGCTCACCGAGGTGCCGCCGCTGGCGATGCCACGCTGCTCCGGGTGGTGCTGCTTGCGGTGCTTGACCTTGCGGGGAATCAGCATGTTTAGCTCTCCGTTGCTTCTGACGGTGCGTCGGCAGAAGCGGCATCTGAAGCGACAACATCACCCGTCGCGGCGCGGCCGGCCTCGGTGCTCGTCGCGGTGGTACCCGATGCGCCGCTGCGACGCGGCCGGGTACCCGACGGACGATCCCGACGGGGACGGTCAGCGGCGGGAGCGACGGCGGACAGCTCACGCTTGCCACCGACGATGTCGCCCTTGTAGATCCACACCTTCACGCCGATGCGGCCGAATGTGGTCTTGGCCTCGTACAGGCCGTAATCGATGTCGGCGCGCAGCGTGTGCAGCGGCACGCGACCTTCGCGGTAGAACTCCGAGCGGCTCATCTCAGCACCGCCAAGACGGCCCGAGCACTGCACCCGGATGCCCTTGACGTTGGGCTGACGCATGGCCGACTGGATGGCCTTGCGCATGGCACGACGGAACGCGACACGGTTGCTCAGCTGCTCGGCCACACCCTGGGCGACGAGCTGCGCAACGGCCTCGGGGTTCTTGACCTCGAGGATGTTCAGCTGAACCTGCTTGCCGGTCAGCTTCTCCAGGTCGGCGCGGATACGGTCGGCCTCGGTGCCACGGCGACCGATGACGATGCCCGGACGCGCGGTGTGGATGTCGACGCGGACGCGGTCACGGGTGCGCTCGATCTGCACGTCGGCGATGCCGGCGCGCTCGAGGCCGGTGGCCAGCAGGCGACGGATCGCGACGTCTTCCTTC
Organism: Mycobacterium sp.; assembly: GCA_031292695.1. Classification (GTDB taxonomy): domain Bacteria; phylum Actinomycetota; class Actinomycetes; order Mycobacteriales; family Mycobacteriaceae; genus Mycobacterium. Next base: position 8,765 of record JARLGS010000301.1, on the reverse strand, counting down.
ACGTAGTCCGCGTACTGCTTGTCGGCGTACCAACGGGACTTCCATTCGGTGGTGATACCGAGGCGGAAGCCGTGCGGGTTGATCTTCTGGCCCACTACTCCGAGCCTCCCTTCGTCTCGGTCTTGGCAGCGGCGGCCTTGCTGCCCTGGGCCCGGCGGGCCCGCGCGGCACCGGCCGTAGCTGAAGCCTTGGCGCCCTTGTCCCTGGCCGGACGGCTCTCGACGACCACGGTGATGTGGCTGGTGCGCTTGCGGATTCGGTACGCACGCCCCTGGGCGCGCGGCCGGATGCGCTTGGCAGTCGGGCCTTCGTCGGCGTAGACCGTGGCGACCACGAGGGTCGTCGGGTCCAGGCCCTCGTTGTTCTGCGCGTTGGCGGCGGCGCTGGCGATCACCTTGGCGACCGGCTCGCTGGCGGCCTGCGGTGCCCACCGCAGGATGTCGAGCGCCTCTTCGACGCTCTTGCCACGGACCAGGTCGATGACCCGGCGGGCCTTGCTCGCCGACACACGCACGAAGCGCGCTTTGGCGCTCGCGGACGGGTACTCAGTAACGGTAGTCATTATCGGCGCTTGCTCTTCCGGTCGTCCTTGATGTGACCCTTGAAGGTCCGCGTCGGGGCGAACTCGCCGAGCTTGTGCCCAACCATCGCCTCGCTGACGAACACCGGCACGTGCTTGCGACCGTCGTGGACGGCGAAGGTGTGACCGATGAAGTCGGGGATGATGGTCGACCGACGGGACCAGGTCTTGATGACCTGCTTGGTGTTCTTCTCGTTCTGCACGTCGACCTTCTTCAACAGATGGTCGTCGACGAACGGACCCTTTTTGAGGCTACGAGGCATCGTCTATTCCTTTCCGGCCTAGCGCTTGTTCTTGCCGGTGCGCCGGCGTCGGACGATGAGCTTGTCGCTGGGCTTGTTGCCCTTACGGGTACGGCCTTCGGGCTTACCCCACGGGCTGACGGGGTGACGACCACCGGACGTCTTACCCTCACCACCACCGTGCGGGTGGTCGACCGGGTTCATCACGACACCACGGACGGTCGGGCGCTTGCCCTTCCAACGCATGCGGCCGGCTTTACCCCAGTTGATGTTGGCTTGCTCAGCGTTGCCCACCTCGCCGACGGTGGCGCGGCAGCGCACGTCGACGCGACGGATTTCACCGGACGGCATACGCAGCGTGGCGTGGGCGCCTTCCTTACCGAGCAGCTGGATGCTGACGCCGGCCGAGCGGGCCAGCTTGGCCCCGCCGCCCGGACGCAGCTCCACCGCGTGGATGACGGTACCGGCCGGGATGTTGCGCATCGGCAGGTTGTTACCCGGCTTGATGTCGGCGTTGGCGCCCGACTCGATGACGTCGCCCTGCTTCAGGTCCTTGGGGGCGAGGATGTAGCGCTTCTCGCCGTCCACGAAGTGCAGCAATGCGATGTTCGCGGTGCGGTTCGGGTCGTACTCGATGTGTGCGACGGTGGCGTTGACGCCGTCCTTGTCATGGCGACGGAAGTCGATGACGCGGTAGGCGCGCTTGTGGCCACCACCCTTGTGACGAGTCGTGATGCGCCCGTGGGCGTTCCGACCACCGGTGCCGTGCAACGGGCGGACCAGCGACTTCTCCGGAGTCGAACGAGTGATCTCGGCGAAGTCGGAGACGCTCGAACCGCGACGACCCGGGGTCGTCGGCTTGTACTTGCGAATTCCCATTATCAGTTAATCCCTTAACTCCCGGCCGATCAGGCCGGTGCTCCGAACAGTTCGATCGGCTTGCTGCCGGCGGCCAGGGTCACGATGGCGCGCTTGGTGCCCTTGCGCTGGCCGTAGCCGGCGCGGGTGCGCTTGCGCTTGCCCTTGCGGTTGGCGGTGTTCACCGAGTCGACCTTGACATCGAAGATCTTCTCGATGGCGATCTTGATCTGCGTCTTGTTCGACTCCGGGTGCACCACGAACGTGTACACGTTGTCCTCGATCAGCCCGTAAGACTTCTCCGAGATGACCGGGGCCAGGATGATGTCGCGGGGATCAGTCACGGTTGCCATCAGGCCGACACCTCCTCTTTCGTGTTGGCCTCGATGTAGGCATTGAGGGCCTCGACGCTGAACACCAGGTCATCGGCGTGCAGCACGTCGTAGGTGTTCAGCTGATCCGGCGAGATCACGTGCACGCCAGGCAGATTGCGCACGCTCTTGGCGCCGACCACATCGCTGCGGCCGATCACGACGAGCACCTTCTTGTTGCCGGTCAGCGACGCCAGGAACGACTTGGCGCTCTTGGTCGACGGGTTCTGACCGGACACCAGTTCGGTGATGGCGTGGATGCGCTCGTTGCGGGCCCGATCCGACAGCGCGCCGCGCAGGGCGGCGGCGATCATCATCTTCGGGGTCCGCTGGCTGTAGTCACGCGGCTTCGGGCCGTGGACAACGCCACCGCCGGCGAACTGCGGGGCGCGGGTCGAGCCCTGACGGGCGCGGCCGGTGCCCTTCTGCCGGTACGGCTTCTTGCCACCGCCGGAGACCTCAGCACGCGTCTTGGTCGAGTGCGTACCCTGGCGAGCCGCGGCCAGCTGGGCCGTCACCACCTGGTGCATCAGCGCGATGTTGGGCTCGACGTCGAACAGCGCGGCGGGCAGCTCGACAGAGCCGTCCTTCTTGCCGTCCGGGGTCTTGACGTCAATCTTCAAAGAAGTCATTACTTGTCACCTCGTTTGATCGCGGTGCGAACGACGACCAGTCCACCGTTGCGGCCGGGGATGGCGCCCTTGATGAGCAGCACACCGTTCTCGGCGTCAACCTTGTGAACCACCAGGTTCTGGGTAGTGACCTTGTCACTGCCCATCCGGCCGGACATGCGGGTGCCCTTGAAGACACGGCCCGGGGTGGCGCAGCCACCGATCGAACCGGGACGACGGTGCACCGCCTGGGCGCCGTGCGAGGCACCCTGGCCCTTGAAGCCGTGACGCTTCATGGTGCCGGCGAAGCCCTTGCCCTTGCTCGTGCCGGTGACGTCGACGTACGCGCCGTCGGCGAAGATCTCAGCGGTCAGCTCCTGGCCGACCTCGTACTCTGCGGCCGCGGCCTCGTCGTCCAGACGAAGCTCGGCCAGGTGGCGGCGGGGGTTGACGCCTGCCGCGGCGAACTGACCGGTGACCGGCTTGTTCACCTTGCGGGGGCTGACCTCGCCGTAAGCGAGCTGCACGGCGCTGTAGCCGTCGCGCTCGGTGGTGCGGATACGGGTCACCACGTTGGGGCCGGCCTTGACGACCGTCACCGGGACGACTTTGTTGTTCTCATCGAACACCTGCGTCATGCCCAGCTTGGTGCCCAGAATGCCTTTGCGTGCCATTTCTGTTGCGTTCTCCTACTGGGATGTCACTGAATGTTGACGTCGACGCTCGCCGGCAGATCGATGCGCATCAAGGCGTCAACGGTCTTCGGCGTCGGGTCGAGGATGTCGATAAGGCGCTTGTGGGTACGCATTTCGAAATGCTCCCGCGAGTCCTTGTACTTATGGGGAGACCGGATAACGCAATACACGTTCTTCTCGGTCGGCAGCGGCACCGGGCCGACCACGCTTGCCCCAGTACGGGTGACCGTCTCAACGATCTTGCGCGCCGAGGCGTCAATCGCCTCGTGGTCGTAGGCCTTGAGCCTGATGCGGATCTTCTGTCCCGCCACGCTTCTCCTACCTAACTACTCACGGACCCGTGCTCGGGCCTGGTCTTCGATGCGCGCGCCCCGGGATACCCGATGACGCGCGCTGGCTATGCCGCCGCTCTTTACGTTTCTGTGGTTCACCGACCCCCGCGCTCGGGCGTGTCGCCTTTGCGCACAGTCGTCCGCGCCGGAAAATCCGTCACGACCGATGCTGGGACCGGATGCGCCCGTGATGGGCGCCGGTGGTATGCCCGCGACGGGCGAACCCGGCGCAAGGCAACCCGAACAGTATGCCCCAGATCGGGGCCCGTTCCAAATCCGTCCTGCGACCACTTCAGAACCGGGCTGTCCGGACCCCCGCGAGCCGCTGACCCTGCACTCATGGCGACGAAGTTCGAGTGTGCGCAGCCCTGTGTGCAGGATGAACACGTTCACCCAGCCGATCGCAGCCGAGACGGTAATCAGGGCGGGACACCGACCCTCGGAACCCGGCCCATCGTCGTGTGCGACACCGCGGGTGAGCCGCAACACCCATTTCGCACCGCGATGCACCGAGTCACGACAAAAGAATCCGCCGCCGCTCAACTTACTTCTGAGTAAGATAGGCGCATGGCCTCATCGAGCACCACGTACCGCGCCTGGAAACAGCTCTCCGCACGTCCCGGCGGCAGCCTCCTGTTCTCCGCCGCGGCCATGGTCCGCGTGCCGTATTTCGCGTCGGTACTGCCACGTGTGGTGACGATGGAACCCGGCTACGCCGAGGTCGCCGTGCCCAAATGGTTCTTCGTCTACAACCACCTGCACACCGTGCACGCCATCGCATCGTGCAATGCCGCCGAGGCTGCGATGGGCATGGCCATGGAAGCCACTGTCCCGACCAGCCACCGGTGGATTCCGAAAGCCATGAACGTTCGCTACCTGGAGAAGGCCACCACCTCGCTGCACGCACACGCGCGGCTTAAGGTGCCGGACTTCTCTGAGCTGACAGCTGGCACCGATGTCGTCGTATCGGTCTCCGTGGTCGACGCCGCGGGCAACGAGGTCGTCCATGCCGACATCACCACCTGGGTGACGCCCGCCTAATCGAGATAAGTGCCGTGGCCCTCGCGCACCAGTCCGCCGGCGAGGATGAGCACCTCATTGACCAACTGCCCACGGTGGTTGCGGTGGTTGATGACGAGCGCCTGCGTGCCCACGTAGGTGGAGAGCACCTCGAAATGCAGATCGGGCAGCGCCTCCAGCGCGGCGGCCCAGTAGCGGCGCAGTGCGTCCTTTCCCCTCACCACTCCCCCGGACTCGGGCACGATGCGGGCCGCCACCGGCGAGGTGAACACCACGTCGTCGTGAAAGTGCGCAAGCACCGCGTCGACGTCGTGGGCGTTCCAGGCCTGGCACCAGTCGCGCGCGAATGCGTCGGCATCTGGAATCGTCATGGCGCCCTATCGAAGTTGATGCCCGCCGAGGTCGGCAACACGCTTTTCCGGCTCAGCGCTTCAGGCCTGCCCAGAAGGCGCACTGGTGCAGCTGATCGAAGTCGCCGACAACGCGGCTGCCGTCGGGTCGGAACGACATCCGCTTGTCCTGGTCATCGCCGGACAGCTGGGGCCATTCGGGCGCACCCTTTGCGTTGGGCCGGCCCATGGTGACGAAAGCGCTCCAGTAATCGATCATCTGATCGGACAACGCCTTCTGCTCCGGTGTCATCGGTGGCGCGCCACCCATGTCGAAGATGTAGCGCAGATCCAGCGAGTGACTGGCGCCGATCGGGAAAGGCAAGTGGCGCAGTGGATCCGGTGTCGGCGGTGCCGGATCGTTGAACTCGTACCCATATACCGGCGCATCCGCGACCAGCGCATCGCCGATCTGGTCGCCCACGCAGGCGAAGGCCCCGTCGGTGACGGCTGCCGAATATGCGATCGCCGCGCGCCCGTTGTAGCGGTCCAGCGGGTAGTGCGCGGCCACCGCGTCGGCATCGGTCCCGAAGGTGGACGCCAACAGCTGCGGGTATCCGTCCGCATGGAAGCGCTTGCCCGCCCGCAGGTATTGCAGCGCCGCGAACAACGTGAACTCGTCCCGGGTGGTACCGATCATCACCGGCACCCGAGCCGCCGCGCCAGTGCTCGCCGCTTGCATCGGATCGACCGGCAACAGCGCCGTACCGGTCACCGGACCGCTCAGCGAATTCTCACCGATGTGGTAGTACCACACCGGTTTTCGCAGCTTGTCGACCGGCAATGCGCGCAGGCAGTCGGCCGCATTGGCCGAGTCGCCGCAGCCGGCGGCACTGGCGTACGCCAAGCTGGCCCGAGTCGCCTCGGGCAACGCGACCTGCGCCTGACACGGCCCACTGGCAATGATGGCAGCCCGGAACAGACCCGCCGACCCGGGCGCGACCAGATGGTCACACACGGACATCCCGCCCGCCGACTCACCGGCGATGGTGACCTTGTCCGGATCGCCGCCGAATGCGGAGATGTTGTCGTGCACCCAACGCAGTGCCGCCTGCTGGTCGGCGAAGCCGTAGTTGCCGACGTCGGGGCCGGCACCCAACGCGGGATGCGCCAGGAATCCAAGTGCGCCGAGGCGGTAGTTCAGCGTCACCACGACAATGTCGCCGCGGGTGGTCAACCGGGTCGAGTTGTAGATGCCGCTGCTGCCGTTGATGAATGCGCCACCGTGAATCCACACCAGCACCGGGCGACGGTCACCGGTGGCACGCACAGCCGGGGTCCACACATTCAGCGTCAGGCAGTCCTCGCTGGTGTTGCGGCCCCGCTCCAGGTCGCCCTGCGGATCCTGCAGGCAGCGGGCACCCGACGCGTTGGCCTCGCGCACCCCGTCCCAGGGCGTGACGGGCGCCGGCGGCCGGAAGCGGAGCGTTCCCAATGGCGGTGCCGCGTAAGGAATTCCGCCGAAGAATCGCAATCCGGGCGAAAGCACACCACGCACGGTGCCCGAGGCCGTGTGCACCAGCGCCGGGTCTGATGTCGCAGCCTCCGGCGTGACCGCGGGGGCGCCGCCACTGCGTCGATCAAAGCCGCAACCGGCCACCAACAGCACGGCGGCAGCCAGGGCGAGCGCACGCCGCAGCGGGCGAGGTGGATGGGCAGGCGACACGAGAACCCAGCCTACTGAACAGCCGCCGAATTCCGATGTGCACTAGATCCAGGCAAACTGTTCCAAACTTAACATAAGTTGACTTACACTCCGTTTGACAGCTGTCAAATGCCCGGCGCGAGGAGCCCCCGATGAACGCACCCGCCATGGTCGAGGCCGCCAAGGTCCTCGCCGACCCCACCGCCTACGCAGACGATCAGCGGCTACACACCGCGCTGACGGAACTGAGGGCCACCAATCCCGTTGCCTGGGTGGATAATCCGCCGTACCGGCCATTCTGGGCGATCACCAAGCACGCCGACATCATGGAGATCGAACGGGACAACAACCTGTTCATCAGCGAGCCGCGTCCACTACTCATGGCGGCCGACGCCGAAGACCTGATGAAGGCACAGGTCGAGGCCGGCATGGGGCTGCGCACGCTGATCCACATGGACGACCCGCACCACCGCAAGATCCGGGCCATCGGTGCCGACTGGTTCCGACCCAAGGCCATGCGCGAACTCAAGGTCCGCGTCGACGAACTGGCCAAGCGGTACGTCGACCGGATGCGCGACGTCGGGCCGAAGTGTGACTTCGTCGAGGAGATCGCGATCCAGTTCCCGCTCTACGTGATCATGTCGTTGCTCGGCCTGCCCGAGGAGGACTACGACCGCATGCACATGCTCACGCAGGAAATGTTCGGCGGCGACGACGAGGAGTACTCCCGCGGCCAGACTCCCGAAGAACTGTTCGCCGTGCTCCTCGACTTCTTCACCTACTTCTCGACGCTGACCGCCTCTCGGCGGGCCAATCCCACCGAGGACCTGGCGTCCGCGATCGCCAATGGCCGAATCGACGGCGAACCGCTGAGCGACATGGACACCGCCTCGTACTACGTCATCGTCGCCAGCGCCGGCCACGACACCACCAAGGACGCCATCTCCGGCGGGCTGCACGCTCTGATCGAAAATCCGGGTGAGCTCGAGCGACTCCGTGCCAATCCGGGCCTGATGCCCAGTGCCGTCGAAGAGATGATCCGGTGGAGCACCCCGGTCAAGGAGTTCATGCGGACCGCCACCGCCGACACCGTCGTCCGCGGCGTGCCCATCGCCAAGGGCGAATCCGTCTATCTCGCTTACGTTTCCGGCAACCGCGACGAAGAGATATTCGCCGACCCGTTCCGGTTCGACGTCAGCCGCGATCCGAACAAGCATCTCGCCTTCGGTTACGGGGTGCATTTCTGTCTGGGCGCCGCACTGGCCCGCATGGAGATGAACAGCCTGTTCACCGAGCTGCTGTCCCGGCTGGATTCGATCGAACTGGCCGGTACCCCAGAGCTTTCCGCCACGACGTTCGTCGGCGGGTTCAAGCACCTGCCGATCCGGTACTCGCTGCGCTGACGCCAGCGATTTACTTATGCGACAACGAATTGCGCCGCCCGGTGCGCCAGCATGACGATCGTCGCGTGCGGGCCGCGGGCGGTGACACCGGGCAGCGCCGAACCGTCCACCACCCAGAGCGCATCGATGCACCGTACCCGGCAACACGGATCGAGGACTGCCCGCTCATCACCGTCGACGCCCATCGGCGCCGTGGCCGACAGATGCTGCGCGGTGGACCAGGCCGGCACATCGCCGACCACAACATCGCCGAACAGCTCACCCAGTAGCTCAAGACCGGCTTGTAACGCCGCGGAGTCGGCCGGATCGGCGTCGTACCGGTGCTCGATCACCGGCGGTACGTCTGGATCGTCCGATACCAGGTGGACGTGCCCCCGGGACTGCGGCCGCATCAGCGAGATGCCGATGTGCACCGGATCGGCCCCGGCGGCTGCGTTGCCGGTCATCGCCGCGAAACCACACGTGTACGGCCGGATCTCCAGGGTGTCGGTGGTGAGCAGCAGCTCGACCGGCGGCCGTCCCGGCTGCGCCGGCCAGCCGGTGGGCACCACCCATTCGGGATGATCCGCGCACGACGCCCCCACCGGCAGGTCCGCTATCACCGGAACCCCGGCCCGCC
>JARLGS010000300.1 GCA_031292695.1 Mycobacterium sp. | reverse complement strand
CGCTACGCGGCCGCCTTCGAGGCGCTGCGCAACCGCTCCGATGCCTATCTGACCAAGACCGGCAAGCGTCCGCAGGCGGTGCTGCTGCCGGTGGGGCCATTGGCCGAGCACAACATCCGCACCACGTTCGCCTCGAACCTGTTGGCTTCGGGCGGTATCGAGGCCGCCAACCCCGGCACGGTTGACGCCGCCGGGGTCGCGGCGGTCGCCGACGGTCAGGTTGCCGCCGTGATCTGCGGCACCGACGCCCGCTACGCCGAGGCGGCGAGCGATGTGATCAAGGCTGCCCGTGCCGCCGGCGTCGCGCACGTCTACCTCGCTGGGCCCGAGAAGGCGGTAGCCGAGGCGGCAGCCAAACCGGATGAGTACTTGACCATGAAAATCGATGCTGTCGAAGCGCTTTCGACCTTGCTGACCCGATTGGGGGCCTGAGATGACCGCCTCTGACGTCACCACGATCGGCAGTTTCGCCGACGTACCGCTGCAGGGCGAGGCACCTGCCGCACCGTCCGCCGACGCCGTGGACACCCACGTCGCCGATGCTGCCCAGGCCCACGGCTACACCGCTGAGCAACTCACCTGGTCCACCCCGGAGGGCATCGACGTCAAGCCGGTGTACATCGCCGAGGACCGGGACGCCGTGGCCGCGGCCGGTTACCCGCTGGACAGCTTCCCGGGCGCCCCGCCGTTCATCCGCGGGCCGTACCCGACCATGTACGTGAATCAGCCGTGGACCATCCGCCAGTACGCTGGGTTCTCCACCGCAGCCGAGTCGAACGCCTTCTACCGGCGCAACCTGGCCGCCGGCCAGAAGGGTCTGTCAGTGGCCTTCGACCTGGCCACCCACCGCGGCTACGACTCGGACCATCCGCGCGTGCAGGGCGACGTCGGAATGGCCGGCGTGGCAATCGATTCCATCCTCGACATGCGTCAGCTGTTCGACGGCATCGATCTGGGCAGCGTCAGTGTGTCGATGACCATGAACGGTGCTGTGCTGCCGATCCTTGCGCTCTATGTGGTGGCGGCCGAGGAGCAGGGGGTGCCGCCGGAGAAGCTGGCCGGGACCATCCAGAACGACATCCTCAAAGAGTTCATGGTCCGCAACACCTACATCTATCCGCCGAAGCCGTCGATGCGGGTGATCTCCGATATCTTCGGCTACGCCAGCACCAAGATGCCGAAGTTCAACTCCATCTCGATCTCCGGCTATCACATCCAGGAAGCCGGTGCGACGGCCGATCTGGAGCTGGCCTACACGCTGGCTGACGGCGTGGAGTACATCAAGGCCGGGCTGGACGCGGGCCTGGACATCGACAAGTTCGCGCCGCGGCTGTCCTTCTTCTGGGGCATCGGCATGAACTTCTTCATGGAGGTCGCCAAGCTGCGTGCCGGCCGCCTGCTGTGGAGCGAGCTGGTGGCCGAATTCAATCCGACGAGCGACAAGTCACTGTCGCTGCGTACGCACTCGCAGACGTCGGGGTGGTCCCTGACGGCCCAGGACCCGTTCAACAACGTCGCCCGCACCTGCATCGAGGCGATGGCCGCCACCCAGGGCCACACCCAGTCACTGCATACCAACGCCCTCGATGAGGCGCTGGCGCTGCCCACCGATTTCTCGGCCCGTATCGCCCGTAACACCCAGCTGCTGCTGCAGCAGGAATCGGGGACGACGCGGCCCATCGATCCGTGGGGTGGCTCGTACTACGTCGAATGGCTGACCCATCAGCTCGCCGACAAGGCGCGCGCCCACATCAAGGAGGTCGCCGAGCACGGCGGTATGGCGCAGGCCATCGGCGAGGGCATCCCGAAGCTCCGGATCGAAGAGGCCGCCGCCCGCACGCAGGCCCGGATCGACTCCGGTGCCCAGACCGTGATCGGCGTCAACAAGTACCAGGTTGACGAGGATCAGGAGATCGAGGTCCTCAAGGTCGAGAACAGCCGGGTGCGCGCCGAGCAGCTCGCCAAACTCGAGCAGCTGCGCGCTGACCGAGACGAGGCCGTCACCCAGGCCGCGCTGGCCGAATTGACCCGTGCCGCAGGCGAATCCGGTGCCGCCGGCGAAGACGGACTGGGTAACAACCTGCTGGCGCTGGCCATCAACGCCGCCCGCGCCAAGGCCACCGTCGGCGAGATCTCCGACGCTCTGGAGAAGGTATACGGCCGGCACCAGGCCGAGATTCGGACCATCGCCGGCGTCTACCGCGACGAGGTCGGAAAGGCCGGGAACGTGAGCACCGCAACGGAATTGGTCGAGAAGTTCGCCGAGGCCGACGGCCGTCGCCCGCGCATCCTGGTGGCCAAGATGGGCCAGGACGGCCACGACCGCGGTCAGAAGGTGATCGCCACGGCATTCGCCGACATCGGCTTCGACGTGGACGTCGGCTCGCTGTTCTCCACGCCCGACGAGGTGGCGCGACAGGCGGCTGACAACGACGTACACGTGGTCGGGGTGTCGTCGCTGGCAGCCGGTCACCTCACGCTGGTGCCCGCGCTACGCGACGCACTGGCCGCGGTGGGGCGTCCGGACATCATGATCGTCGTCGGCGGCGTGATCCCGCCGGGTGACTTCGACGAGCTGTACGAAGCCGGTGCGGCAGCGATCTTCCCGCCGGGGACAGTGATCGCGGATGCCGCGATCGGCCTACTGGGCAAGCTCGGCGAGCGGCTGGGCTACCAGCTCAGCTAGTGATGCCGACCGTCGAGAATCTCGCCGCGGGGATCCGCAACGGCGAGCGCGCCGCGTTGGCGCGGGCGATCACCCTGGTCGAGTCGACCCGGGCGGACCACCGCGAGCAGGCCCAGCAGCTCCTGCTCGAATTGGCCCCCGAGGCCGGCCGGGCTCTGCATGTCGGCATCACCGGGGTGCCTGGAGTGGGGAAGTCCACCACCATCGAGGCGCTCGGCATGTACCTGATCGATTCAGGGCATCGGGTCGCGGTGCTGGCCGTCGATCCGTCGTCGACCCGTACCGGTGGCTCGATCCTGGGCGACAAAACCCGGATGGCGCGGCTCGCCGTACATCCGGACGCCTACATCCGGCCCTCGCCGACGTCCGGCACGCTCGGCGGGGTGGCCAGGGCCACCCGCGAGACGATCGTGCTGTTGGAGGCGGCCGGCTACGACGTGGTCCTGGTCGAGACCGTCGGCGTCGGTCAGTCAGAGGTGACCGTGGCCAACATGGTCGACACCTTCGTGTTCCTGACCCTGGCCCGGACCGGCGACCAACTGCAGGGCATCAAGAAGGGTGTGCTGGAGCTCGCTGACATCATCGTGGTGAACAAGGCCGACGGCGAGCACGCGATCGAGGCCGAGGCCGCCGCTCGCGAACTGACCGGCGCCATCCGCCTGATCTACCCCCGGGACACGCTGTGGCGTCCGCCGGTGCTGACCATGAGCGCACTGCACGGCGACGGGCTGGCGAAGTTGTGGGACACGGTGCTCAAGCATCGCCAGACACTCAGTGCCGCAGGTGAATTCGAGTCCCGTCGGCGGGATCAGCAGGTCGACTGGACCTGGTCGATGGTGCGGGACACCGTCCTGGACCGGGTGTTGTCCAACCCCGCCGTCAAGGCCCGCCGCGACGAACTGGAACGTCAGGTGCGTGATGGCGAGCTGACCCCGACGCTGGCCGCACAGCAGATCATCGACCTGGCGAACTGACCCGCCGTGAATGCCCTCGAGGTCGCCGGCAGGCCCCGCTTGGCACGGAGCCGATAATGGGGCCGATTGCCTCGACTGCCGTTCTGGCGAAGCCACTCGCCGGCCGGGTCATTCGGCCTCAGCGCTTCGAATAGCGAAATTGCGCGGATATCGCCGCAACTTTTGTGTCTGGCGGAAAATGCAGGATGACCACGCATAACTACGAAAGCAAGGTGGAACGGCAATCAATTATGCGTTGTGGACTCGCCGCGATGGGGAATTTTCGGTGTCGTGCAGACCGATCTGCCGGGTTTCTTAGCTAACAGATTGATAACGTCGAGCTGAATCCCGGTAGTCGCGGGTGATGATTTGATAATGACGAACGCTATTCGCCGGGAGCGCAACGTGGCGCAGTTCCGGTCCGTCGGCGGCCCCCTCCCGCACGGTATCCAGGGTGCAGCCGATCCCAGTTTCACGCGCGCGCTGCGGGCCTTCTCTGCACTGTTCCCCAGCCGCTTTCTGGGCGGTGGCGCTCTCTCGGTGTACCTGGACGGGGTGCCGGTCGTCGACGTGTGGACCGGGTGGGCAGACCGGTGGGGCACCCGGCCGTGGAACGCAGACACCGGGGCGACGGTGTTCTCCGCGACCAAGGGGCTGGCCTCGACGGTCATCCACCGGCTCGCCGACCGCGGCCTGATCCACTACGACGCACCGGTGGCCGACTACTGGCCCGCCTTCGCAGCCAACGGCAAGGCCGGCGTGACGGTGCGGGAGCTGATGCGGCACCGGGCCGGGCTGTCGCAGCTCAACAGCGCGACGCTGGCGGAGGTGATGGACCATCGCCTCATGGAGCAGCGGTTGGCTGCTGCTCCCGTGAGCTGGATGCGGGGCCGGCCGTCCTATCACGCCATCACCTACGGATGGCTGTTGTCCGGCCTGGCCCGCGCGGTCACCGGACACGGCATGCGGGAGCTGTTCCGTACGGAGTTGGCCGATTCCCTCGGCACCGACGGACTTCACCTCGGCCGCCCGCCGGCCCACGCGCCAACGCAGCCGGCCCAGATCATCGGGCCGCAGTTCCGGATACCCAATCCGCTTTTCGACGCGATAGCGCCCATTCTGGCGGCATTGCCGGTATCCGGCGGCTTGGGCTCGATGTATTTCCGCGGAATGCGGTCGATGGTGCAGGGCGACACGCCCTTGCTCGACTCTGAGATGCCGGGTGCCAATGGCGTGGCCACTGCGCGGGGCCTGGCCCGCCTCTACGGCGCGATCGCCAACGGGGGCCAGCTCGACGGCACCCGGTTCCTGTCCGCGGGCACTGTGGCGCAGCTGCGAGGCCCTGGCAGCCTGTTTCCCGACCTCGGCCTCGGCCTCCCGATGGATTTCAACCTGGGCTATCACGGCATGCCGATTCTGGGGGTGCTGCCTGGTTTCGGGCACATCGGTCTGGGCGG
>JARLGS010000004.1 GCA_031292695.1 Mycobacterium sp. | reverse complement strand
GGCGCAGCTGGGCTGTATCGATGCCGGCATTGCGTACCTTCACAACGAGGCGATGCCGGCCCTGCGGGACATGTCGGGCTGGATCGGATTATCGCTGCTGGTGGACCGGGAAACCGGCCGGTGCATCATGACTAGTGCATGGGATTCCGAGGACGCGATGCTCGCGAGCGCCGAAAGCGCTGCGCCGCAACGGAACCAGGCGGTCCAGATGTTCGGTGGTCCGTCATATGTGGAGAACTGGGAGATCGCGGTTCTGCACCGTGAGCACAACTCGGCTCCCGGCGCGTGCGTGCGGGCCACCTGGCTGACCATGGCGCCCGACCTCTTGGACGCCGGCGTCGAGTATTTCCGCGGTATCGCGCTGCCACAGCTAGAGCACCTGCCCGGGTTCCGCAGCGCCAGTCTGATGATTGACCGTCTCGGCGGCCGTGGCGTGGCGTCAGTCTCCTTCGCCAATAAGGACGTGATGGCGGACAACCGGAACCAGGCCGCGGCACTGAAGGTCGAGTCGATCCGCTCGGCCGGTGCGTCCGAGGTCGACGAAGGCGAGTTCGAGTTGGCGATCGCCCACCTTCGGGTGCCTGAGCTGGTGTGACGGCACGACGGCGCGGGCGGGTCAGCGCAGGCGACGGATGATGGCCCGGAGCTTCTCCAGTCGCCCGGCGATCTCCCGCTCCGCGCCGTACGCGGTGGGCTGGTAGTAGTCGACCCCGACCAATTCATCGGGTGGATACTGTTGCGCCGCAACGCCTCCCGGATGGTCGTGGGCGTACTTGTAGCCCTGCGCATGCCCCAGTGCGGCGGCGCCGGCATAGTGACCGTCCCGCAGATGCGTGGGCACCAACCCAGCCTTGCCGGCCTTGATATCCGCCATCGCCGCACCGAGCGCCTTCGTCACCGCATTCGATTTCGGCGCCGTCGCCAGATGCACTGTGGCGTGCGCCAGCGTGAGCTGCGCCTCCGGCAGCCCGACCAGTTGAACCGTCTGCGCGGCCGCCACCGCGGTCGGCAGTGCCGTCGGATCGGCGATACCAATGTCCTCACTGGCCAGGATCATCAGCCGGCGGGCGATGAACCGTGGGTCCTCCCCCGCGGTCAGCATCCGGGCCAGGTAGTGCAGCGCGGCGTCGACGTCCGAACCCCGCACCGATTTGATGAACGCGCTGATGACGTCGTAGTGCTGGTCACCGTCACGGTCGTAGCGCACGGCGGCCTGGTCCAGCGACTGCTCGACGACCGCAACCGTCACGCTTTCGCCCCCGGCAGTCTCGGCGGCGACCTCCAGCGCGGTCAGCGCCCGCCGAGCATCCCCGGCGCTGAGCTTCACCACCAGGTCGACCGCGTCGTCCTCCACGTCGACAGCACCGGCCAAGCCGCGGGGGTCGGCGATCGCACGCTGCACGACCGTCCGCACCGCGTCGGCCGTGAGCGGTTGCAGCTGCAGGATCAGCGACCGGGACAGCAGCGGCGCCACCACCGAGAACGACGGATTCTCCGTGGTGGCCGCGACCAGCAGTACGACGCGGTTCTCCACGGCGGCCAGCAAGGCGTCCTGCTGGGTCTTCGAAAAGCGGTGTACCTCATCGATGAACAGCACGGTCTGGCGCCCGTGCACGGCGCTGCGCCGGGCCTCGTCGATCACCGCACGGACGTCCTTGACACCCGCCGACAACGCAGACAGCGCTTCGAAGCGGCGACCCGTGGCACCGGAGATCAGCGAGGCCAGGGTCGTCTTGCCGGTGCCCGGTGGGCCATACAGGATGACGCTGGCTGCGCCCGATCCTTCGACCAGGCGACGCAGCGGCGAACCGGGCTTGAGCAGATGATCCTGCCCGACCACCTCGTCCAGGCCGGCCGGCCGCATCCGCACGGCCAGCGGCGCTTGCGGCGCGGAGCCGGACGTCAGGTCGGGTCCGTCTCCGACTTCGAACAGCCCATCAGACACGGTTCAGGCTTACCACGACACCCCGACTCGCGGTTCAGTCGGCAGGTGCGGTGACGAAGTCGATCAATTCCTCCACCCGGCCGATCAGCTCCGGCTCCAGATCGTTCCAGTCCCGGACCCGGCCCCGGATCCGTTGCCAGGCCTGGGCGATATCGGCCTGATCGGCGTGCGGCCAGCCGAGCGCGTCGCATACCCCGTGCTTCCACTCGACACCCCTGGGAATCACCGGCCAGGCCTGCCGACCGATCCGGTCCGGCTTGACGGCCTGCCAGATGTCGATGAACGGGTGGCCCACCACCAGCGTGTGCTCCCCGCCCGGACCGCGGCGCACCTGCTCTGCGATCCGCGCCTCCTTCGACCCCGACACGAGGTGGTCGACCAGCACGCCGAGCCGACGTCCCGGCCCGGGGTTGAATTCACGCACGATGCCGGCCAGATCATCGACGCCACCCAGGTATTCGACCACCACGCCCTCGACCCGCAGATCGTGTCCCCAGACCTGCTCGACCAGTTCGGCGTCATGCCGGCCTTCCACATAAATCCGGCTGGCCAGCGCCGCACGGGCCCGATGTCCTTGCACCACAACCGAACCCGACGCGGTGCGGGTCGAGGTTGCGGGTGCGGTGCGCTTCGGGGCGGTCAGGATGACGGGATGGCCGTCGATCAGGTAGCCCGGGCCGATCGGGAACGGCTTGCGGTAACCGTCGAAATCTTCCAGGACCATCCGGCCGTACTCGACCTGCACGACAGCGCCGACAAAGCCGGTCGTGGCGTCTTCGACCACCAGCCCCTTCTCGGCGGGCCGTTCGGTCGAGCGCTTCTTGGCGTTCGGGTTGCGGGCCAGCACATCGGATCCGTATCGGTCACTCACAGGTGCGATCCTAGGAAGCGGTGCTGGACAAATCCGGTTGCGCCACCCGCGTTTTCGTCACGGCCGGGTCACGAATGTGCGGTCAGGAGCCTTTCTGGCCGGGCATCGGTTCGACGTTGATGTCGCAGGTGACGCGTTCCCCATCGACTTTCACGATCTTCATGTGGGCGACGTACTGCACGCTGCGCGGACCGGTGAAGTGGCAGTCGAACTGACCGCCGACAGCAGCTGACACGCCGGCCGGGCACGTCACATCCTTGGGCGAGAACCTGTTCTGGTCGGACACGAGCTTGACCACCTGCTTTGCGGCGTCATCGGCCTTTACCGTGCTCTTGGTGCCGCACGCCGCCGGCAACAGTGCCGCACAACACACCAGCACTGCCGCCCCCACCCTGATTCGCGTCATAGGCGCGATGGTGCTCCACCACCTCGGCCTGAGTCAACGCGCCGCGCGGAAGCCACTGGCGTCGTCGACCGCACAATGGATGAACCGCATTTTGTCCAGCACCACCGGCGGCAGCACGAACGGATACAGGTCGGCCTTGCCCATCGACCGGTTGACCATGTTGAGCGCCCAGGCCAGCGGCAGCCACAGTTCGATCAGCGTGTCAAAACCACTGGGGCCCAACGCCCGCCGTTCGAACGTGGCGCCCGCAGGCGCAAAACCAAAGGCAGCGGCGGTGTCCAGGGCGTCGCGGATGTGCAGGTAGTGCGCAAAGGTCTCGGCCCAGTCCTCGGCCGGATGCATGGCGGCGTACGACGACACGAACCGCTGTTCCCAGCCGGGGGGCGCGCCCTGGCGGTAGTGAAGATCCACTGCCGCTTGATAATCGGCGTCCGGGTCGCCGAACAGTTCGACGAACCGGGCAGTGGCATCGGCCGACTGCTGCACCAGCCGATAAAAGAAGTAGTGCCCGATCTCATGCCGGAAGTGGCCCAACAGGGTTCGGTACGGCTCGGCCATCTCGATGCGCAGTTGTTCGCGGTGCACGTCGTCGCCCTCGGCCAGGTCAAGGGTGATGATCCCGTTCTGGTGGCCGGTGACCACCGGCCGCATCTCACTGGACAGCAGGTCGAACGCCAGGCCCTGCGCCGGGTCCAGGTCCCGCCCGACGATCGGCAGGCCCAGCTCGGCCAACTCGACGATCAGCCGGCGTTTGGCCTGCTCGGCATCGGCGAAGGCCGCTACGGCCTTGGCGTCATCGTCACCGGGCCGGGTTCGGGTCAGCACGCACGATACGCACAGCTGCGGCACCGGCCCCACCCGGACCAGCCAATTGCATGCGGCCAGATGAAGATTCGCGCAGAGCCGGTAGTCGGTCGAGGACACCTCACCGGCGTGGTCACTGCTGTCCGACGGCGCGATCACCAGCAGCGCCATGTCCTCCAGGGAAAAGCCGAGCGCACTACCGCAGCCGAGGCACACCGAATTATCGAACGCCAGCCGCTGACCGCAGTTGGGGCAATTGAAATCACGCACGCAGCACGTCTCCGGTGACGGGCGCGACGTCCACCGCGACGTCGATGATGCTGCGCTCGGAGTCGGTGTAGATGATGCCGCGCAGCGGCGGGATGTCGGCGTAGTCGCGACCGAATCCGACCACGATGTACCGCTCATCGACCATCTGGTCGTTGGTCGGGTCCAGCCCCAGCCACTCGTGCTCCGGCGTCCACACCGAAGCCCAGGCATGGGTGGCATCGACCCCCACCATCCGCTCTTTGCCCGGCGGTGGATCGGTGGCCAGGTAACCCGAAACATAGCAGGCGGCAAGGCCATTGGCGCGCAGGCAGGCGATGGCCAGCCGGGCGAAGTCCTGACACACCCCTTCCCCGTCGGCCAGCACCTCAGCGACCCGCGTGGACACCGTCGTCGACCCGGAGCGGTACGTGAAGTCGGTGAAGATTCGCGAGTTCAGATCGCGCAGCACCTCGATCAGCGGCCGCCCCGGCAGGAAACTCGGTGCCGCATAAGCCCGTACCGCATCGGTGATCTCAGCCGGCTGCAGATCGAGGACGAACTCGGCGGCCAGCGCGCCATTGGGCCCCACCGGCCGGGCGTTCTCCCACGGCTCGCGAGCCACACCCGTGGTGTACAGCTCTGCCGACGGCGGATCGACTTCCACGATGCTGCGTCCAGTCACGGTGAGTTCCCGATGCGGTTGTGTCACATGGAAATACGAGCTGACATTGCCGTACGCATCCCGGCTGGTGGAGCGATCGGCGGGTTCCGGTTTGATCACCAACTCGTGCGACAGGCAGCGCTGCCGGCCGCCGTCGCGTGGGGTGAGGAAGCCGCGGCCGTACGAACTGGTGACCACGTCGGAGTAGCGGTACACCGTGCGGTGGGTGATCTGGTAACCCCGAGCGCCGGGCGAAGTCATGGCATCTGCCGCCGTTCGTCGGGACCCCACAGTGGCTGCATGCCACCGGGCAGGGCCAGGTGAGCGGTCTTGATCAGGTCGGACAGTTCCCGCAGGTCGGCGTGTATGCCGTTGAGCAGTTCGGCCAGTTCGACACGCCGGCCGTCGCCGGTGACGTGTTCCAGGTCGGCCGGGTCCAGGCGACGCAGCCGGGCGCCAATCTCCTCGATCGTCCGTTCCGGGCGGGTGGACCCGGTCGACGACGGCAACGCCCGCAGATCGCTGCGCAGCCGTTCGAACTGGAAGGCCAGCGACCGCGGGTTCTCCTCGTCCAACAGCAGCAGGTCGGCCAGTGCGGCCACACTGACCTTGCCCAGCGTGCGTCTGCGGTACATCACCGCTGATTCACACACCACCAGCGCCGACTCGGTGACGGTCCGTTCGGTCTCCGCGCCGCGGGCGGCGGTCAGAGTGGCGCTCAGCAATGCGGTCAGGCCAAGACCCCGCTCGATGCGTTTACCGATGTCCATCATGGTCCAGCCGACGTCCCGGACCATCGATTCGGCCGCGACCCCGGACAGGGCCAGCATCCCGGCCAGCGTCTGGCTGTGTGCGGTGGCCAGGTACGCCTCACCCTCGGACTTCGAGTCCGGGGGCGCCAGCGAGCCGTGCCGTCGGCCCGCCCGGTCCACCGGGTGCAGCACGGCGCGTTCGACAGCGGCCAGCACCATCCAGGTGTCGTTCGACATCTGGTCGCGGACGGCGCGCGCCGCCAGCCCCAACCGCTCCACCGACTGGGCCAGTGAGCCCGCGCGATGCCGGTCCCCGGTCAGGGCCCACAACGTGGTCGGTGCGATCGCCACCTGTTCGGCATAGTCGCCGTCGGCCCCGGTGTCAGTGCCGGTGATCTTCCCCAGCGCCGCCAGCAGGACCGGCACGCACTCGCTACCGGCCACGTCGTGCCGGTAGCGGAATTCGTGGTACCGCTCGCGGGTGACGGTGAGCAGTCGCGCGGAGAACTCGGCGCGCTCGGCGTACCGGCCCAGCCAGAACAGGTCGGAGAGCACGCGGGGCGAGCTCACGGCCCGGGTGGGGCTCGGGGTCATGGCCGGCAGATCGATCGGCGGTGCCGGAACGGCAGTGGACCGTTCCGGGGTACGGACCCAGATATCCTTGGCAGCAACAGTTTTCATGCTGTATGCGGCATGACCGCGGGCCAGCACATAACCCAGACCGCCGATCATCGGTGCATATCCACCGCGTTGGGCGACGGTGAACAGCCGCATGCCGACGGAACCCGCGGACAGTCCAGTCGGCAACAGGTCCATCGGCGCCGTCGAGAACTCTGGCAGTTCTTGTCCCACCCACTGCCACGGGGTGGCGTCGATGCGGGCCGCCAGGTCGGCGCGCCCCGCCGCGGACAGGGCCGGGCCGACAATCGCCGGGCCACCGGTCACCGGGCGGATCAGCAGGGTGGACAGCTTGCTCAACAGATGTGATCGCTCCGCTTCGAGGCCGCCCCAGAAACATCGGGCCGCCGGCAGTTCCGGGGTTTCGCCGGTGAGCAATTCGGCCAATTCCGGTAGGAACCGCGCAATGCCCGGGCTCTCCAGAATGCCGCTGCCCAACGTGTTCACCACAGAGACCGCGCCGCGGCGCAGCACCTCGACCAGCCCGACCACGCCCAGCCGGGAATCGGGCCGCAGGTCCAGCGGATCGGCATAGTCGGCATCCACCCGGCGCAGTACCACGTCGACCCTTTTGAGGGTGCCGAGCGAGCGCATCCAGAGCTTGCCGTCGCGCACCACCAGGTCGGCCGACTCGACCAGCGGAAAGCCCAGCACGCTGGCCAGGTACGCCTGGTCGAACGCGGTTTCGGAGTGGATACCGGGGCTGAGCACCACCACCACCGGTTCCTGTGCAGCCTCCGGTGCCGCGTCGATCAGCGCCAGCCGCAGGGCCTGCGCCCACGGCGACGCCGGGCGCGGCGCCACCCGTTCGTACAGGTCGGGCACCGAGTGCGCGACGACCCGCCGGTCGGCCAGGGCGTACCCGGCCCCCGACGGCGCCTGCGTCCAGTCCGCGTTCACCACGAAGCTGCCGGTGGAATGACGGCTGATATCGCAGCCGTGCAGGAACAGCTGATGGCGGCCCGGCACCTGAATACCGCGGGCGGCGCGCAGATAGCCGGGATGGGCGTAGAGCAGCTCTGCGGGCAGCACTCCGGACGTGATCGACCGGCGGGCGCCGT
>JARLGS010000299.1 GCA_031292695.1 Mycobacterium sp. | reverse complement strand
GCGGGTCGGTATCGAGTCGATGAGCCTCAACCCCGACTCGGTTATCAAGACCACTCGCCAAGTGCTGGAGCTGGAACGACAGCTCGTCCGTACTTCATGAAACTGCCCGTCACCATCGACCCGCGTCGCCACGACGCGGTGCTCTTCAACGTTGACAGTGCGCTGAGCACCGATACGCGGTTCCTCGAACCGACCGCGAATCTGGCCCGAGAGCTTCGAGCCATCGACGTTGCCACGGCGGCCTATTCGTCGAATCCGCAGTGTCAGCACGCGTTGAAGACCGCAGGCTTGGACCACCTGTTCGACGTATGCATTGACGGAATCGCCGGTGAACGCGGGACAGCGGTACTCCAGGAGGCCGCGCGCCGGCTCGGGGTGCGGCCGCAACGGTGCGTCGTCATCGAGGACACTGACGCCGGAGTGACCGCGGGCCGCGATGGCGGTTTCGCGGTCGTCATCGGCATCGACCGGAGCGGACATGCCGACGACCTGCGGCACAGCGGCGCCGACGTCGTCGTCGCCGGCGTGGCAGACGTCAACGTTCGCGGCGGCGACAAACGCGTCTCGGAACTTCCGAATGCGTTGGAGTCATATGGTCAGCTGATCGGGATCACCAGCGCCCGAGAGTCGGTGTTGTTCCTGGACTACGACGGCACGCTGTCCCCCATCGTTTCCGATCCCGCTGCGGCCGCGCTCGTCAACGGCGCGGCCGAGGCACTGGAATGCGTCGCGGCGGCGTGCCCGGTGGCTATCCTGAGCGGACGTGACCTCGCGGACATCCGCAGCCGGGTAGGCATACCGGGCATCTGGTACGCAGGTAGCCACGGGTTCGAACTGACGGGGCCTGACGGCACCTACCACTGCAACGAGGCGGCTGCGGTTTGCGTGCCTCTGCTCGAACGGGCGGCCGCCGAGTTGACCCATGGCCTGGCCCGGATTCCGGGAGTTCGCGTTGAGCACAAGCGCTTTGCCGTCGCGGTGCACTACCGCGAGGTCGAACCGCAACACGTCGATGAGATCGTCGCCCTGGCCCACCTGCTAGGACAGCGAGACGGACTGCGGGTGACCAGTGGGCGCATGCTCGTCGAGTTGCGGCCCGATATCGACTGGGACAAAGGGACCACGCTGGCTTGGATCCGTGATCGCATCGACCCGACCGGTTCCTTGCTGCCGATCTACATCGGCGACGACCTCACCGACGAAGACGCTTTCGACGCGGTTCACTTCGACGGAATCGGAATCGTCGTTGCGCACGGCGAAGACGGGGACCGCAAGACCGCCGCCCACTTCGTCCTGCAGAGTCCCGCTGAGGTGCGCAGCTTCATCCACCGCGGATCGCAGTGGCTGGCCTACAAGCATCACGTTTCGGGCAAGGCGTGGCAGTACACCTTCGACGGGTACGACCCACAAAGCGAGAAGCTTCGCGAGGCGTTGTGCACGTTGGGAAACGGGTATTTCGCCACCCGGGGTGCCGCACCGGAATCGAAGGCCGGGCAAGCGCACTACCCCGGCACCTATGCCGCCGGGGTGTACAACCGCCTCGTCGACGACGTGTCAGGCACCCGGATCGACAACGAGAGCCTGGTCAATCTGCCCAACTGGCTTGCGCTGACTTTCCGGATCGACGGCGGCACGTGGTTCGATATCGATGCGGTCGACGTGCTGTCCTACCGGCAGACCCTCGATCTTCGCGGCGCAGTGCTGACTCGCGAGGCGCGGTTCCGCGACGGTGCCGGCCGAACGAGTTCACTGCGGCAACGACGATTCGTCGCGATGCACATGCCCCACGTCGGAGCCCTCGAGACGACGGTCTGCGCCGAGGATTGGTCAGGGACCATCGAGATTCGCTCCACCGTGGACGGCGGCGTGACGAACTCGCTTGTCGAGCGCTACCGGGACCTCGCCAATCAGCATCTTGGCTCAGTCCAGACGCACGAGATCTCTGCGGATTCGGTGCTGCTCACCGCGCAGACGACCCAATCCCGCATCTCTGTCGCCATCGCGGCGCGAAGCACCGTGTGGCGCGACGGTGCGCCCGTCCCGGCGTCTTTCCGGCTCTTCCACGAGGACGCCGAAATTGGTCATGACATCAGCGTTGCGCTGTCGGTCGGCGAATCGGTGACTGTCGAGAAGATCGTCACCGTCCACACGGGGCGCGATGTCGCGACATCCGAACCCGCTGTCGACGCTCAGCGGAGGATCTCCCGCCTCGGCCGGTTCGACAAGCTGCTGGACGGGCATCGGACCGACTGGGTACATCTGTGGGAACGGCTTTCCATCGAATTCGACGACTTCGGCGACGAATTGCGCGTCCTGCGGCTGCATCTGCTGCACCTGCTACAGACGGTGTCACCGAACACCGACGACCTCGACGTCGGGGTGCCGGCCCGCGGACTGCACGGCGAGGCATATCGCGGCCACATCTTCTGGGACGAACTGTTCATCTTCCCCGTGCTCAACCTGCGGCTACCGACGATCACCCGGTCTCTGCTGAAATACCGTTACCGGCGTCTCCCGGAAGCACGTCACGCCGCCGCGGCCGCCGGCTATGCGGGTGCGATGTTTCCCTGGCAGTCCGGCAGCGACGGCCGCGAGGAAAGCCAACGGCTACACCTCAATCCGCGCAGCGGCCACTGGAATCCGGACGCCAGCGCTCGCGCGCACCACATCGGTATCGCCGTCGCCTACAACGCGTGGAAGTTCTACCAGGTCACCGGCGACCTCGCATATCTGATCGACTACGGCGCAGAGCTGCTGGCCGAGGTCGCGCGCTTCTTCGTCAGCAGGGCCACCTACGACGACGAGCGCGCCCGCTTCGGAATCCGGGGCGTGATCGGGCCCGACGAGTTCCACTCGGGCTATCCCGACGCCCCCTACGACGGCATCGACAACAACGCCTACACGAACGTGATGGCGGTCTGGGTGATCATGCGGGCCATCGATGCCCTGAATCTGCTCCCGCTGCCCAACCGGCTGGACATGATGGAAGCGCTCGGACTGGACAGTGCCGAACTGGCGCACTGGGAGGAGGTCAGCCGCCGGATGTACGTCCCGTTCCACGATGGCGTCGTCAGTCAGTTCGAGGGTTACGGTGATCTGGCAGAACTGGATTGGGACCGCCTCCGTCGGCAGTACGGCGACATCCAACGCCTGGACCGCATCCTGGAGGCAGAGCACGACGACGTCAACCGCTACAAGGCTTCCAAGCAGGCCGACGCCCTGATGTTGCTCTACCTGCTGTCCGGGACCGAGTTGCGTGAGCTACTTGAGCGGCTCGGCTACCGCTTCACCTCCGATCAGGTGCCGAAGATGGTGGACTACTACCTGGCGCGCACGTCGCATGGCTCGACGCTCAGCGGTGTTGTGCACACGTGGGTGCTCGCCAGGGCCAACCGCGACCGCGCGCTGGAGTTCTTCCAGCAGGCGCTGAAGTCCGACGTCTCCGACATCCAGGGCGGCACCACGTCCGAGGGCATTCACCTGGCGGCCATGGCGGGCACCGTCGACCTCATGCAGCGGTGTTTCACCGGGCTCGAGACCCGGTCCGACCGGATCATCCTCGCCCCGCACTGGCCGGAATCCCTTGGTGTGCTTGCGATACCGATCCACTACCGCGGTCTTCACCTGCACCTGCGGGTCAGCGGCAAAGGCGTCATCATCAGTGTCGATCCCCGTGACGCGGCCGGGATCGAAGTGGAATGCCACGGTCGTGTCGTCCAGCTGATGCCAGGCACCATCGTCCGGTTCCCGGGTTGATGATGACCGGAAACGATGAGGACGTCACGCCGCTCGCCGATCTGGCGCACAGCCACTCCCGGGCCGGACCGGTTCGCGAGCATCGACCCGTCTACGTCGATCTGATGCCGCCGTGCAATGCCGGTTGCCCCGCTGGAGAGAACATCCAAGCGTGGCTTGCCCATGCCACCGCCGGCCGGCACGAGCAGGCCTGGCGTCAGCTCGTCACGGACAACCCATTCGCCGCGATCCACGGACGGGTGTGCTACCACCCGTGTGAAACCGTCTGCAACCGTGCCCATCTCGACAGCTCCGTATCGATCCATTCGGTGGAGCGGTTCCTCGGTGACCTTGCTTGGCAGCGCGGCTGGAATTTCGAACCGCCGCATGCCCGCACCGGCAAGCGAGTCCTGGTCGTCGGCGCGGGGCCGAGCGGACTGTCCGCCGCCTACCACCTGGCCCGCCTTGGCCATGCGGTCGAGATCCGCGACGCGGGCGCGGTTCCCGGCGGAATGATGCGGTACGGGATTCCGAGCTACCGGCTGCCCCGTGAGGTGCTGGATGTCGAACTCAACCGGATCGCGGCCATGGGCGTGCAGTTGACCACTGGGCATCGCGTCGACGACCTCGCGGCTGAGCGGGACGAGGGCGGCTTCGACGCGGTGTTCGTCGCGGTCGGTGCGCACTTGGCCAAACGTGTCGACATCCCGGCCCGCGACGCCGGCACGATGGTGGATGCGGTGTCTTTTCTGCGCAACGTCGCCTCCGGCGAACGGCCGGTGATCGGGCGCCACGTGGCTGTCTACGGCGGCGGCAACACCGCGATGGACGCCGCGCGCGTGGCCCGCCGCCTCGGCGCCGAGGACGCGGTCATCGTCTACCGCCGCACTCGCGAGCAGATGCCCGCCCACCAACAGGAGGCCGAGGACGCCGAACGCGAGGGTGTGCGCATCAACTGGCTACGAACAGTCACCGCCTTCGACGGCCCCGAATTGCGGGTCGAGGTAATGGAACTCGACGACTCGGGTTACCCGCGACCCACCGGACGCTTTGAGACGCTGGCCGCCGACACCCTGATCATGGCACTCGGTCAGGAAACGGAGTCGGCGTTCATGCGGACGCTGCCGGGAGTCGAGTTCGATGGTGACGGCAGCGTGCGCGTCTCGGAGTCATTGATGACCGGCTGTCCGGGCATATTCGCCGGCGGTGACATGGTGCCCAGCGAGCGCACCGTCACGGTTGGTGTCGGGCACGGGAAAAAGGCGGCACACAGTATCGACGCCTGGCTGCGCGACGCCACGGTCGGACGCCCGGCGAAACATCCGACGGCGACGTTCGATTCGCTGCACCTATGGTTCTTCGGTGACGCCGCGCGTCGTCGGCAGCCCGAACTCGAGCCGGACGCCCGCGTCGGGAGTTTCGAGGAGGTCGTCGGCGGTTTGTCCGCCGAGGAGGCGATCTACGAGGCGGCACGCTGCCTCTCGTGCGGTAACTGCTTCGAATGCGACGGCTGCCTCGGGGCGTGCCCGGAGGACGCGGTGATCAAACTCGGGGTCGGGCACCGGTACAAGTTCGACTACGACAAGTGCACCGGCTGCGCCGTCTGCTTCGATCAGTGCCCGGTACATGCCATCGAGATGTTCCCGGAGTCGAAATGACTTGTGCCACAGTGGATGGCAACGAGGCCGCCGTCTCCGTCGCCTACCGGCTCAACGAGGTGTGTTGCATCTACCCGATCACACCGTCATCGCCGATGGCCGAGTCGGCCGACGAATGGTCCAGCGCGAAGCGGCCCAATGTGTGGGGCACTGTCCCGACGGTGGTCGAAATGCAAAGCGAGGGTGGAGCGGCGGGGGCTCTGCACGGCGCCCTGCAGAGCGGAGCGTTGACCACGACCTTCACCTCGTCGCAGGGTCTGCTGTTGATGATCCCGAACATGTACAAGATCGCCGGCGAGCTGACGTCGGCCGTCATCACCGTGGCAGCCAGATCGCTTGCCGCGCAGGGGTTGTCGATCTTTGGCGACCATTCCGACGTGATGGCCGTGCGGCAGACGGGATTCGCGTTGCTCGCATCTGCCTCGGTACAGGAGGCACACGACCTGGCACTCATTGCCCAAGCGGCCACGCTGACCACCCGGGTACCGTTTGTGCACTTCTTCGACGGATTCCGAACATCGCACGAACTCAACACAATTGAGACGCTTTCCGACGACGACCTGCGGGCGCTGGTGCCCGAGGAGTTGGTGTGGGCGCACCGCGGACGGGCGCTGTCGCCCGAACGCCCGTTCATTCGCGGCACCGCGCAGAATCCCGACGTCTACTTCCAGGCGCGGGAAACGGTGAACCCCTTCTACGCACGGGTTCCGGGCGTGGTCGAGGACCTGATGTCCCGCCTTGGCGAACGCACCGGCCGCACGATGCACATCGTCGACTACACCGGACACCCGCAGGCGCAACGCGTGCTGGTGGTGATGGGCTCTGGCGCCGAGACGGTGGTGCAGACGGTCGCCGCTCTCGTCGAGCGCGGCGAGCGGGTCGGGGTGGTCCAGGTGCGGCTGTACCGTCCGTTTCCCACCAGAGCGCTTCTCGACGCGCTGCCGGCGACGGTGCGCACGGTCGGTGTTCTGGATCGCACCAAGGAGCCCGGGTCGATCGGCGAACCGTTGTTTCTGGACGTTGTGGCGGCGCTCGCCGAGGCGCATGCCGACGGAGAACGACCGGTCATGCCGCGCGTGACGGGCGGACGATACGGCTTGTCCTCCAAGGAGTTCACGCCCGCCATGGTTGCCGGGGTGTTCACCGAGCTCGCTCGTGACCAGCCGCGCCGGCGATTCACCGTCGGTATCGACGACGACGTCTCTGGTTCGAGTATCGACTACGACCCGGCGTTCGACATCGAGTCGCCTGACACGGTCCGGGCAGTCTTTTTCGGGTTGGGTTCTGACGGAACGGTCAGCGCGAACAAGAACACGATCAAGATCCTGGGGTCCGAGGAAGGGCTGCACGCCCAGGGATACTTCGTCTACGACTCGAAGAAATCGGGTTCGCAGACCGAGTCGCACTTGCGTTTCGGGCCGGCTCCCATTCATGCCCCGTACCTCATCAATGGAGCCAATTTCGTTGGCTGTCACCAGTTCCGGTTTCTCGACAAAGTGGACGTACTGGGTCGGGCCGCCCCGGACGCGACGCTGCTGCTGAACTGTCGGCAGCCTGCTGCGAAGGTCTGGGACGCTCTGCCCCGGCTGGTTCAGGAACAGATCCTGGCCAAGCGGATCACGCTGTACGTCGTGGACGCCGGCCGGATCGCCCGCGAGGTCGGGCTTGCCGGGCGGATCAACATCGTGTTGCAGACGTGCTTCTTCGCGATCGCTGCGGTGCTGCCCCGCGAGCGGGCCATCGCCCGGATCAAGGAATCGGTCGAAAAGATGTACGGCGACCGCGGCGCCGACGTGCTGCGGCGCGAACTGGCCGCGGTCAGTGCCGCGCTGGACGGGTTGCACCGCGTCCAGCCGCCGGGCCTGGCCACTTCTGTGCGCGCGCCGGTACCGACAGTGCCCGAGGATGCGCCGGAGTTCGTGCGCACCGTGACTGCGGAGATGATGGCCGGGCGCGGAAATGCCTTGCCGGTCAGCGCACTTCCGGTGGACGGTACCTACCCCAGTGGCACGACCGCGTATGAGAAGCGCAACATCTCCGAACTGGTGGCGGTCTGGGATGCCGGGAGCTGTATTCAGTGCGGTAACTGCAGCTTCGTCTGCCCGCACAGCGTGATCCGGTCGAAGTACTACGACCAGTCCCGGCTGGCGGGCGCGCCGGAGAAGTTCGACTCGGCGCCGCTGGACGCCGTTGGCCTGCCGAACGCCCGGTACTCGCTGCAGGTGTACGTCGAGGACTGCACCGGGTGCGGCCTGTGTGTCGAAGCCTGCCCGGTCGTCATTCCCGGCACCACCGTGACCAAGGCGATCAATCTCGCTCCCAGCGAGCCGCGGTTGGCCGCCGAGCGAGACAACATCGCCTTCTTCGAGACCCTGCCGACCAATGACCGGTCCCGGGTGGACTTCGGCACCGTACGCGGCACCCAGTTCCTGCAGCCGCTGTTCGAGTTCTCCGGCGCCTGCGCGGGTTGCGGAGAGACGCCGTACCTCAAGCTCCTCTCACAGCTTTTCGGCGACCGGCTGATGATCGCCAACGCAACCGGCTGCTCGTCGATCTACGGCGGTAACCTGCCCACCACCCCGTGGACCACCGACGGCGACGGGCGAGGCCCGGCCTGGTCGAACTCGCTGTTCGAAGACAACGCGGAGTTCGGGCTCGGCTTCCGGCTGGCCGGCGACGCGCACGCGCAGCTGGCACAGCGGCGCCTGGCCGAGTTGCGCGACGCACTCGGCGC
>JARLGS010000298.1 GCA_031292695.1 Mycobacterium sp. | reverse complement strand
GCCGTCGGCGATGGCCTGTTGGACCCGGGCTGCCAGATCGCCGAGTCGGTGTACCCCGACGTAGTGGCCGCCGCGCAGCACCGCGCGGGTCATTCCCGAACCGGTGAATTCGGCGCCTGAGATGACACTTACGGCCACGCCGGCCGAGCTGGCCTGCTCGAATGTGGTTGGCAGCGGCTGAATTTCCTCCGGCGGCAGGGTATCCCGCAGGTCGGGGCCCGTCGGGTGGGGCGTCCAGCGCAGCGCGTTGACCACTCCGGCGCCGGGAATCTGGAACGAGTAGCCCACCATTCCGTGCTCGCCCGAGCGCCGGCCGGTGCCCACTGCGGCGAGCCCGGCGCTGGTGGTCGACGGGTAACCCACTCGGACGGTACGCGCGTGCAGTCCGGCGAGCACCGGAGCGTCGTCTGCGTGGGTGTCGAGCAATTGGTGGCCCAGGCCGTCGATGAGCAGTACGCAGGCGCCTCGAATGCCCGTGGGCAGGTCGATGCTGTGGTGGATGCCGTCCTGCTGGATCCCGGCCACGCCCATGGCGGCCAGCACCGCGGGTACGACATCGGCGAGGTGAAGCGCGTCGAGGGCCGGATTCGGCGCATCCGAAGTGTCCACGGCTGCCAGCTTAGGGGTGACCGCCGACCCCGCACATCTGCTTATTTACGCCGGCTCAACCGCTGAGCAGGTAATCGACCGAGCAACCGATACCGTCGATATCAGCGTTCAATTCGAATTCAACAGAGAGCCTGCGAATAGGGCTGATGCAATTTCCTGCGGCCACAAGCAAATATGCCGAATATTGTCAGCAATGATATGACGGCAATTGACGGGACCGACGGTATTCCGCCGACCAGCGTCCGCTGCCATCGTGCGTTCCGCAGAAGCGCGGATCAGCCGCCCCAGCCTCGCGTGCCGTCCCAGCCGCCGCACATCCCATTGATGCAGCCGTGGCCGAATCCGCCGTTGAACGGGTTCCAGCCACCGCAGCCCTGCCAGTTGGAACCGCCGCCGCAGCCGCCTCCGCCGCCCTGACCGTCCGGACCGCCGGAACCGGTCGGGGTGCCGTCAGCGACCACGGTCCGGTCCGGGGTGAGGCCTCCCGAGAAGGTCAGCGCAGCCGCCGGAGCAGCAATTATCGCTGCTGTGGCGGCCACCGCGGCGACCGCCGATGTAGTGAACTTCCGCCTAATTAGCATGACTACAGAATGCTCCGGGACGGTCGGATATTCCAGTGGTTTGTGATCGCAGGCATAGCCGATTCCCACACTCATGTGCGTTGGCACTGGTGAATGCGGGATTTCGCGAATCGAGATTTATTGGCGTGGTGATCACGCGGTCGGGTGTGTCTTGGACGGCAACCTCACAGGTTTCGCGCGGGGGGTCAGGCTTGTGCCGCTGTTACCCTTTTTGCGCGGCCCGTTGCCACTGCGGGGGTCCAGCGATTGCCCGGCCGCCGACGCATGTGATGCGAAACCAACTATGCAGAGTCCGGAAATGAGTGTTGTGCGCAGCGGTGAGATCAAGGCCTTGTCCGGCCTGCGCATCGTCGCTGCTGTCTGGGTGGTGCTGTTTCATTTCCGCCCATTGCTGCAGCAGGCGTCGCCGCCGCTGAGCGAGGCGCTTGCGCCGATCCTCGACTGTGGCGCGCAGGGCGTCGACCTGTTCTTCATCCTCAGCGGCTTCGTGCTGACCTGGAATTACCTGGATCGCCTGGGGCCGGCCTGGTCGTTGCGCGAAACCCTGCACTTCCTGTGGTTGCGGCTGGCCCGAGTGTGGCCGGTCTACCTGGTCACCATGCACCTGGCTGCGGCGTGGGTCATCTTCACCCTCAACGTCGGCAACTTCCCGTCGCCGGAGGCGGCGAACCTCACCGGGCCGAACTACCTGCGACAGCTGTTCCTGGTCCAGCTGTGGTTCGTGCCGTTCTTCGACGACACCAGCTGGGACGGCCCGGCTTGGTCGATCAGCGCAGAATGGCTGGCCTACCTGCTGTTCGGGCTGTTGGTGGTGGTGCTCTTCCGGGTGGCCCGGGCCAGCCGGGCGCGCACCCTGCTGTGGCTGGCGTTCGCCGCGACGCTGCCACCGCTGATCTTCCTGGGCGCGACCGGTGCCTTCTACACGCCGTGGAGCTGGCTGCCGCGCATCGTTCTGCAGTTCACCGCAGGCGCTCTGGCCTGCGCCGCGGTGCGCCGGCTGAACCTGAGCGATCGTGGACGGATGGTCGCGGGCCTGCTGTCCGTGGTGCTGGTCGCTGCTACGGTCGGCCTCTTGTACTGGTTCGACGCGCACCCGATTCAGTCGATCCGCGATGACTTCGGACTGGTCGATGTTTTCTTCCTGCCGCTGATCGTGGCCCTGTCGGTCGGCGCCGGGAGCCTGCCGGCGCTGCTGTCCACTCGGGCCATGGTGTACGGCGGCAAAGTGTCGTTCAGCCTCTACATGGTCCACGAACTGGTGCATCAGAGCTGGAACTGGGCGGAGGCGCAGTACCGCATCGACATGGCCCCCAGCTGGAGCACCAAGTTCGTCGTGTTGGCGCTGCTGGCCGGCTCGTTCGCCGGCGCTGTGGTGTTGTTCCATTACGTCGAAGAACCGGCGCGGCATTGGATGCGCCGCATGGTCGCTCCCGTCAATGACTCGAAAACCGTTGCAGGCCAACGTAAGCTGCAGGCGATATCTGACGACGATGATGAGCCCACCTCGCGGGCGGGCTGACCGGAACTCATCGTGCAACCGACTGATCGTGGGGGTGTAGTGCGTCACCTGACAAATTTCTTGCTGGCCTGTGCGCTGCTGGCGGTAGCTGCGGTGGGTGCACCCATTCCGGCACACGCGTACCGGAATGTGACGCGGGGTGCGCCGCTCGAACGCGTTGCGGTGGTCAGCGATTCGTACACCAATGGGACCGATCTGGGTGGTCAGGGTCCGCACGGCTGGCCGACGCAGGCCTGGCGGAGCCTGGCCGCGGAGGGCGTTCCGGTTGCCGCCGACGTCGCTGCCGAGGGCCGCGCCGGGTACGTCGTCCGCGGAGACCACGGCAGCATCTTTGGCGACCTCACCGCACGGGCGGTACGCCCGGACGACGTCCTGGTGGTGTTCTTCGGCTCCCGCAACGATGAGGGGGTCGATCCGCTGCAACTGTCCGGAGCGGCGCACGACGCTTTCATGCAGGCGCGCGCGAAGGCGCCGGCGGCCAAATTGCTGGTGATCGGCCCGCCCTGGCCGACGCCCGACGTGCCACCGGCGGTACTGCAGATCCGCGATGTGCTCAGCATGCAAGCCGGTTTCGCCGGCGCCGTGTTCATCGACCCGATTGCCGAGCGCTGGTTCATGGACCGCCCGGACCTGATTGGGCGCGACGGGGTGCACCCGACCGACGCCGGGCACGCCTACCTGGCCGCCCTGATCGCGCCGCTGATCAGGGCGCAACTGCCGGCGTCGGTCTAGCCAGTCAGGCCGCGGCCCGGGCGATACGACCGCGGGCGACCAATTCGCCGACGGCTCCGACCGCGCAGGACTGAGCCAACAGCAGGGCGATCAGCACCAGGATCTGAACGGCGCCGGCCTGGGTCGCCGACCCGGTGCTGAGCAGCACGCCGACGAAGGCCCCTGGCAGGGTCACCAGGCCGACGGTGCGCGTCTGGTCCACGGCCGGCAGCATCGCGTCGGCCAATTCGTGCGATATCACCTCCATGCGTGAATCTCGTTCGCTCATCCCGAGACTCAGCGCGGCTTCGACCTCCCCGGCGCGCAGCTTGAGGGTGTCCAGGCCGCGCTTGGCGGCGACCGCGCTCGCCGTCATCGTGCCGCCGAGCACGATGCCGACGACCGGTACCAGCGCCACACCGGTCGCCGGTATCAGCCCGGTCAACAGCAGGGTCGGCACCACCGGGGCGAGCCCCGCTGCCAGCGGCATCACCATCCATGCCGAGCTCCGGCCGGCCCGGCTGCGTCGCGCCGCGGTGACGGTGGCGACGGCGAACATCGCAGCCAGCACTGCGACCGATGACCACAGTTGGGTCATCGCGGCCGCCAGGATCGTGGACACCGCGGCCAGCTGCACCACGGCGCGCGCGGCAGCGCCCGGGATCACCGTGCCCGAACCCAGCCCGCCGGCTCGGTAGACCAACGCGGCGACGATCGTCATCGCCGCCAGGACGACGGCCAGGACCGGACCCACCACCGTGGCAGTCATCGCACCAGTGTGCCCGGGCCCGGGCTGCGGTCAGTCGTCGATGGGCAGGTCATTGCGGACGTCGTAGCGGACGTCGTTGCCGCCGTCCTCGCGCGCTCGTTCCATGGCCTGCGCCGCGGCGGCCAGCAGCGCGTCGATGACGATTTCGGGCGGGTGGACGGTGAGCGGTGCCAGCGGGGTGCACACCACACCGATGCTGGCGGTGACCCGGGACGGGGTCGACTTCATCGCCCCTTGGACCCGGTCGATCAACGGCGACGCGTCGGGCGTGGTGAAGGTATCGGCGATGATGAAGTCGCTATCGGAGATGTGTGCGGCGATCGCGTTGCGGCGCACCGTCTCCCGCAGCGCCTGACTGACGTCGATGCGGGCCTGGTTGGCCCGTCGAGGTCCGGACATCGAGGTCAGCAACGGAAAGCTGTCGATGCTGACCATGGCCAGCACCATGTGCTGGTCGTCCTGCCGGTTGCGGGCGGCGAGCAGGTTCGCTGCCCGGGCGTACAAGCCGTTGGTGTTGAGCAGGCCCGTGAGTTGTTCGATCTCGGTGTGGTGGATGTCGGACGTATTCAGCCTGATCGCGATCCGGCAGGTGAAGAACACGTAGACGTTGAGCAGCGCGACTATCGTGACACCGCAGGCGGCGAGCACCGGGTCGTGTGCGCCGATCCGCACTGCCAGGTAGATCAGGGTGAAGGCGCCGATGGTCCAGGGACCGGCCAGCACCATGGGCCGGTGCAGGAACGCTACGTAGCCACTGGCGAAGATGAATGCGGTCGTGGCCAGCAGACCCAGCATCGGATCCGACATCACCAGGCATGCCGCGCCTGTGGGGATCGCTCCGAAGACGACCGAGGCGGCGGAGAACCGCTGGGATGGCCAGGTATGCCGTAGCCACACCGCACCGATGCCGATCGAGACGACAGCGATGGCGACTGCGATCGCTTCGGGTACCCGGCCGTGCGGACCGGCCGGGCTGAGGATCAGGAGCATGGGGACGATGCCGAGCGCCGCATTGCTGGCGGCGATCACGCGGGTTGTTCTGGTCTGTAGACCGCGCGCAGCGAGCAGCGCGGTCAGCCAGTAATAATGGTTCTGCCCGTCCGCGGTCATGCGGGCACCCGTAGGTGTCGTGTGACAGCCAACCGGCGAACCGGATGACGTTCGACGTGCCGTTGCATATGCAGCAGATTAACAACTGACAGGTGCCGTTCCGGCCGTCGTCGGCAAACTCGCCTCAGTCGATTCCGGCAGACATTGCGGCGGGTCGGCCGCTGGGCGCGCCGGTTACCTGTGGTGCGGACGTTTGCCACGCGATAATGCGATTCATCGCCTAAAGTGGCTGGGAAACAATGGCTTTGACCTTGTTGGCCGGGGGCCGCCCTGGCCCCGTTGTGCGGCTTGGTGGGGTGCCGACAGGTTCCCGTAAAGTCTTGACTCATTCCAAAAAAGCGCGTACAAGTGGACATGTGACAACGGACTACACGGAGCGGCTGCGCACTGCAGATCTCCGTGTGACGCGGCCCCGCCTCGCGGTACTCGAGGTGGTGTCCGGTCATCCGCACGCCGACACCGAAACCATCTTCGATGCGGTGCGCGACGTTCTGCCCGATGTTTCCAGGCAGGCGGTTTACGACGTGCTCGCCGCACTCACCGGAGCCGGCCTGGTGCGCCGCATCCAGCCCTCGGGCTCGGTGGCCCGCTACGAATCGAGGGTGGGGGACAACCACCATCACGTGGTGTGCCGTTCATGCGGGACCATCGCCGACATCGACTGCGCGACGGGGGAGGCGCCCTGCCTGACCCCGTCCGACAGTCACGGCGTGCTCGACGGTTTCGTCGTCGACGAAGCCGAGGTCATCTATTGGGGCCTGTGCCCCGATTGTTCGGCAGCAACAACTTCAACTTCACGATCACATCCGTGATCGCAGCCCAGTTCACCACTCCCGGAAGGAAATTCAGTGCCTGAGGAACATCCCCCCATCGGAGCGGCCCAGACGGAACCAGCGGAGAGCGGTTGCCCGATGCGCATCAAGCCGCCCGTCGAAGGGGGCAGTAACCGTGACTGGTGGCCCAACGCGGTCAACCTGAAGATCTTGCAGAAGAACCCCCCCGCGATCGACCCGACCGACGAGGGCTACGACTACCGCGAGGCCGTCAAGACCCTCGACTTCGAGGCCTTCGAGCGCGACTTCGACGAGCTGCTGACCAACTCGCAGGACTGGTGGCCGGCCGACTTCGGGCACTACGGCCCGCTTTTTGTCCGCATGTCGTGGCATGCAGCGGGCACCTACCGGGTGGAGGACGGCCGCGGTGGCGGCGGGCGCGGCATGCAGCGCTTCGCCCCGCTGAACAGCTGGCCCGACAATGTCAGCCTGGACAAGGCCCGCCGCCTGCTGTGGCCGCTCAAGAAGAAGTACGGCAAGAAGATCTCGTGGTCCGACCTGATCGTCTATGCGGGCAACCGGGCCATGGAGCACATGGGCTTCACGACCGCTGGCTTCGCCTTCGGTCGTGCGGACTTCTGGGAGCCCGAAGAGGACATCTACTGGGGCGCCGAGCACGAGTGGCTGGGCTCACAGGACCGCTACGCCGGCGCCGGTGACCGCACCAAGCTGGAGAACCCGCTGGCCGCCAGCCACATGGGTCTGATCTACGTCAATCCCGAAGGCCCCGAAGGTAATCCGGATTATCTGGCAGCTGCCATCGACATCCGTGAGACCTTCGGCCGCATGGCGATGAATGACGTCGAGACCGCCGCCCTGATCGTCGGTGGCCATACGTTCGGCAAGACCCACGGCGCCACCGACATCGAGAACGGCGTCGAGCCCGAGGCCGCACCGCTGGAGCAGATGGGCCTGGGCTGGGCCAACCCCGGCCTCGGCAACGAGACCGTCAGCAGCGGCCTCGAGGTGACCTGGACCCACACCCCCACCAAGTGGGACAACTCGTTCCTGGAGATCCTCTACGGCAACGAGTGGGAGCTCACCAAGAGCCCCGCAGGCGCCAACCAGTGGAAGCCCAAGGACGAAGGCTGGGCCAACTCGGTGCCGATGGCGCAGGGCACCGGCAAGACCCACCCGTCGATGCTGACCACCGACCTGTCGATGCGGTTCGACCCGATCTACGGTGAGATCACCCGCCGCTGGCTGGATCACCCCGAGGAGCTGGCCGAGGAGTACGCGAAGGCCTGGTTCAAGCTGCTGCACCGCGACATGGGACCGGTGGTGCGCTACCTCGGACCGCTGGCGCCGAAGCAGACCTGGCTGTGGCAGGACGTCATTCCGGCAGGTAAGGCGCTCAGCAATGCCGACGTCGCCACGCTCAAGGCGGCCATCGCAGGCTCGGGTCTGACCGTGCAGCAGTTGGTGGACACCGCGTGGAAGGCGGCGGCGTCGTACCGCTCCAGCGACATGCGTGGCGGTGCCAACGGCGGCCGCATCCGGCTGCAGCCGCAGCTCGGCTGGGAGGTCAACGAATCCGACGAGCTGGCTCAGGTGATCCGGAAGTTCGAGGAGATTCAGGCCGCGTCTGACACCGGTGTGTCGTTCGCCGACCTGGTGGTCCTCGGCGGTGTGGTGGGCCTCGAGAAGGCCATCAAGGATGCCGGCTTCGACATCGCGGTGCCGTTCACCTCGGGTCGTGGCGACGCCACCCAGGAGCAGACCGACGTCGAGTCGTTCGCGTACCTGGAGCCCAAGGGTGACGGCTTCCGCAACTACGCGGGCAAGGGCGACACCCTGCCGGCGGAGTACCGACTCATCGACCGGGCCAACCTGCTGGGCCTGTCGGCTCCCGAGCTGGCAGTGCTGGTCGGTGGCCTGCGGGTGCTGGGCGCCAACCACGGTGGCTCGGACCTCGGGGTGCTGACCGCCAACAAGGGCCAGCTGACGAACGACTACTTCGTCAACCTGACGGACATGGGCACCAAGTGGGCGCCGTCTCCCGCCGATGACGGCACCTACGTCGGCACCGACCGTGCCAGCGGTGCGCCGAAGTGGACCGCCAGCCGCGTCGACCTGCTGTTCGGCTCCAACTCGCAGCTGCGGGCGCTGGCCGAGGTGTACGCCGAGGACGACGCCAAGGAGAAGTTCGTCAAGGACTTCGTCGCGGCGTGGACCAAGGTGATGGACAACGACCGGTTCGACATCTGATCGACTACCGAGGATTGACGCCGGCTCAGCCGGCGTCAACCTGACTCAGTACCCCGTGGGCCGGCCGGCCCCCCGGGTACCGAGTCACGTTGACGCCGGCTGAGCCGGCGTCAAAACTCGCTAGTCGATCACATGTAGAAACGGTCGTTGTCCAAAACCTTGGTCCACGCCGCCACGAAGACCT
>JARLGS010000297.1 GCA_031292695.1 Mycobacterium sp. | reverse complement strand
GAGCAACGCCTCGGCCAACCCCATCAACCCCTCGAATACTGCGTGCAGGCCGGGGAAACCCATTTCGATTTCATCGCCCGGCTGGCCGCGCAAGAGGGCCTGCTCTACCGTTTCGAACACCGCGCCGACGGCCACCGCTTGATCTATACCGACGAGGTACAGCTGTTCGGCGCCATAGGTAGTAAAGGTCGCGACCAGGTGCTGTTCAACGACCAACCCGGCGGCGATCCGGCCGAGCCGGCCCTGCGTCGTTTGAACTTCGCCGAACAGGTGTGCACTGCCACCCAGGTGCAACGCGACTACACCTTCAAGAACCCGCGCTACGCCCAACAACACCGGGCCGACGGTCGCGACCTCGACCACCAGCAAACCCACTACGAGCGCTTCGACTACCCCGGCGGCTACAAGCGTGACGAGGCCGGCAAGCCCTTCACCAAGACCCGGCTGGCGGCCCTGCGCAACGACGCCCGCGTCGCCACCGTGGAAGGCGACGACGCCCGCCTGCAGCCGGGCCTGGCCTTCGACCTGATCGGCCACCGGCGCGAGGCCTACAACCGCCGCTGGCGGCCGATCTACATCGAACACCACGGCACCCAATACACCAGTCAGGAAGAAGAAAGCGCCGGCAGCGACCAGGGCACCACCTACCAGCAGACCGCGCATCTGGTGGCCAGCGACCTCGACTGGAAAACCGACCTGCTGCCCCGGCCACGGCTGAAGGGAGTACAGACCGCCACCGTGGTCGGCCCGCCCGGCGAGCAGATCTACTGCGACGAATGGGGCCGCATCAAGGTCAGCTTTCCCTGGGACCGCTACAGCCAGCACAACGAGCACAGCTCCTGCTGGGTGCGCGTGTCCCAAGGCTGGGCCGGCGCCAAGTGGGGTGCCATCGCCACCCCGCGTATCGTCCAGGAAGTGATTATCCAGTACCACAACCAGGACCCCGACCAGCCCTTCGTCATCGGCAGCCTGTTCAACGCCGCCAACCGCCCGCCGTACCCGCTGCCCCAACACAAAACCCGCATGACCCTGAAAAGCCAGACCCACAAGGGCACAGGCTTCAACGAACTGCGCTTCGAAGACGAAAACCAACAAGAGGAGATCTACGTCCACGCCCAGAAAGACCGCAACCTGCAGATCAACCACGACGAAACCACCATGGTCGGCCACGACCGCAGCCACACCGTGGAGCATGACGCACACCTCAAAATCGGCAACGACCGCACCGAGCAGGTGGGCCAGGACGAACAGCTCAAGGTGCTGCACGACCGCCGCCAAGAAGTGGGCCAGGACGACAACGTCCAGGTGATCCGCAACCAGTTCATCCAGGTCGGCGCGGACATGACCCTGACGGTGAAGAACTGCCGCCGGGACATCACCCAGGCCGATCACTGGACCGAGATCGGTGGCAATGCCGAGCATCAGGTGTAGGGCGAATATGAGCTTGAAGTCGGTGAAGCCATCGAGCAGACCACCCCATCGTTCTG
>JARLGS010000296.1 GCA_031292695.1 Mycobacterium sp. | reverse complement strand
TGTTGAAGGCGATCTCCGGCCTCGTTGAGCCGGTCGAGGGCTCGATCGTGTTCGACGGTCAGGACATCACTCACGCCGATCCGGTCGAACGGGCCCGGTTGGGCATCGTGCAGGTGCCGGGGGGCCGCGCCGTGTTCCCCACGCTTACCGTCGCCGAGCACTTCAAGGCGGCGGCGTGGCTGTTCGCCAAGGAAGACGCCGCCGAGGTCCACGCCCGCACGCAACGGGTCCTGGAGTTGTTCCCACGTCTCAAGGACCGCTGGCACCAGATGGCGGGGAACCTCTCGGGCGGGGAGCAGCAGCAGCTCGGCCTGGGCATGGCATTCGTGGCCAAGCCCCGCCTGCTGATCATCGACGAGCTGTCCCTGGGCCTGGCCCCTGCCGTCGTCGAGCAGCTCCTGGAGATCGTCCGAGCCATCCACGCCGAGGGATGCCCGGTCATCCTGGTGGAGCAGTCGGTCAACGTGGCGCTGACCATCGCACAACGCGCGTACTTCATGGAGAAGGGCGAGGTCCGGTTCGAGGGGGCAGCCGCCGAGCTCCTGGCTCGGGGTGACCTCCTGCGATCGGTCTTCCTCGAAGGAGCGGTCAGCAGCGGCACGACCGCCCTCCCAGTGCGGGTCAGCGGCCAGTCGTCCCGGGACGGCGGACCCGATCCACAGGTGTCGCAGCCGGTCGTCCTCGCCACCCGCGGCCTCACCAAACGCTTCGGCGGGATCGTCGCCGTCGACGACGTCACGCTCGAACTGCGTCGTGGTGAGACGCTGGGGCTGATCGGCCCCAACGGGGCAGGCAAGACAACCGTCTTGGACCTCATCTCCGGGGTGTTCCCAGTCGATCGCGGTCGGATCGAGCTGGACGGCGTCGACATCGGCACCTGGTCGGCTAGCCGCCGGTCGGCAGCCGGCCTGGGGCGGTCCTTCCAGGACGCTCGCATCTTCCCGTCCCTCACCGTCTCGGAGAACATCGCCATGGGTCTCGAACGCCATATCGCCACGCGGGACCATCTGGCGGCTCTGCTCGACCTACCGGCGATCCAGCAGTCCGAGCGTCAGGTCGCCGTGCGGGTGGGGGAGCTCATCGAGCTGATGCACCTCCAGTCCTATCGGGACAAGTTCGTCTCCGAGCTCTCCACCGGTGTGAGGCGGATCGTCGACCTGACCATGGCCATCGCCCATGACCCGTCGGTGCTGCTCCTCGACGAGCCGTCATCGGGTGTCGCCCAGCGGGAGACCGAGGCATTGGGCCCTCTACTGAAGGACATGCAGCGTGCCACACAGTGCTCGATCGTGATCATCGAGCACGACATGCCGCTCATCAGTTCCGTGTCCGACGAGATCATCGCTCTGGACCTCGGTCGGGTGGTCACGCGGGGAGCACCGTCGGCCGTCCTTTCCGATGCACGAGTCGTCGCCTCGTATCTCGGCGACGACGTGGGCGTCATCCAGCGATCGGGAAGCGTGACGGCAGTTCAGGTGCAGGGTGCTGGTAGCGATTATGGGCAACGGCCAGCTGTCGATCAGGTGACTCCTCACGCGTGACGATTGATCAGTTCGCCGCGACCGAGACGGCCGTGCCTCATCGCGGGCCTCCTTCCCCGGCGACGGACCCGCGACCTCAACACATGGAGTCCGGCTGCCAGCATCGTCCCGTGATGGAGTTCGAAACTCCCTGACGGGGTCCGGTCAGTCGACTGAGCCCTGTTGCGACTTCGGGTCGGCTGACGTCGGGTCAAAGGCAAAGCCTTGGCACGTGGTTCCTCTCCTTCTGTGCGTGCTGGTCCGACGCGTGCGCGCTCTCGCCCTGCTTCGTCGCCGGACTCCCCTGGAGCGCATGGCAGTTGGATCTGCCCATATGTCAGTTCGGACTGCCATGAGGCCGCGTTTCGTGGTGGCGATTGCTCTATCCGAATCGTGCCGATTGACCTTGTGAGATCCCCCTCACCTTCTTCCGAGGGTGCCATCATTGGCTGCGCAACGACCCTGATGTCGCGTCCTCAAGTCGGCGGCCATTGGGCCGATAACTCAGGGATGGCAGAGCAAGTTCGCGCGCGCACTGTGGCGGGGAGAGAGCTATTCAAGATCCGGTTGAGTCGCTTGCTGGTCGTCACCCTCATCGTGGGTGCCGCTGCAGTCCTGCCGGTGGCCTCATCGGTGGCCTCGGCGTCGACCACAGCCACCGCGTCCATCAGTGCCGGGACCCTGAATATCGCGGTTCCCTCCACGATCAATTTCTCCGACACTTTGAACGGGTTGAACCAGACCACCACGGCGGGGTTGGCGATCGACGTCCAGGACGCCACCGGGTCAGGAGCGGGCTGGAACGTCACAGCTACCTCTACTCAGTTCACTTCCGGCAGCAACACTCTGTCCACCAACTCGGTCACCGTGGGCGGCGCTCCCACAGACACCTGCGACAGTGGCGCAACGTGCACGTTGGCTACCAACAGCGTGGCGTATCCGTACGGGCTTCCCGCGGGTTCGGGTCCGCCCACCGCCACCAAGATCTTCAACGCCGCCGCCTCCACGGGGCTTGCGGATCAAACGGTCACTCCAACGTTCACCCTGGCGGTTCCGGCCAACGTCGTGCCGGCCGCGTACGCTTCTACCTGGACCTTGAGCGTCGTAAGCGGCCCGTAGGGTTCAGGCGGTGATCACCCGGCGCCCGTTGGCACCGGGTGATCAACCGTCCGGAGAAGCCTTAGGAAAACGTCTTGTCGACGCGAGCTAAACGCCTCGCCCTGGTTGCCATCTGGGCCGGGACTCTCGCGTTTCTTGGATGGACGGCGCCGGCGGAAGCTGCCGGCACTGGCGGTGTGGGAGCAGGTCCTGCTCCAGGAGCCCCCGGGGTATTGGCCGGGGGTGGCTACTTCGCCCCCACTGTCGCACCGGGATCAACTTGGACGTCCGAGCTCTTGGTGGCCAATGACAGCGCCATCGCCGCTCCCATCGTGATCTACGGCGCTGACGGTCTCACCGCCAGCGCCTCCGGTGCCGTCTATAGCAACTTTGGGCAGCCCCTCAGGGCGACCGGCATTTGGGTGTCACCGAAGTCCCGGACCGTCACCATCCCTCCCGAGGGGCAGGCGACGGTGCGCTTTTCGATCTCGGTGCCGCGGTCGGCGACCCCGGGGGACCACTTGGCGGGCATCGTCGCGCAGAGCGCGTCACCGTCGACTTCGGGATCGGGCCATCTTCGCGTCACTGTCGTAGCTCGAGCCGTCGTGGGTGTCCTGGTGCGGGTCCCGGGTCCG
Organism: Mycobacterium sp.; assembly: GCA_031292695.1. Classification (GTDB taxonomy): domain Bacteria; phylum Actinomycetota; class Actinomycetes; order Mycobacteriales; family Mycobacteriaceae; genus Mycobacterium. The sequence continues at coordinate 1,251 of JARLGS010000296.1, read as the reverse complement.
GCGACGTTCTCGGTAGGGGTGGGGGCACCCACCGTCGGCCGCGGCCCTGATGGCGTGGGCGAGGTCGTCACACCGCTCACAGATACCGGTCGACTGATCGGAAAGCCAACAATCGATGTTTCATTGTCGGGGCCCGGTGGCTACAAGAGCAGTGTCACGAGCCAAGGCGACACCTTGCTTCCCGGTGGGACCGCTCGTTTCCCGGTTTACTGGCCGGACTCCTTGCACGGTGCGTACCGGATCAAGTCGTGTGTCTCGTGGTCTGGGTCGGTGAGGCCGACCTGCCGAGCTGCGACGGTGGCTGTGAACGACGCAACCAAGACGGTGAAGGATCTCCACGCCAAGAGCGCTGGGCATGGTCTTCCGAGTTGGGTAGTGGTCCTCATCTCGGCGTGTGGCGGCGCAGCGGTCATGGGAACGGTCCTGAAGCTACGCCGGCCGACGCCTGCCCACTCCGCACGCCGACGCCAGCCTCGCTCCCAATCCGCACCCAAGAGTGGGAACGATCCGGATTCGGAGATCCCCGCGGTTACCGACGCCGAAAGCATCTCTGGACCCAGGGCGAGGTGAGGGCGCTCAGGCTCCGGAGTTGGCAGGCGACGAGGCACCGGTGGCTCGTTGTGTTCACTGGAACTGTGATCTCGAGGTTGTTGCTGGCCTCGCCCGCCGGGGCCTCGATCATCATGATCACCGTGGCCGGTACCGGGACTGCGGCCTTTTGGGGTGATGATGGCTTCGCTTCGACCACCACGGTGGACGCTCCAAAAGATGTGGCTGTCGATTCGGCGGGTGACGTGTTCATCGCCGATACAACCAACAACCGGGTACGGATGGTGCCGGCGTCGTCGGGCACGTTGTTCGGTCAGGTCATGACCGCCGGTGATATCTACACCGTGGCCGGAACGGGAACGGCGTGTTCGACGCACACCCCCGCCGGCTGCGGCTACACCTCCGGAGGGGTGGCCCAAGCAGCCACTGCCGCTAACCTCGACGTTCCCTCTGGTGTGGGTGTCGATTCCTCGGGCAACCTCTATATTGCCGACAAGACGGACAACATGGTGGCGATGGTGGCCAGATCGGCGTGTTCCTCGTCATGCCCGTTCGGGTTGGCCTCGACGGTGGTGGGAGACATCTACGCAGTGGCGGGGACCGGCACTGCGTGCTCGACGCACACCCCCGCCGGCTGTTCTTACAACGCGCTGGCCACGTCGGCCAAGCTCGACGCCCCGGGGGGAGTGGCGGTCGATTCCT
>JARLGS010000295.1 GCA_031292695.1 Mycobacterium sp. | reverse complement strand
GAACAGTTCCGCGAGCACGTGCGCGAGCACCGCGGCGAGGGCGGCTTCGGCCCTGGCGCCGGATTCGGGCCCGGATTCGGCTTCGGCCCAGGTTTCGGTCCCGGCTTCGGACCCGGCCCGTTCGGACCCGGTGGCCCGCGCGGCCGGCGCCATGGCGGCCGTGGCCGTATGGGCGCACGCAGCCGCCGCGGTGACGTCCGCGCAGCCATCCTCAAACTGCTCACCGAGCGGCCGATGCACGGCTACGAGATGACCCAGGAGATCGCCGCCCGCAGCGACGGCCTCTGGAAGCCCAGCCCCGGCTCGATCTACCCGACCCTGCAGTTGCTGGTCGACGAGGGACTGATCCAGCCCACCGAAAGTCGTGGCAGCAAAAAGACTTTCGAGCTCACCGACGAGGGCCGCACCACAGCCGATGCGATCGAGACCGCCCCTTGGGAAGAGATCGCTCAGGATGCCGACCCCGCCGCCATGAACCTGCGCAACGCGCTCGGTCAACTGTTCGGCGCGGTCGCCCAGTCGGCGCACTCCGCGAATGCCGAACAGCAGCAACGCATCCTGGACATCGTGAACAACGCGCGTCGCGAGATCTATCAGATTCTCGGCGAATCCGACTAGCGATAGCCTGGCTACATGACGACGTACACGCTCGGCCAATACCAGGTCCACCGGGTCGGATTCGGGGCCATGCAGCTGCCCGGGCCCGGTGTTTTCGGCCCGCCGCGCGACCATGACCAGGCCATCACCGTGCTGCAACGCGCGGTGGCGTTGGGCGTCAACCACATCGATACCGCGCAGTTCTACGGCCCCGAGGTGGCCAACCAGCTGATCCGCGAGGCCCTGCACCCGTATCCGCAGGGCCTCGCGCTGGTCAGCAAGATCGGTGCTCGCCGAGACGAGACCGGCAGCTGGCTACCGGCACAGGAGCCCGACGAGCTGCGGGCCGCGATCGAGCAGAACTTGGAAACCCTCGGCACCGACCGGCTGGCGGCGGTGAACCTGCGGGTGATGAGCCCCGAGGGTGACCCCAGCGCACCGGGCGAGGTCGATGAGGAGCTATTCGACCGCCAACTCACCGCCATGATCGCCGCCCGCGACGAAGGTCTGATCGGCGGCATCGGCCTGAGCAGCATCTCCCTCGAACACCTGGAGATCGCGCTGCAGCGCACCGACATCGCGTGCGTTCAGAACGCCTACAACCTGCTCGACCGTTCCTCACAGCCAGTGCTGGACGCGTGCGTCGCCAAGGGCATCGCGTTCGTCCCGTTCTTCCCACTGGGTTCTGCGTTCAATCCGACGAACCCCGTGCTCGGTCACCCCGAAATCCGAAAGGCCGCAAGTGAACTCGGCCGGACGCCAGCACAAGTCGCGTTGGCCTGGACGCTGGCGGCAGCACCCAACATGCTGCTGATCCCGGGCACATCCTCCATCGCACATCTGGAGGAGAACCTCGCGGTGGCCGGCATCGACGTACCCGCCGCACTGGCGGCCGCACTCGGGTGAGCACCGAGATCGAGCGCATGCCTCGCGGTGGTCCGCAGGCGTCGTGCCTGGACAGGTTGCTGGAGACCGACCGGCCCGAGTATCTGGACCGCGACGACGTCGACCCCACGGTCAAACACGGCGTGGCGCGCATACTTGCCTACACCGGCGAATTGTTCGGCAATCACGAGAGATTCGCCCATCTCGCCATGGAAGAAGTCGCCGACGTTCCCGACCCGGGGATCCTCGAACTCGGGGCCGGCCATGGCGGCCTGTCGGAAAAATTGCTGGAAATGCACCCGACGGCCACTGTCACGGTCACCGACCTGGAGCCGGCCGCGGTGGCCGCCATTGCCGCCGGGGAGCTGGGTTCAGATCCCCGGGTGACGGTCCGCGAAATGGACGCCACTGCCATCGACGCTGCCGACGGTGCCTACGCACTGGCGGTCTTCGCACTGGCGTTCCACCATCTGCCCCCGGCTGCCGCCGTACGGGTCCTCTCCGAGGGCACCCGGGTTGCCGACAAACTGCTCATCATCGATCTGCCCCGGCCACCGTCAGCTCTTCACCTGATCCAGGTGGCCGCCATGCTGCCGCTCGCCCCGTTCGTGCCCTTCGTGCACGACGGTGTCATCAGCTCGTTGCGGGCCTACAGTCCGGCCGCGCTGCGAGCGCTGGCCGAACACGCCGGGGTCGATATCGAACTGCGCGGCGGCGGCCTCTGCCCACAGATTGCGATCGCCACTCGCCGTTAGATTTGCGGCCAGATCTG
>JARLGS010000294.1 GCA_031292695.1 Mycobacterium sp. | reverse complement strand
CGCGATCGCGTCTTCACTGGCCAGGCTGCGACCCCGGGTCACCACCGCGGCGATCATGCCGGGCTTGAAGAAGTAGAAGATGGCGTCGGCCGTCTCCGGGTCGACGCCACCGAGCATGGATGCTCGACCGGCACCGTAGAGCGAGATGACGTCGAGGCCGATGAACTCGCCGCGGGCGATGGCTTGTTTGGAGAAGTAGAAGTTGGCCGCCAGGTCCCCGAGGGGGCCAGCGATGGTTGAGGCTGCGGTGGTCGCGTCCATCGCTCCAACCTAGCCAGGCATCGAGAAACGGCCGGTCGGGGATCGGTAGGACGCTGCGACTCGGTGTTTGCGGCGTGCTTGTCATGACGTGCTCCTTGTCGCTGAGTCAGATGGCCCTTCATCGACCGGTGACGGGCGTAGTGTCGGCGTGATTCGGACAGACGGATGTTTCTCTTATCGGGCGAAAGAGCACATGGCACACGACAGGATCCTCGCTCTGAAGGCGCAGCGCCGCGACGTCCTCGACTACTGCGCTGACCTCACCGACGAGCAGTGGAATGCCCCCAGTCGCGCCGCCGGGTGGCGGGTGCGCGACGTCATCGCCCACATGGGTGCGAGCTGCCGAGTCTTGTTCAGTCCCGAAATGATTCACCTGCTGCGGACTGAAGACCTCGAGCGCGACAACGACCATATGGTCGATCGCCGCCGGCCGTGGCCGACCAGTCGGGTGTTGGCCGAGTTTGCACGGTGGAGCGGCGTCGCGGTGGTGGCCTTCGATGTGTCCGGCCGCGGGAAACTCGGCACTGTCCCCGTGCCGCTCGGTGCCACCGGCCGCTACCCGGCCCGGCTCCTGGCGTGCGCGTTGGTGTTCGACTGGCACACCCACCTGCACTACGACATCGCCCCGGCGCTGGGCACGCCGGGCCCGCCGGCCGATGAGCGCCGGATGCGGGCGACGTTGGAGTGGATGCTGGCCGGCATGGAGCAGATGAATCAACCCCAGATGGGGTGGGTCGACCGGCCGCTGACCCTGACGTTGACCGGCCTGGCCGGCGGCAGTTGGGACATCCGGCCGGCCGGCCACGGCCGCCTGGCCGTCACGCCGGCGGCCGGCGCCGACACTGCGGCCTGCATCGCGGGCGCCTCGGTCGACTTTCCCGGCTGGGCGACCCGGCGCGACGAGTGGCGTGACAGCGATCTCGCCGTCACCGGGGACCGCGACTACGCCGCCAGGTTCCTCGACGCGCTCAACATCATCTAGCGCACCGTCGGCCGGCACGGTCATCGCAACGAGAATCGGAAGTAATTGGGGTAGCCCTGCCGTTTCCAGTCCCGCACCATGCCGGGGCTGGGCAGAAAGAACGGGTCGGGGACGCGAAATCCCAGCGCGGTCGGCTTGTCCAGGCCGTAGCGCTTCATGTGCAGCACGGCGTCCAGGATCGGCACCGCGGGTTGGTAGTCGTAGTCGAGCCGTCCCTTCCCGAACAGCTCGCCGATCAGTCGTGACATCGTCTCGGGGCTGCGGGTGACCCCGTGAACCTCCGGATGGAGGCTCGCCCACTGGCGCGCGGCGTCTTCGGAGGCGAAGAAGCTGTTGTAGTCGCACCAGCCGATGATGCGGGCGGGCAGGGTGCGCAGCGGGTACCCGAGGTGGACACGCAGGGTTGCCGGCGAATAGTCCACCAGCACCCCGTCGCGTCCTACCAGCTCGACGGGCTCTCGGGTCTGGCGGCACACCGACCGGACGGTCACCTCTTTGCCGGGAAACTGCGCCGAGATCGAGCACGCTTCGACGGCGCATTCGGCGAACCATTTCTGCTCGCCGTCCGCCCAGACCGGGTAGTGGTTCTTGAATGCGGCGAAAGGGCGGGCATACATGATCTCGCCCAGCGGCGGCAGCGGTTCGTCGAGGGTCTCGTCTTGAAACCGCGTCAGTCCGGCGTGGGCGGAGTCTTGCCGCGCGACACTGGCTGCGGCCTCGAGGTTGAGCAGGTCTGCTGCGAGGTCCTCCGGAGACAGGCCGAGTTCTCGGCACAACTGCGCCGTCGTGGGAACGACACCCTCGCCCCGTGTGTGGTCCATGATGCTTTTGCGGACCTGGCGGGCGCGCTCGGACAACTCGGCCATCAGTGTGCTCCCTGGGTGGACTGGTTCACGGCGGCCAGGTCCGGGCGCCGCGCGACGGTGTCGGCGAGGTGGTCGGCGACGTGATGGGCCCACGCGGCGATCGCCAACGAGGGCGGCGTGCCGACGGCGGCGGGCAGCGCGGCGGCGTCGGCGACGAACAGCCCTGGGTTGCCGTAGATTTCGCCGCGGTGATCCACCACGCCGTGCTCGGGGTCGGGGCCCAGGCACGCCCCGCCCCAGGCATGGACGGTCAGTGGTTTCCGGCGACGTGACGCGCGGAGGCCGGTGTCGGCCTCGAACGCGTCCAAGCCCTCAGCGATCCGATCGAAGATCGGCTCGGTGGTCTTGTCGTAGTCGATCTCCACACGGCCTCGCTCGAAGTGCGCCGACGCCTTACCCGAGTCGGCGCCCATCCCGAAGGCGAACATCAGGCGGTGCAGCCGCCGTCGTACCCACCTGGGCAGCGGAAGCGTGTCGAGTCCGCTCGCCGAAGCCAGCCCGTAGAACGGCGATGAAGACTCATCAACCGTGAATCGGCCGAGGACCGGCGGTGCCGGCAGCGTGGGGGGGTCTGCGAGGTTCTTGAAGCAGACCCCGATCTCGTCCCCGTTGCCGCCGAAGGTCGCACCCAACGAGGGCATGGCGGCCAGATCGTAGCGCTGTTGGCCCTCGAACAGCAACCGCAGCGTGTTCATCGTCCCCGCGGCCAGGACCACCCGTGGCGCCCGCGCGGTTGCGGTGGTTTTGCCGCGCAGGTCCCGGTAGTGGATGGCGTAGCCGCCCGCGGCGGAGTCAGGTTCACGAACCACCCGACAGACCTCGGATAACGCGCGAACGGTGACGCTCTTGTCGAGGACTGGGGCGAGATAGGCGACGTCGACTGAGGATTTCGCTCCGTCTCGCGACCCCAGCAGGCTGTCTCCGTCGAACGCGCAGAACCGGCGTGGCACGCCTGCGCCGTCCCGGTGCACTCGGCCCGCGTCGGCGTCGGATTGCGGGTACAGGTACGCAGCGTCGGGCTGCGGATCCGCGGGCTGACAGCGCTGGCCGGGCAAGCCGGACACCTCAGTCCACACACTTGTCGGGACAGGATGCTGACGGGTCAGACGAGTTGCGCCCAGATCCGACCGGATCTTCCCGTAGTACCGCGAGATCTGGTCGCCGCGCAGATCGGGGTGACGATTGTCCCAGTAGGCCGAATCGTCTGGCTCGACGAGCAGGCCCAACCAGCCGTGGCTGCCGCCGCCCACCCCCGAGACGCAGACAACATCGATTCCGGGATAGCTGAACACCTCGTACATCCCGTGCTTGTTGACCACTACGCTCCGACGGGGAGTCCCGATGAGGTCCCTCACCAACGCGACACCGCGAGCCCGCAGCCGGCGTAGGTAACTCCGTTCAGCGAATCCCGTTGTGGCGCTGTGCCCTACGTGGATGCCGCGCAGCACATGCGTCGCGAACCGCGCCCCATAGGGAAACGGGGAGCGGTCGGCGATTCCCATGCCCCGCACGGGCAATGAGTCGCGCCACGGGCCCCGTTCGAGCACAAGCACATTGAGGCCCGCACCGGCCACGCGGTTGGCCGCGATGCTCCCACCGAAACCGCTCCCGATGACCACGACGTCGTAGTGCTCGTCCGGCCGTGTCTCGGGCGGTTGTTTGTGTTTCGTCACCCTGGATCGCCTCCTTGGATATTGATCTAGACCGGGGTTGTTGCGGCTGGGGCCCTCGATGCCTCTGTCGACCGGGAGCCTGCTTTATGTGAACATACAATAGACCAATACTCGTGTAGTTGACCATCCCCACGTTGCCACTCGGCGAGGTAAATACCGGTTTTAACTGCACGAATACGAACTTTGCTTGCCAAAGCCGCGCGCATGCTGTCTACTAAGTGAATCTTTTCTAGCTTTATATGACTGAAGGAGTGCCGATGAGCAGACGCGCCGCCGTGGTGGGTGTGGGGATGATTCCCTTCACCACGCCGAGGAATACCGAGCCGTACGACGTGATGGCCGAGGCGGCCGCGCGAAAAGCTCTCACCGACGCCGGCATCGACTACACGCAGGTGCAGCAGGGGTATGTGGGCTACGTCTATGGCGACTCGACGTCGGGCCAGGCCGCGTTGTACGGGCTGGGGCAGACCGGTATTCCGCTCGTCAATGTCAACAACAACTGTTCGACGGGTTCGTCGGCGCTGTTCTTGGCGCGGCAGGCGATCGAGACCGGCGCCGCGGATTGTGTGATCGCGCTTGGCTTCGAGCAGATGATGCGCGGGGCGCTGGGGTCGATGTGGAGCGACCGGCCGAGCCCGTTCACCCGTTTCGATGACCGCACGAGAGCGCTGCAGGGGTGGGACGAGCACGCGCCGATGGCTGCCCAGTACTTCGGCGGCGCGGGAACGGCGTACGCCGAGAAGTACGGCGTTGATCCCAAGGTTTTCGCTCAGATCGCGGTGAAGGCGCGCAGGCATGCCGCCCACAATCCGTATGCGGTGTTTCGCGACCCGGTCACTGTTGAGGAGGTGTTGGCGTCTCCGAAGATTTTCGGTCCGCTGACACGGCTGCAGTGCTGTCCGCCGACCTGCGGGGCGGCGGCCGCGATCCTGTGCAGCGAGGATTTCGCCGACGCCCATGGTGTCGACGGGTCAGTAGTGATCAGGGCCCAGGCGATGACCACCGACTTCGCATCGACGTTCAGCGGCAACATGATGACGGTCGTCGGCTACGACATGGCTAAAGCCGCCGCCGACCAGGTCTATGAGGCAGCCGGAGTCGGCCCCGAGGACATCGGTGTCGTCGAACTGCACGACTGCTTCACCACCAATGAGTTGCTCACCTACGAGTGCCTGGGTCTGACGCCGGAGGGCACCGCCGAAAAGTTCATCGCTGAGGGCGACAACACCTACGGCGGGCGGGTTGTCACCAACCCGTCGGGCGGGCTGCTGTCCAAGGGGCACCCGCTCGGCGCGACCGGTTTAGCGCAGTGCGCTGAATTGGTGTGGCAGTTGCGCGGTCAGGCAGAGGCCCGCCAGGTCGAGGGGGTCACGCTCGCGTTGCAGCACAACATCGGACTCGGCGGTGCCGCCGTCGTGACCCTCTACGAGAAGGTGAGCTGAACCAATGCCGTTGGACCAGAACGTGATCGGCAAGCAACTGCCGCCGGTCACCATGACCATCGACGCGGGTCGTCTTCGCTTCTTCGCCAAGGCGATCGGTGAAACCAATCCGGTCTTCACCGACCTGCAGACGGCCAACGCTGCGGGACACCGCGATCTGCCGGTGCCGCCGACCTTCCTGTTCGGCATCGAACTGGAACGCCCGGACCCGTTCGATTGGTTAACCGGCGTCGGTGTCGACCTGCGTCGGGTCCTGCACGGCGAGCAGTCCTTCACCTACCACTCCCAGGCGGTGGCCGGCGACGCGCTGACCGCGACTCCACGGATCGCGAACGTGTACAGCAAGAAGGGCGGAGCGTTGGAATTCATTGAAAAGACGTCCATGGTGACCCAGGAGAACGGCGCGTTGGTCGCCGAGTTGAAAAGCGTGATCGTCGTGCGGAACCCGGAGCAACCCCAGTGACCGCCGTCAGGGCCGTCGACGTCGGCACCGAACTGCCGCCGCTGAAGATTGGCCCGATCTCCCGGACAACGCTGGCTTTGTTCGCGGGCGCGTCGGGCGATCACAACCCAATGCACATCGACATCGACGTCGCGCGGTCGGCCGGGTTGGACGACGTCTTCGCTCACGGCATGCTCTCGATGGCCTACCTGGGCCGGCTGCTGACCAATTGGGTTGACCCACGGGCGATTCGCCACTACCGGGTGCGCTTCTCCGCGATCACGCCCTTGCACGGTGAGCCGACCGCCACCGGCAGGATCACCGCGATCGACGACATCGACGGCGAGCGGCGCGCGACTCTCGAGCTCGCCGTCACCCTCGCGGACGGCACCCTCACCCTCACCGGAGACGCCGTCGTCGCGTTGTGACGCCAAGCCGCGGACATCATCATCCACCAAACTAACGAAAAGGATTGTCAACCATGGGAACTCTTGATGGGAAGGTCGCCATTGTCTCCGGCTCCGGCCGAGGGATCGGGCGTGAGATCGCGCTGAAGCTGGCCGGCGAGGGTGCGCGGGTCGTGGTCAATGACCTCGACGCCGAACCAGCCAAGGAAACAGTCGCCGCGATCGAGGCCGCGGGCGGGCAGGCCGTAGCCTGCATCGGCAGCGTCACCGACGCCGACTTCGGCGAACGCTTCGTCGCCGCCGCGGTCGACAACTTCGGCGGCCTGGACATCATCGTCAACAACGCCGGCTACACCTGGGACTCGGTGATCCAGAAGATGACCGACGAACAGTGGGACGCCATCCTCGATGTGCACCTCAAAGCGCCGTTCCGGATCCTGCGTGCCGCACAGCCGGTCATCGCGGCCGCGGTCAAGAAGGCCACAGGGGAGCCTGTCCCGTGCCGCAAGGTGGTCAACATCTCCTCACTCGCCGGCACGGGCGGCAATGCAGGACAGGCGAACTACTCGTCGGCCAAGGCCGGGGTGACGGGTCTGACGAAGGCGCTAGCCAAGGAGTGGGGACGCTACAACGTCACCGTCAACACGGTGGCGTTCGGCCTGATCAAGACCCGGCTCACCGAGACCCCCGCTGATGGCGATGGCACGATCGACGTGGCCGGCAACGAGATCAAGGTCGGCGTCAATCCAAGCCTGCTCGCGGCGATGGAACAGATGGTGCCCCTGGGCCGCGGCGGCACACCGGCAGAAGCCGCCGGCGCCGTGTATCTGTTCTGCCTCCCCGAATCCGACTACGTCAGCGCACAGACCCTCGTCTGCGGCGGCGGCTTCAGCTTCTGAGAACCACGATGACCACAGGTGCATACCGGTCGGCCTGGGCCGACGACGACGTAGTGGCCCTCAGGGAAATGGCGACCAAGTTCTTCCAGACCGAGGCACTCCCGCACCGGGAACGGTGGGCCGAACAGAAATGCGTCGACCGGGAGTTCTGGATCAAGGCAGGCCGCCTCGGCTTGCTGTGCTCGTCGGTCCCGGAGGAATACGGCGGCGGCGGCGGAACGCTGGCCCACGAGTTCGCCATCATGCAGGCCCAAGCCGCCTGCGGGGAAACCGGGTTCGGCAACCAGGTGCACAGCGGCCTGGTCGCGCACTACATCCTCGCCTACGGCACCGAAGGGCAGAAGAAGCGCTGGTTGCCCGGGATGGCGACCGGGGAGTTGATCAGCGCCATCGCGATGACCGAGCCCGGCGGCGGATCCGATCTCAAAGCGCTGCGCACCACAGCGATCCGCGAGGGTGATCACTACCGGCTCAACGGCGCGAAGACGTTCATCTCCAACGGCAGCTCGGCGGATCTGATCGTGCTCGTCGTGAAGACCGATCCGGCGGCGGGCGCCAAGGGAGTGTCGCTGATCGTGCTGGAGACCGCCGACGCACCCGGCTTCCGGGTCGGACGGGTACTCGACAAGGTCGGGATGAAGGCACAGGACACCGCGGAGTTGTTCTTCGACGACGTCCTCGTCCCGCTCGGCAACCTGCTCGGCGAGGAAGGCGCCGGTTACGGCTATGCGATGCGCCAGCTGGCGCACGAACGGCTGGTGGTCGCGGTCTGCGGCCTGGCCACGCTGGAGAGCGCCGTCGAGGAGACCGTGACGTACACCAAGAACCGCGACGCCTTCGGCAAGCCGCTGTTTGGCATGCAGAACACCCGGTTCGAACTCGCCGAGTGCGCCACGGTCGCACGGATCGCGCGGGTGTTCGTCGACGACTGCATCCAGCGGCACCTGCGCGGTGAGCTGGATGCGACGACGGCATCGATGGCGAAAGCCTGGGTGACCGATATGCAGGTGCAGGTCATTGACCGATGTGTGCAGCTGTTCGGCGGCTACGGGTACATGATGGAGTATCCGATCGCCCGGATGTTCATCGATTCGCGTGCGCAGAAGATCTACGCCGGCGCGAATGAAGTCATGAAAGAACTGATCGCGCGCTCGCTGTAGCGCCGGATCGAGGAGCAGAGATGTATCTGACTCAAGCGCTACACCGCAGCCTGCAGCAGAATCCCGGCCGCCCGGCCACCATCTACCGCGATCGCGTCCGCACGGTGGCCGAGTCCGTCGACCGGATCGCCCGCCTCGCCGGCGCGCTGTCGGATTTGGGTGTGCAGCCAGGCCACCGGGTCGGCATCCTCGCCCTGAACTCCGATCGCTATCTGGAGTACTTCTACGCGGTGCCGTGGATAGGGGCCGCGGTCAACCCGGTCAACATCCGCTGGAGTGCCGTCGAGATCGCCTACTCGCTGGCCGATTCCGATACCCGGGTCCTGTTCGTCGACGACGCGTTCGCACCGATGATTCCCACACTGCAAGAACAGTTTCCGAATCTCGGTGCGGTGATCTGCTGCGGCGACGGCGACCTGCCCGCCGGCGCGCTGGGCTACGAGACCTTGATCGCCGAGCACAACCCCGTCGAGGACACCCGCACCGGAGGCAACGAGTTACTCGGCGTGTTCTACACCGGCGGCACCACCGGTCACCCCAAGGGGGTGATGCTCTCGCACAACAACCTGCTCACTTCGTCGATCGGCAGCCTCGCTTCCGGTCAGTTCATCACGCCACGCGGGCGATTACTGCACACCGCGCCGCTGTTTCATCTCGCCGGCATCGCGGCATGGGCCGCGGGATGTCTGGTCGGCTCCACCCATGTGATCGTGCCGGCGTTCGGTTCGGCCGAGGTGTTGACGGCGATCGCCGAGCACAGCATCACCGACGCCTTACTGGTGCCGACCATGATCCAGATGCTCGTCGACGACCCCGCCGTCGGCGACTACGACCTGTCGAGCCTGCTACATCTGGTCTACGGGGCGTCGTCGATCTCTGAAGCGCTGCTGGAACGGGCCCGCAAGGTCTTCCCCACGGTCGGATTCACCCAGGCCTACGGCATGACCGAACTCTCCCCGGTCGCAACGCTGTTGACACCGGCAGACCATGACGACCCGGTATTGCGCCGATCGGCCGGTCGCGCCGCACCGCACGTCGAGGTGCGCATCGTCGATCCCGACGGACGCGAGGTGCCGCGCGGTGAGGTCGGCGAAGTGGTGGTCCGCGGTGACAACGTGATGCTCGGCTACTGGAACCGGCCCGCCGAAACCGCCGTGGCGGTCAGTGACGGCTGGATGCACACCGGCGATGGTGGCCGGATGGACGACAACGGATACGTGTTCATCGTTGACCGGATTAAGGACATGATCATCACCGGCGGTGAGAACGTCTACTCCGCCGAGGTCGAGAACGCGTTGGCAAAGCACCCGGCGGTCGCGGCCGTCGCGGTGATCGGGCTGCCCGACCCTGACTGGGGCGAACGGGTGCACGCCGTGGTGGTGCTGCTGCCAGGTCAGAAGGCAACCGAGGAGCAGCTACGCGCACACTGCAAGACACTCATCGCCGGTTACAAATCCCCGCGCAGCGTGGACTTCGTCGACTCCATGCCGATGTCGGGAGCCGGCAAGATTCTCAAACGCGAACTGCGGATCAAATATTCGGACAACACCACCAACCAGGTTTCCTGATTAGCGAACGCATCAGGGACCTCGAAGCCATCCGACTCTAGGGGTGATATGACGGCTGGACCGGTGCAGAAAGCTGTGGTCCGGCCGGCGCGCGGCACCCGCCCATCGAACCGTCGCGAGCTGATCATCGACGCGGCCACGGATCTGTTCTGCCGCAAGGGATACGGCAACGTGGCCATGGGAGATGTGGCCGAGGCGGTCGCGATCGGACCGTCTGCGCTGTATCGACACTTTCGCGGCAAGCAGGACCTGCTGGCCACCGTCGTAGGAGCCGCGCTGGACACCCTCGACGATGCATTCGCCACAGCAGAGGACGAACGGTTGCCCGATGTTTCCCAGGCGCTTGCTGCCGCTGTGCTCAAGCACCGAGGCGTTGGGGTGCTGTGGCATCGCGAGTCGCGGCAGCTCGCGCCGGCCGACCGCAGGAAATTCCGTGCCGCGATCGACCGGATCGCCGGACGGTTCGCCGCACTTATCCGTGCGCGGCGCCCCGCCCTGGATACTGCGGAGGCAGAGTTGCTTGCCTGGTCGGGGCTCGCGGTCGCGACCAGCGTGTCGCTGCACAGCCTGGTCCTGCCCGAACCCGAATTCACCACTCTGCTCAGCGAATTGATCTCCACCGTTATCGACGCCCCGTTACCTGCTCCACAGTCGACGCCCGCCCATACGACGACGTCTGGGATGCTGCGCACCCAAGCCCGCCGCGAAGCGATCCTCACCGAAGCGACAAAGCTCTTCGCGGCCAACGGGTTCGCGGGGGTGAGCACAGAGGACATCGGTGCCAGCGTCGGCATCAGTGGTCCCAGTGTCTACAACCATTTTCCGACCAAGTCGGATATCTTGCTTGCGGCCATGCTGCGTGGCGACGAGTGGCTGCGCCTGGACATGAATCGCGCATTCGCCCAGGCATCGGATCCCCGCGATGGCCTGAATCGTCTGCTCGACAGTTACTGCGCCTTCGTCCTCGACAACCCGCACCTTCTCCAGGTCCTCGTCTCCGAGTCGAACCACCTGCCCGAACCCGAACGCCATCGCATCAGAGCCGCCCAACATGCCTACATCGACGACTGGGTGAACCTACTGCGACAGGTGCACCCAAGCTGGGACGCCATACATGCCCGGATCCGGGTGCAGGCCGTGCAGACCATGATGAACGACATCCCCGCCGTATCCGAGTTGCGCGAATACTCAGACGTCGAGTCCGCATTGGTCGCTATCGGCGCCGAGCTTCTCGCCATCAACGACGGTACGGGTTCCACATGATCACCGGGGAGGAGCCCTTGCTCCTACACGTTGCCTCGCCTATCCCGCTGCTGGTGCCCGTGATCGCCACTACCTTGCCTTCGATTCCGGACATTTGCGGTCTCCTCTTGCGGCGTTAGGGAGGGCCGTCGAGCGCGAGAATCAGCTTGCCGGTGTTATGACCGCGAAACAACGCCAACAGGACCTCGGGAAAGTCGCCGACGTCGCCGTGGATGACCTGCTCATGCGAGCGCAACTCACCGTTGCGCAGCCAATTCGCCAGCTGCGCAACGGCTTCGCCATATCGGTCGGCGTAGTCGAAGATCACGAAGCCTGTCATCGATGCCCGTGCGACCAGCAGTTGCATGTAGTTGGCCGGCCCGCGGACCTCGCCAGTGGCGTTGTACTGCGAGACGGCCCCGCAGAGTACGACGCGTGCGCCACGAGCCAGCCGCGCCAATGCGGCCTCCAAAGCCTCTGCCCCGACGTTGTCAAAGAAGACGTCAATGCCGTTGGGGGCGTGCGTCTTTAGCTGCGCACGTAGTCCGCCCGCTTTGTAGTCGATGGCGGCGTCGAATCCGAGCTCTTCCACCAGCCAGCGACACTTGTCCGCGCCGCCGGCGATGCCGATCGCCCGGCAACCGTTGATCCGGGCAATCTGCCCGGCGATGCTGCCCACCGAACCGGCGGCTCCGGAGACGACGACGGTCTGGCCCTGCTGCGGCCGACCAACGTCGAGTAGCCCGAAGTAGGCCGTCAGCCCGCTGATGCCGAGGGCGCCGAGATGTACCGGAGCAGGCGCGAGGGTGGTGTCCACCGGAGTCACGCCGCGCCCGTCGGCAAGCGCGTAACGCTGCACCCCGAACACGCCATACACCTCGTCGCCGGCCGCGAAATCCGGGTGACGCGAATCGATGACTCGCCCGATGCCGCCCGCGCGCATCACCTCGCCGATCTCGACCGGCGGCACGTACGACCGACCCGCGTTCATCCAAGTCCGCATCGCCGGATCGACCGACAGGTACTCGACCCGCACGAGGAACTCGCCGTCCGCGGGACTCCCGGCGGGCTCGTCGATGACCTCCCAATCCGAGGGCTTAGGCAGGCCGATCGGACGGGCGGCCAGACGGCACAGGGTGTTGACAAGCGTCACGATTCACATCTCCCGATTTGCGCTAACCGCGCTTGTC
Source organism: Mycobacterium sp. (assembly GCA_031292695.1). Lineage (GTDB taxonomy): Bacteria > Actinomycetota > Actinomycetes > Mycobacteriales > Mycobacteriaceae > Mycobacterium. The sequence continues at coordinate 8,970 of JARLGS010000294.1, read as the reverse complement.
GCCGCGCGGAGGGTCGCCCGGCCTCCCGGGTCTTCGGCTGTGGAGGGCACGACCGCGACGCAGTCGGCGCCGGCTTCGCGGTAGGCGCGTAGCCGTGCCGCGACTCGGTCGGCGGTGCCCAACGCACACACACGGTCGAGCAGCTCGACGGGGACGGCAGCCGCCAGTTCGCGGCGAGTTGCGCCTGCACGGGCCCTCCGGACGAGTTCGTCGAAACCCAGCGCGCTGAACATTTCGCCGTAGCCGGGCGGGCCGAGATACACCGCCAGCTGAGCAGCCAGTTGGGCGTGCGCGGCATCACCCGGGTTCAGCGCAACCGGCACCCACACCGTGAGGCGCGGCGCGTTGCGGCCGGCCACCGCGGCCACGGCGTCGATTGCCGCACGCACCTCCGCGACGCGGGCGGGCGGAGCAAGGTTGAGCACGACCTCATCGGCGTGCTGCGCCGCCACCCGAATCATGCCAGGGCCGAACGCCCCCACTGCAATTCGCGTATCGGGCCGCGCGCCGCGCAGTCGAAAACCATGGCTGCTGACGTGTTGGCCGACGTACTCGACCCGTGCGCCGGTCAATATCGACCGCAGGCACTCGATGGTTTCGAGCATGTACGACACGTGGTGCGCCCACCGACGGTCATGCCAGCCGGTCACGATCGCCGGACTGGAGGCTCCCAATGCGATGTCAACCCGGCTGCCGGTGAGGGAGGCGACCGTGGTTACACCCAGCGCCAGTGCCACCGGGCTGCGGACGCCGACGGCAAGCGGTCCGATCTTCAGGGTCATTTCGGGCGCGCGCAGCCCGATCGCGGTCGCGAGCGCGAACGCGTCGTAGGTGGCCATTTCGCCAATCCAGACCGCGTCGAAGCCCATGTCGGACGCCGTCAGGGCGAGATCCATGGCCTCGTCGTCGGGCCGGTCCAGCCAGAACGGTAGGGCGACTTCGAGACCCCTCACAGCATCGACACGTCGGCGGGCTGGTCGAGCAGGATGCGGCCGGGCAGCTCGCGTGACGCCTCGTTGACCTGGAAGTGGGCGGTGGCTGTGTATGCGTCGCGGAACCGACGCTGCAGAGGTGCACCGTCGTAGATGGCGCTGCCGCCCGCCAGGTCATACATGTTGCGCACAACGTCGGCCGAGGTCCGTACTGCGTGCGTGGCCGCCAGACGTAGCCGGTTGCGCATCGCCAGCGGCACTGCGTCAGCATCGTGGCTGGCCTGCCAGGCCTTCTCGATCGCCTCGTAGTACAGCGCGCGAGCGGCGCCCAGCGCCGCCTCAGCCGTTGCCACCGCCGCTTGGGTCGCCGGACGTTCAGCCAAGGTGCGCGTCGACCCCAGCCCTATCTTGCCGCCGGCCAGCTCGACGAGGTCGTCGATCGCGGCGCGCGCATTACCTAACGCGGCTGCGCCGATCGACAACGCGAAGAATCCGAACACCGGAAAGCGATACAGCGGCCGGTCCAAGGCTGGTCCGTCAAACACCGAGAACACGCGATCGGCGGCCACGAAGACGTCATCAGCAACGGTGTCGTGGCTGCCTGTGCCGCGCAGGCCCAGCGTGTGCCAGGTGTCGAGGACCTGCAGGTCGTCTTTGTTCAGTGCAACGACGGATGGCACGCGCCGCTCGTCGACGAAGCAGCCGGCGAACATCATGTCGGCGTGGCTAATCCCGCTGCAGAATGGCCAGCGCCCGGACACCACAACACCGCCGTCGACTGACCTCGCCGTACCGCGCGGCGCCCACACCCCGGCCGCGACACCCCGCCCGTCACCGAACATTTCGTCGCGGCTGGACGCCGGCAGGTAAGCGACCAGCAGGCTACTGGTAATCGCGATCGAAACGCACCATCCCGCCGATGCGTCGCCGCGCGCCACCGCTTCGGCGCACCGCAGTGCCAGTCCGGGCGCCAGCTCCAGTGCCTGAAGCTCCCGCGGCATGCCGGCGCGTAGTAGCCCGGCCTCGCGCAGAAGGGCCACCAGCTCGTCTGGAAGTCGGCGGTTGCGGTCGATATCCGCCGACATCTCCCGGGCCGAAAATGCGATCTTCTCGGCGAGGATCTCGATCTCGATGTCGCTCTCGGCTCTGCTACGCGGCGTGGCGGTCAGGTCCGGCTGATTCATCGGGGCTCCTGGTAACGGTGACGGTTCAATTAAGTTACCACCTATGGTTCAGCAATTGAACCGGGTACAGTTGGTGAACTATGGCCGCTCCCGATCTGTCCCACCGCTTCGAAGCGGAGTCGGTCGGCCGGGCACTCGAGCTGGTCGGTGAGCGCTGGACGCTCCTTATCCTGCGCGAGGCGTTCTTCGGGGTGCAGCGCTTCGGTCAACTCGCGCGTAACCTCAACATTCCGCGGCCCACGCTCTCGTCGCGGCTGCGGATGCTTGTCAATGTGGGCCTGCTTGAGCGGGTGCCATATTCTCGGGATCCCGAGCGCCACGAGTACCGGCTCACCGACGCAGGCCGCGATCTCTTCGGAGCGATCGTCGTCCTCATGCGGTGGGGGGACGAACACTTGCCGCACCCAGATGGGCCACCGATTGTGCTGCGCCACAACACCTGCGGCGAGTTCGCCGATCCACGCCTGATCTGCGCCCACTGCGGCGAAGAGATCACCGCGCGAAATGTGACACCCGAAGCCGGACCGGGCTTCCGCGCCAAGCTGACATCGCGCACTTGACCTTGCGGCGGGCAGCTGGAAGGCCATTGCCCAGACTGCCGTGACCGGCTCAGCCGACGAGATCGGCCGGCGTGTCAGCGAACTCGCCGCCCACAGGATCACCGAAATCATCTAGCAGCCCACCGAGTCCGACATTACTGGTGAACTCGAGGCCTTCCACACCACGTCGCACACCGCCGTAAGCGCTGTGGCACAAGATAATCCAGGATCTGGGCGTCAGATGTTGATGAGAAAGAAAACTGGCCAGAGCTTGTGGCTCTGACCAGTGTGTTCTCTGTGGAGCTGCCGGGAATCGAACTCGGCGCATAAAATGGCTCGACCTGCAGAAACGCTGAATTTGGCTACGCGAAAGTACGCGAAACGACGCGAAACGACCTGCGGATACGCGAGAGGTGTTGATGGCATCAACAGGCCGCAACCGGCCCTGGCTGGAAGCCGGACCCACAGGGCCGGCGCCGCTGGGCCAGCGCCGGATGGGTGTAGTGGTGATGTCCCGAAGTGAATCCAGGCAGCTGCGGGTGGTGCGCCTAGCTGGTGCTGACCTATTCGATGCGCCCACGGAGTCGCTGTCGCCTTTTCCCGTCGATACGCGGGCTTGCGCATACGTGTGGTGAGCACCGTGAAGTGTTACGCGTCGAGAGGTTGTCACTTGACTTTTACGACCACCTTGCCCTTTGCGCGCCCCTTTTCGACGTATGCCAGAGCTTCTATGGTGGATTGGAATGGAAAGACCTGGTCTACAACGGGACGAATAGCGCCGGAATCGATGAGCGAGCCGAGCTCGCGTAATTGGTCCCCGCTTGCTTTCATGAATAAGAACGAGTAGGTGACCCCGCGGCGTTTGGCTTTCCGCCGGATCTGGAAGCTGAGAGCACGCATCGCTTGTATCAAGAACCAGTTCGCCCCGAATTCTTTGGCGAAATCGGGCTCAGGCGGCCCGGCGACCGAGATGACTTTGCCGCCGGGTTTGAGCACCCGGAGGGATTTTTCGAGTGTCTGACCGCCTTGGGTGTCGATGACGACGTCGTAGTCGCGCAGGATGGTTTCGAAGTCATTACTCCTGTAGTCGATGACGACATCGGCTCCGAGGCGCTTCACCCATTCAACGTTCGCGGTGCTCGTGGTGGTGGCGACGGTGGCCCCGAGATGCTTTGCCAGTTGAATGGCGATCGTTCCAACACCTCCGGAACCGGCGTGAATGAGCACCTTCTGTCCGGCTTGCAGCCCCGCTTTGTCTACCAGTGCTTGCCAAGCGGTCAAACCGACTAGAGGTACCGAGGCTGCTTGTTCCATGTCCAGTCGATGCGGCTTTTTCGCGACGTCGTTCTCACTGATTGCGATCAACTCCGCGAAGGCGCCTATCCGATCCTTGTCTGGCTTTGCGTAGACTTCGTCTCCCGGTTTGAATCGGTCGACATTTGCTCCGGCCTTAATGACAATGCCAGCGAGATCGTTACCCAGCACCAGCGGCAACTTGTACGGCAGAAGGGCCTTGAGCTCGCCATTTCTAATCTTGAGATCTAAGGGATTTACGCCGGCGGCGTGAATCTGGACCAATACGTCGCCCTCCCCCAGTTCGGGCTCGGGAAGTTCAACAGCTTCAACGCTGTTCGCTTTCCCATACCGACTGACAACGAATGCTTTCATCGTGTGCTTCCGCCGGACTGGTTCCTGGTTGATGGCGTGGGTGGTGTCGTTCATGTTGTTCTCCTAATAGTTATGAGTGGTGCGCCGCGGCGTGGGCTGCCCGCTGGGTGGGCCGGGTGGAGGTGGCGGGTGAGAAACTCGACCTGGTCGCGTGCCAGCGCTTCGAAGGCGTCGCCCAGATAGAAGTCGAAATGGCCGGCTTCGTACCGTTTGATCTCCCCCCGTGGTGCCGTGCGCGCGTATCGCAGGGTTTGGGCCGGTGGCGTGACGCTGTCGGTGTTGCTGACGCAGAACAGGATTGGGAATTTAATCTTCTTCGCCGCGCGCCCGGGCCGGTAGGCCATGATGGTCGGAGCGACCCGCGCCGTAACCTCGTTCCGGAAGGTCGCGTCGGGTGGCAGCAGCGCCTGGTAGCCGGGAAGGGCGTCTGGGGCGTTCATCAGCGCGAGTGAACCGGGGGGGCCGGCGAGGGGAATCATCGTGGGCGCCCGGCGGCCGATCATCGAAGCGAAATCCTTTGCAACAGTACGTAACACCTTGAGGGATTCAGACGCGCCCAGTGCGAGTGCGGAGGCCAAGCCGTCGGTGAATGGGCATTGGGCCACCGCCGCTTTCAGTTCGGGGTGGCGTGAGGCGACGGTGATGGCGTGGCCACCGCCAAAGGAGCTGCCCCAGACGGCAATTCGTGTGCCGTCGACGTCACGACGGGCCCTCACGTAGCCGATGGCGGCGTCCCAGTCCGTGAGCTGGCGCTTGATCGACAGGAGCTGGCGGGGTTGGCCGCCGCTGTCGCCGAAGTGCCGATAGGTGAAGGCCAAGGCGGCGATACCGGCCTGTGCGAACCGCTCGGCGAAGGCGTCCAAGCGCATCTCGCGGGTGGCGCCGAGGCCGTGCCCGAGGATGACCACGGGCGGCGCGGTGACTCCGGTGGGCAGGTAAAGCCATGCGGCACAGGTGTCCTCGCCGGAGGTGAACGAGACATCGTGACGGGTAAAGGTCTGTGCAGTGCTCATTACCGGCCCACCGCCACGTTGGTCGAGCCGAGCCTGCGTACCTGGCCCGACTCGAGCGCTTGGGCGTAGGTGTCCGCTTGGTAGAGGGGTAGTTCGCCGGTGGCGTCTGTGGTCGCGAGGTAGTCGCGCATCAATTTCTGACCGACATCGGACTGATCGGTTTGGAGGAATTCGGTGCGCTCGACGTGCAACCCTTCTGACAGCGACATCGAGCCGCCGAAGTACACCGATCGCTTGACGGCCGCGACTGCCCCTTTGGTCCGCTTGCCGAAGTGTTCGGCAAGTTCGGTCGCCCGCGCAACAACGTCGTCCGGCGCCACAACCTCGTCGACGGCCCCGTTGGCCAGCGCCTGCGCGGGCGTGAACGGCTTGCCCTCGAGGATGGCTACCAAGGACCGGTGGGTACCGATCAGTCGGGTCAGTCGCTGGGTTCCACCACCGCCCGGATTGATTCCCAGCAGTATTTCGGGCTGGCCGATGAAGAACTCCCCATCGGCCATAACACGCAGATCGCACGCCCAGGCGAATTCGGCACCCAGGCCCAGCGCGGAACCGTTGAGAGCGGCAACGAAGATGACGCCGCTGGCGTTCATCCGGATGAACGTCGCGTGCAAGCGATCGAGCTGAACGGCGCCCCGCAGCGGAGTCCTGCGCACCACCGGCTCGAGGACGCGGGCCGCGCGTCGGGCGACGCGTGCGACAGCGGAGGCGCCGCGTCGGCCCAACTTCGGGACCGCAGCGCCCTCCTCTTGCAGCCACCGCACGTCGGCATGGCTGACGAACCGGCCGGGACGCGCCCCGGTGAACACGACGGCATGCGCGTTTGGATCGCGGTCGACGCGGTCCACCAACTCGTCGAGCTGGTTGGCGATATCCAGGCCGAACAGGCTGTGCTGCCCGCCGTCGACCCGCACGATCAGGACTGCTCCGCGATCGTCTATCTCGAAGTGGCCAGTCATCGGTGTGTCCTCCCGTCGAAAACGGCTCTATAACGAAGTTACAGATTAATATAACGAAGTTACACTGGTCTGGCAAGGGATCAGTTCGACTTCCCTCAGGACTGCGCTGAGAGATGAGGTAGAAACCATGCCGGACATGTCAGATGAGGAGACAGCGGAGGGTGCGCCGGAGCGGCTCATTCAGGCCACCATCAGTCTGCTCGCCGAGCAGGGGCCTTCCGCCATCAAGGCGCGTACGGTGGCTGCCGCGAGTGGGCTCTCGACCATGTTGGTGTACCACTACTTCGGTGGGGTTCCTGAGCTCACGCGTGCGGTTATCGACCGAGGGTTCAAGGAGCTCGACAGGGCGTTTTCCCAGTTGCCCGTGACGGAGGATCCGATCGCGGATCTGGCTGTCCAGGCGTTGACGTGTCGGCGGGTTGCCCGCGAGAACCCCCACCTGTATGACCTGATGTTTGGGCTGTCCACTCGCTCGACCTACCGACCGGTGGCCGATTCAGAAGTTCGTTTGAGTGGTCGGTCGCCGGCATTCCGGGGCGCTTACGCTCACGTGGCAGAAGCGTGCGCTCGGCTGGTGAGTTCGGGCAGGGTCAGACAACAGGACCCCGCCGTTATAGCTGCCCAATTGTGGAGTTTCGTGCACGGCTTCATCACCCTGGAGCTGGCGGAGACCTTCGTCGATTTTGACGAGCCGGTCAGGCAGATCCTGCTGCCACTGGGCGTGAATCTTTCTGTGGGACTGGGCGATACGCGTGAGCGTGCCCAGAACTCGCACGAGGCGGCTGCGCGCATTTATACCTCGATCGCGCGGGCTGGCGAAAGCCAGGCAGGCGTAGAGGACGACGTGATCTAGGACGTGGTATTGCCGACACTTGGCACGAGTTGATCGTGCCTCCCCAATGCCTCAACCTCACGCTCGAGGGTGGGAACGACCTGGGCCGCGAAGCGCCTCATCCAGGGCCAGGCCGCCGGCGAGTTCACGGCCGCCTTCGCCCAGTTGGCCACGACGACGGCGCGCGGTACATAAACCCGGCTGCGACGGCGCACGAGTCCGTCGACTATCGCGACCGCTGTCCGGTCGACACTGGTCGTGACGTTGCCGGGATATGGCAGCCGCGCGCGCAACTCCTGAAAGGAGGGAATGTCCGCCTCGGCGCCCCGAATGAGGTCGGTGTCGATCCATGAGGGATGCACAAGCCCGACCGTGACACCGAGGTGCGCCACCTCTTGGCGATACGCCAGGGCGAGCATTTCGACCCCGGCCTTGCTTGCGGCGTACGAGGCCATTCCAGCCAGCGGCGTGAACGATATCGCCGACGCCACGACCATCACATGGCCGCGACTGCGCTCCACATGCGGCGTCGCGTACTTGAGGGTGCGGAACACACCGTTCAGGTTGATGTCCACCACTCGCTCAAACGACGCCGCATCCATCTGGCGCACTGTCCCGTAGGCCACAACCCCAGCATTGGCAACGACGATGTCGATACCACCCATCGTCTCGGCACAACCATCGATCGCCGACCGCAGAGCAGCCCCATCGCGCACATCGGCCTCCCACCACGACGCGCCGGTGCCCAGGTCATCGGCGAGGGTGCGCAACCGATCGGGCTCCAGTCCGATCAGCGCCAGCCGAGCGCCCCGGGCAGCGGCGACACGGGCGACCTTCTCCCCGATGCCACGTGCCGCTCCGGTGATAACCACTCTTCGACCTGCTAGGTTGCGACGCATCGGACGAATATAACTTCGTTATAGATGGAACGCAAGCCGATGTCCCACTGACGCCTGCAAGCAGCCGCGCCAGGTGCTCGACCGAGGAGCCAGGGATACTCACCCACGGTCCAGCAGGGTCTGTGCATTGCGAATGCCTGATTCGAGTAAGTCGTCGGAGAGTTCCCGATCGGATACGGCGCGTGCGAGTTGCATGGTGGCAACGAGAACCGTGTACAGCCCGAGCGCCGTTGTGCGTGCGGCGGACGGGTCGTGTGGAGACAAGTGCGTCGCGACTACGTCGACGATGGATTGCATTCCCTCGGTGTAGGAATCGCGGACGGCGTCATCGCAGCGGCCGATCTCATCGAGCAGGGCAGCGGAGGGGCAGCCCGTGCTCGGATTATCGCGATGATGGGGCGCGAGGTAGTCGCGCACGAATTCCTCCAGTGCCGCCCGGCCCTCGGGTAGCGAGGCGAGGACGGCACGCTGGGTGGCTAGTTGATCGGCGACCACGTTGGCGACGAGATCGTCCTTGGACTCGAAGTGTGCGTAGAACGCACCGTTGGTCAACCCCGCATCAGTCATGAGCGCGGCGACACCTGAACCGTCGATGCCGTCCTGCTTGAAACGTCGGCCGGCGGTTTCGATGATCCGCCGCCGTGTTTCGGCTTTGTGCTCTGCGTCGTACCTCGCCACAGCTCGCGTCCTCCGTCGTCGCTGAAAGTCGTCCTTGCGAATCATACCCGATTAACTTACAGTCATAATATTACGTTTATACGCCAATAGCCTCTACAGCGAGGAAGACCATCGAATGACTTCTCTGCATGACCCCCTGCGGCTGCCCTGCGGGCAGGTGCTCCCGAACCGCATCATGAAGGCCGCGATGAGCGAAGCGCTTGCCGATTCGGGGAACTCGCCCGGCGCCCGTCTCGAGCGGCTTTATGGCACCTGGAGTCGCGGCG
>JARLGS010000293.1 GCA_031292695.1 Mycobacterium sp. | reverse complement strand
GACGGCGGCGGCGACGCTGACCCTGAGCGAGACCGACAGCACCGGCAGTGGCTCGGGCTCGGTCGGCTTCAGCTACAGCGCGGACGACAAGAGCTTCGAATTCCGCGCCCCCGCCGAGACGCCGACCGTCAACTACGACGTCACGGTGACCGACAACCACACCGCCGCCTCGCCCCAGCCGGTGACGATCACGATCACCGGGACCAACGACGCTCCGGTGCTGGCGGCGGACACGGTGGCGAGCCACGCGATCACCGAGCAGGCCGACCTGACCAACGCGCCGATCACGACGGTCGACACCACGAGCGGGTCGCTGAGCTTCACCGACGTCGACCTGACCGATACTCATGTCGCGAGCCAGGCTGCGCCGACCTATCTGTGGTCGGGCGGCACCCTGACCACGGCGCAGACGGATGCCTTGACGGCGGCGGCGACGCTGACCCTGAGCGAGACCGACAGCACCGGCAGTGGCTCGGGCTCGGTCGGCTTCAGCTACAGCGCGGACGACAAGAGCTTCGACTTCCTCGCCGCCGGTGAGACCCTGACGGTGACCTACAACGTGACGGTCGCCGACTATCATGATGGCGTCGCCACCGGGACGTTCTCGACCCAGCCGGTGACCATCGTCGTCACCGGCACCAACGACGCGCCGGTATTGGCGGCGGACGCGGTGGCGAGCCACGCGATCACCGAGCAGGCCGGCGGGACCGGGGATCTGACGGCGACCGGGGCGACGGTGGGGTTCGATACCGCGAGCGGCTCGCTGAGCTTCACGGACGCCGATCTGAACGATACGCACACGGTGAGCCAGGCCGCGCCGAGCTATGTGTGGTCGGGCGGCACGCTGACCACGACGCAAACCGACGCGTTGACGGCGGCGGCGACGCTGACCCTAAGCGAGACCGACAGCACGCACAGCGGCACCGGCTCGGTCGGCTTCAGCTACAGCGCGGACGACGCCAGTTTCGACTTCCTCGCCGCCGGCGAGACGCTGACGGTCACCTACGATGTGACGGTGACGGACAACCACAACGTCGCCTCGACCCAGCCGGTGACGATCACGATCACCGGCACCAACGACGCGCCGACGATCGGCGATCCGTCGTCGGCGTCGGTGACCGATAACACCGATGTGGATATCAACGGCAACCTGGTCGCGACCGGCAGCATCTCGATCAACGATCCGGATCACGACCAGTCGTTGTTCCAGACCGCGGTGACGGCGGCGGAGGGCGACCTCGGCTCGCTCAGCCTGAACGCCGACGGCACCTACGCCTACACGGTGGCCAACTCGGCGGCGGAGTATCTGGCGGCCGGCGAGGCCAAGGTGGACACCTTCACGGTGACCTCACTTGACGGCACCACCAGGGACGTGACGTTCACCATCAACGGCGCCAATGAGGCGCCGGTGATCACCTCAGCGCCGCAGACCGGTACGGTGTCGGAGGGCGACGACGGTTCGTCGATGACGGCGACCGGGCAGGTCACCTACAGCGACGTCGACATCAGCGATACGCATGCGTTCGCGGTAAGCGCCGCGGCGGCCTACGGTACGGCGAGCGTTGATGCGAACGGGGTGTGGCACTACACGGTGAACGACAGCGGTGCGGTCGATGCGCTGGCGGTTGGTGAGACCCTGGCCGACAGCTTCACGGTGCAGGTCGACGACCACCATGGCGGCCTCGCCACCCAGGTGGTGGACATCACCATCAACGGCACCAACGACGTACCGGTGATCACCTCGGCGGCGCAGAGCGGTACGGTGTCGGAGGGCGACGACGGTTCGTCGATGACGGCGACCGGGCAGGTCACCTACAGCGACGTCGACACCCACGACACCCATGCGTTCACAGTGAGCGCCGCTGCGGCCTACGGCGCGGCGAGCGTTGATGCGAACGGGGTGTGGCACTACACGGTGAATGACAGCGGTGCCGTTGATGCGCTGGCGGTCGGCGAGACCCTGGCCGACAGCTTCACGGTGCAGGTCGACGATCATCATGGCGGCCTCGCGACCCAAGTGGTGGATATCACCATCAACGGAACCAACGATGCGCCCGTCATCAACACCGACAGTTTCAGCCTCACGTCGGGTGCCGATACGAACGGCAATCCGACGACCACGATTTCGGGCCTGACGGTCTCCGATCCCGATGCCAAGACCGCCACCGAGATGTACACGCTGACAGCATCGACGGCGGGTGCGCCGGAGACCTCGGTGACAGTGCCGTCCGGCAGCGGTCTCCTGGCCGATGTCAACGCGGCGCTGGCGACCGGCGTCACCTATGATCAGGGCGCGTCGCCGCCCGCGACCGACAAGGTCACGGTGACCGTCGCCGACGGCTTCGGCGCGAGCGACACTGTCAATTTCATTTTCAACATTGCGAGCCACCAGCCGACCGACGTGGTGACGCTGACGGGAACGGCCGGCAAGGATGTGATTTTCGCGACCGGTTATCAGGACATTCTAACGGGCGGAGCCGGTGCCGACCAGTTCGTGTTCGCTCCCAATACCGGCAACGATACCATTACCGATTTCGCGCCGGGCCAGGACCATATCGACCTGCGGGCTTTGTCAAATGTCGTGGACGCTTCCACCCTCGATGCCAGCTGGCTGGCATCGCATGTGTCGACGCAGGGCTTGGATTCGCTGATCACCCTCGACAGCAGCAATACCATTACGCTGCAAAATGTGGCCGCGGGCAGCCTGCATGTCAGCGACTTCATCGTCTCACCGCACCACATCAGCTAGCACCTTGGCGCGTCGCTCTCGCGCTGTTGGAAATCTGCCGAGATCTTTTCGCCTGGACATCGTGTCGGTCGGGATTCCAAAAAAGTCGGCGCCGGTCTGATGGTTTCGGGGTGATGCCGCGAACGCGCTAGAGCAGCCGCGGAATCCCGAGCCGATCGACTTCCGCCAGCACGGCCTTGATATTCTGGTGTCCGCCGCCGAAATGGCTGTTCGGGTCGCGCAGCCGCACGGTGTTGACGCCGGGCAGCCGGTAATGCTTGTCGTGGACCAGGCAGCGATTGCGGATCAGCGGCCACAGCATCTGGCCCAGCATGCGCTGGTCGTGGCCGTATTTCGCCGTCGGCCCGAAGGTGAAATACCGCCGCATCAGCTCGACGATATCGATGCCGCAGTCGGTCCGCCCGGCCCACAGGCAGCCGATCATCAGTTCATTGTGCAGCACATGATCGCGCACCGCGTGGAACGGATAGCCGCTGGCGATCCACTGCCAGACCAGATCGGCTTCCTGCACCGAGAGCCGCGCATCGCAATCGCGGACCAGGAAGCGCCCCACCGTCGGATCGTTCATCACCAGGAAGCGCTGGAACAGGCCGACGCCGGGATATTCGTCCGCCATGTCGCGGACGTCGGCGCCGTTGTCGCGCAGGAAGGCGACGCAGGCCGGCGGCACCGAGGCGTCGACATAGAACCGGCAGATCCAGCCCCGATACACCGTCCGGCTCAGCACCAGATTGATCATCGCGCCGTAGCAGTAGAACGGGGCATCGCCCCACAGCGAAAACGAGATGACGTTTTGCCCCGATGGCGGACCGGCGGGCTCGGTCATCGGGAGCGGCGGTGGATTCCGGCAGGCTTCCTGGTCCCGCAGCTCGAGCCCGTGCTGGCCGTGCCGAACCGCTTCATCGATCTTGCCGGTGTAGAAATTCGCCACCTTGAGGGCGTCGAGCACGGCGATGTCTTCGCCGTGCCGTCCGACGTATGCGGCGGCCTGCGCGATCGCCTCCTCGAAGCGCTTCATGTTGGAGAGCGTCACGATCAGGGCCTTCTGCAGCCGCACGATGTCCGGCTGGGCGCGGACCAGGTCCTGGATCAGGACCAGCGCCGGCGCCCAGTCGCGCTTCTGGAAGAAGGCATCGAACAGCAACTCCCTGGCCAGGAGGTCGGTCGGGTGGGTCAGAGTGATCGCGCACAGCCGGACGATGGCTTCGTCGTTCCGGCCGGCCCGCAGCAGGGCGCGGATCGGCTCGTGCGGTCGTGCCGGCTGCGGCACCGTGCCCGTCGCGACTATCGCCATCCCCACCTCCGGGTCCGTCTCCGGACGCCCTTGAACCGGTCGCCCCGCTCTAGATGACATGAATCATGGGTCATCGAGAAGCGCCGCCTCGATCCGGCGAGGGGCGATCTCGCCTGGGGCGCACCGCGGCCGGGCCGGCCGGCGATCGCCCGACCGCTGCCGTTAACTGTGCCGGCGGCGGCCCTGCCCAAATCGGACGGCCCGTGGCATAATGCCTTGGATTTCGGCGGGGATTCGACGCCAGCCCAGTCGGCTCGGGACCGCTCCAGGGATTTTTGACGATGCAGAGCGGCCAGCCACGATCCGCTTCCGTTCCGGCCAAGACCGAGCTCGGCGCGGCGCTGCGCGCCTGCCGCGGCGCCTTCCTCGGCGTCGGCGCCATGAGCTGCATGATCAACCTGCTGTACCTGACCGGCTCGATCTTCATGCTGGAGGTCTACGACCGGGTGTTGCCGAGCCGCAGCGTGCCGACCCTGGTCGGCCTCATCATCCTCGCCGGCGGCATGTATATCGCGCAAGGCATCCTCGATCTGCTGCGCGGGCGCATCCTGGTGCGGATCGGGACCGCGCTGGACGAGGCGCTGAGCTCACGGGTGTTCGAGACCGTGGTGCGGCTGCCGTTGACGGCGGGAAGCCGGGGCGAGGGGCTGCAGCCGCTGCGCGACCTCGACAACGTCCGCACCTTTCTGTCGGGCATGGGGCCGAGCGCGCTGTTCGACCTGCCGTGGCTGCCGCTCTATCTGGCGATCTGCTTCGTGTTCCACACCATGATCGGGCTGACCGCGCTGGTCGGCGCGATTATCCTGGTGGCGCTGACGATCCTGACCGAGTTCATGACCCGCGCGCCGGCGCGCGAGGCCACCCTGCAGGCGATGGGGCGCAGCGTTCTAGCCGCCGCCAGCCGGCGCAACGCCGCCGTGCTGG
>JARLGS010000292.1 GCA_031292695.1 Mycobacterium sp. | reverse complement strand
GACCCGCTGGTGCATCCCATGGAACTGCCCGACCCCGACCGTGCCCTCCTGCGCGGTATTCGAGTCACGCTGATCGACGACGCCTTTCTGCCTGGCGCTGCACGCCAGATGCTTCGCGCGCGAGACCGCGCCGCTGCGGCGCTGGAAACAGCCGGCGCCACAATCGAATACCGCTCGCTCAAATCGCTGCGAACCATCGGTTTGCTCACCACGATTGTCCTCGCCGAAGAGACCGGTCGACGGTTCGCCGACGTCATGAACGAGCAGGGCGCACGACCGCTGGCGCTGCGGGAACTGTGCGCCCGGCATGGAAACCACACCGCACCGATGCGCGCACTGGTCATCGGCGAGAAACTCGAGTCGCTCATTCCGAGACAACTTGTCCGGCAACTGGTTCGGACCGCACATGCCGTTGAGGAAGCGATGGGCGAAGCGATCGGCGACGGCCTCGTGCTACACCCCACCACAGCCTCGGTCGCCCCGCGCCACGGCACCACTACCGCTCAGCCGTGGCGCGTAAACGGTGTCGCAGCATTCTCCTTGGCCGGGCTTCCCATCACCCAGGTCCCGCTCGGTTTCGCACCCAACGGCTTACCCCTGGGCGTCCAAGTGGCCGGGCAACTCGATCACGACCATCTCACTATCGCGGCCGCCGTCGAACTTGAGCGGGCATTCGGAGGCTGGATTCCACCGCACCGCACCCCTGACTATCAGTGAATTCCCGTCTGTCAGCAACGGCATGACTACGTCGGGCGCTGACCTTAGAGCGTCGCCGGACGCAGCACCACCACGCTCCGGGTGCGTGTGGGGCCGTCCTCCAGCAGGGCGATCACCCGCCCATCGGCGGCGGTGGCGGCATACGTGCCGTCGATACCGGCCGGCGCCAGGGCCCGGCCGTGCCGGGTGTCTTCGGCCTCCGCATCAGTCAGGTCGCGGCGCGGAAACCCCAGCAGACAGGCCGCGTCCAGGCTGTAGCTCAGCTCGGCGGCGTCGGCCAACTGCTCCAGGGTGCGCGCCTCGTCCAGGCCGTAACGGCCAACCTTGGTGCGCCGCAACGCCGTCAGGTGTCCCCCGACGCCGAGCGCGATGCCGACGTCCCGGGCCAGCGCCCGGATGTAGGTACCCGACGAGCAGTCCACGGTCACGTCGATGTCGACGAAGTCCGCGACGCGTCGCACCGAGTCGACCGAGAACCGCGAGATCCTCACCCGGCGGGCGGCCAATTCCGGAGCCTTGCCTTCACGGACCAATTTGTACGCCCGCTCACCGTCGACCTTGATGGCACTGACCGCCGACGGCACCTGGTCGATCTCGCCGCGCAGCGCGGCCACCGCCGCCTCGATCTGCTCCTCGGTCACGTGGGCTGCCGAAACCGTCTGCAGCACTTCACCTTCAGCGTCCTCCGTCGACGTGGCCTGGCCGAGCCGGATGGTCGCGACATAGGTCTTGTCGGTGGCCGTCAGCAGACCCAGGATCTTGGTGGCCCGCTCGATGCCAACCACCAGCACGCCCGTCGCCATCGGATCCAGGGTGCCGGCATGCCCGACCTTGCGGGTACCGAACAACCGCCGGCACCGGCCGACCACGTCGTGGCTCGTCATCCCTGCCGGCTTGTCGATGATCACCAGGCCCGGATCAGGTGCGGGCCTGGATGCCGACTTCACAGCGAAATCGCCGTCAGGACAAGACCATTTGACACCGACCACCGGCCCGGCAGTTCGGTCAGCGGCGGTCCGGACTCAGCGGCCGCGTCGATCAGGATCCGGGACCGGAACGTGCCCGCACTGCCCGAAGAGTCCAGGGTGAAGGTGATGTGCGCGTCCTCGAAGCCCAGCCACCGGTGCGTCAGCGGGAACCACGCCTTGTAGGTCGCCTCTTTGGCGCAGAACAGGATTCGGTCCCAGTGCAGGCTGCCCTGCAGCGCCGAAATCTCGGTCCGCTCGGCGGGCAGCGCAACGGCGCCGAGCACCCCGTTGGGCAGCACGCCGTGCGGTTCGGCGTCGATACCGACAGAGCGCACCTGCTGGGCCCGGCCCACCACCGCGCCCCGGAATCCCTCGCAGTGCGTCAGGCTGCCGACGATGCCGTCGGGCCAGCACGGTTCGCCCTTCTCCCCCTTGAGGATCGGCACTGGGCCGACGCCGAGCTTGCCCAGCGCCACACGGGCACAGTGCCGCACGGTGATGAATTCGTTGCGACGCTTGGCCACCGAACGCGCGATCAGCGGCTCCTCCTCCGGAAGTGG
>JARLGS010000291.1 GCA_031292695.1 Mycobacterium sp. | reverse complement strand
CAGCGGTGACATGCAGACGATGGCCGCGAGCTGCTCGCCTTCGTGGAGCAGCCGTTGAGCCAGCACCAGTGACAGGTAGCCTCCAACGGAGTCGCCGGCCACGACGATCTGGTCGGGCCGGTAACCCGCGCCACGCAGCCACCGGTAGCCGTCGTAGCAATCATCGATCGCCACACCGATCGAATGCTTGGGCATCATTCGGTAGTTCATCACCAGCACCGGGGTATCGGCGTACTGCGACAACATGGTGACGAGCCGGTCATGCGTGTGGGCGCCACAGGTCAGAAAGGCGCCACCATGCATGTACAACACGACGCGCCGGCTGCCGTCAGCGGGCAGAACACCAGCAGCGCGGACCAATCGCGCGGTGCAATGCGACAACCGAATCGTGGCGCGAACGCTGCCCGGCGCGGGCGTCACAGTCCGGGCAGCGAAGTCGACGAGGCCCCATGGCCACGGCACGTTCGCCAAGTGGCTGCCAATAGCCAGGGCCGGCCGGATAGTAAGCCGAGCGCCCAGACACGCAAGCCGGCCAGCGACGCTCGGACCATCCTCCACGACCTCCCGAACCATCCCCGAGCCCCGCTCGTCGAACATGATCGACGTTCCCCGGTGAGCCGCGGCTACATCGGCACCGACAGCGGCCAGGCCACCAGGCCGACCTGGTTCTGTGAGCGTTCGTTGTGCGTTTTGCAGCTCAGCCATCGGCCTGATTTCCCGGGGCCTGTGCGGCGTCCTCGACGGGCGGTGACGTGGTCATCGGAGCACCGTTTGCGGTGCCGCGGCCCGCGCGGGCCCGCGCGCTTGACCCGTCGGATCCGTGCCACGCGGCGACGGCGTCAAGCACCGGAGCCACGTTGGTGGCCCACCAGATGTGCTGGTTGGGATGGGTGGCGCGCTTGCGGCACAGGTCGCCAGCATGGTGCAGCCAGGTCAATAGAAGGGCAACACGCTCGTCGATGCGCTCACGGTGGCCAATGTCCGCGTCCGCTCGGTCGTGTGCGGCACGCAGCGCGTTACGCTCGCGGTCTAACAGGCCGCCCGCCCGTAGCCGCGCAGCGACCACGGTGCCCAGCTCAGCTCGCTCCACCTGGCAGCTCGCCGTCAGGATCATCAGGTACTCGTCGATCAGCGCCGGCTGGCCCGGCCGCGCGCCGCCCCAGTCCACGATGCCGGTGACCGGGCCCCGCGCGCCGGCCACCCGAACGTTGCCGGGGGTGTAGTCGCCGTGCGTCCAGCTCACCGGCATGCGCCAGCCAACGAGGGCCTGCCGCAGCATCGTTCCAAGCCGGTCCACCTCGGGAACCCGATGAGGATCCAGCCTCCGGCACAGATCCGTCAGGCCGGCCAGTGGTTCGATGACCCATCGCCGCAACAGGCAGACGTTGTCGACGACGACGAACGTGGCAGTCCGCCGGTGCAGCGGTGCGATGGCGCTCAGCGCCGCAGCGGTCAGCTCCTCGACACGGTGCGGGTGGCGCGCCAGCACCTCTGCCAGGTCTGTTCCCGGCCGATAGGACTCCACGGACACGGTCGCATTGGTGCGCTCGTCGAAGGCCAGGATCCGCGGCAGCAGTTCGCGCCATTCCTCGTCGAGCCCCGAGTGGATGGCAAGTTCGGCGAGCACGCGCCGCTGCGTGCGCAGGTCCGCGGCTCCCAGCAGGCCGCGAGCCACCTTCAAAACCGCTGCGGGCGGTCCCTGCTCGGGCCGCAGCAGGAACGCGGCCGTGTCGTCGACAAGTTCGGCCGACGGCATGCTCAGTTCGATGTCGATGAGACCAATCGGGAAATCATTGACGTCGATCAGCCCCGCCGATGAGAGTGGCGCTG
>JARLGS010000290.1 GCA_031292695.1 Mycobacterium sp. | reverse complement strand
ATGGCATCCATCGCGACGTCGGTGGCAGCCTGCGAGCAATACCACTTCATCGCGGATGCCTCCGACAACGGAATCTGACGACCTTGCTGGCCGGACTCAATGACTCGGAACAGCATGTTGCGCACGTTCATTCGGGCCACCTCCATGCTGGCCAGCTTGAGCTGGATCAGCTGGAACTGCCCGATCTCCTTGCCCCACAACGTCCGCGTCTTGGCGTAGTCCACGGACAGCCGCAGACATTCCTCGATGATGCCCAGCGACATCGACACCACACCGATGCGCTCCGACGAGAAGCTCGAGCGGGCGCTGTCCCGGCCGTCGCCGGCCTTATTGTCCTCGGTCTCGCCGAGCAGTCGGTCGCGGCCCAGCCGCACATTGTTGAAGAACAGCTCGCCGGTGCGTGATGAGTGAATGCCCATCTTGCGGAACGGCTTTGACTGAACGAAGCCCTCCATTCCGCGGTCCAGCACGAACGTCAGCACCTTGCGGTCCCGCTTGTCGGCCCCGTCGCCCTCGTCCAGCTTGGCGTAAACGACCACGACGTCCGCATCCGGACCGTTGGTGATGAAGGTCTTCTGGCCGTTGAGGATGTAGTCCCCATTTCCTGAGCCGTCGCGCACCACATAGGACTTCATGCCGCCGAACGCATCCGAGCCGGAGTCGGGTTCTGTGATCGCCCAGGCGCCGACCTTCTCGTACGTCACCAGGCCGGGCAACCAGCGTTCCTGCTGGGCCAGAGTGCCCCGGCTCTGGATCGTGGGCACCGTGAGGCCGAGGCTGACGCCCACGCCGGTCACCAGACCCGAACTGACCCGGCACAATTCGCTGATCAGCACCATGCCCACGCCGGCTTGGTCGGGCCCGCCGCCGAACATCCCGCCTGACGCCCGCGGCTTGCCGTCCGAGGCCTCGCCGGAGCGCAAGCGAGACAGGCGCCGCTCCAGCGATTCGCGCGCCATCACGTCGATTCCGAAGGTGGCGAACAGCTTCCGGATGATCGGGTAGGGCTCCATGTCGCCGCCCTCGAGCTCATCGAGGTGCGGCCGGATCTCTTTGTCCACGAACTGCCGGACGGCGTCGCGCACGGCAAGGTCGACGTCGGACCAATCAAGCATGTGTTCAGGCAGCCTTTCCGGGGATCGTCCGGTTGCGCGCGGGGCGCAGACCGGCCAACGAAAACGTGGTGTGTACCAGTGAACCGGCACGTTCGATCAACGACTTGTGACGTGGCACATAATGCATCGGCAGGCCCCAACGATCTTTGGGTGGGGCCATGAATCCCGGCGCCTCGATCAATGGCGCGTCCGCCGGCAGCTCACCCGCTGCGCGTCGGTAAGCGGCCAATGCCCTTGGGTGCAAACGAATCTCCTCGGGTACGGCGAGGAATGCCAGCTCGACGGCCTTGCCGAGTAGACGCAGCACCACCTCGTCGCTTGGCGTCCAGCGCATGCCCGCGCGTTCCCGTACCGCCGGGTCGAACACCCCGGCGGCGACCCACCGTTGCCCGGCCACCAGTGGCTTGAACATCTGGTCCCACACCGGGGTGGGCAGCAGCACGAACCACGGCTTGGGAATCCGGATGGTGAAGATGTCGAGGGTGGCCCGGTTGATCTCCAGCTCCTCGGAACATTTGTGTTCCCAATAGGTTTGGAAGTCTTCCCAGGTCTTCGGCACGGGCCGCATGCTCATGCCGTACATCCGGTACCACTGCACGTGTTCGTCGAACAGCTGGCGCTTCTCGGCCTCGGTCAGGCCGCCGCAGAAGTACTCCGCGGTCTTGATGATCAGCATGAAGAACGTCGCGTGCGCCCAGTAGAAGGTCTCGGGGTTCAACGCGTGGTACCGGCGGCCGTCATGGTCGACGCCCTTGATGGTCTCGTGATAACCGCGGATCTGCGCTCCGGTGTCGGACGCGCGGTCGCCGTCGTAGACCACTCCCATGATCGGGTACACCGAGCGCGCCACCCGCTGCAGCGGTTCCCGCAACAGAATCGAGTGGTCCTCCACGCCGGCACCGAGTTCGGGATACATGTTCTGGATGGCGCCGATCCACACACCGAGAATGCCGGTGCGCAGGTCGCCGAAGTATTTCCAGGTCAGGGAGTCGGGCCCGAGTGGCGCCGCGCCGGGCGCCGGTTTGCCGGCCGGCGCCGCCGGAGAAGTAGTGACCGAACTGGCGTTCATGGTGTCCTCGCTCGTCGTTGATACCGAGGGTGCTCGCCGCCACGATAATCGTGACAACGTACGTTGTCCATGATTTGCGGCAGTCGTCGGGGGCGCCGTTACGGACTGTCCATCACTTCGCCACAAGCCGGTGACCAGCCGGTTTCCCGCTGATGCCCGTTGGTGTGAGCAGCGTCTACTGTGACGCTCCGCCGGCGGTCGTTGCCGGTGCCGTCAACCGCCCCCTAGGGTGGCGTCGTGGAAGTCGAATCGTTCGAAGAACGATCCGACGGTGTGGGAGAGATCGGCGTGCCGGAATGCGTCACGTCCGGCTCAAATGGACCGTTGGGGTGGTTTCAGGACACCAATCACAGTCCGGCTGTCATCGATTTCATCAGGCGGGCGCGTCGGTCACTGCCGGGCGACCCGGAGTTCGGTGACCCGTTGTCGACTGCTGGCGAAGGTGGCCCGCGGGCCGTCGCGCGGGCGGCAGACAGGCTGATGCCCCGCGGGGCAGCCCACGAAGTGGGCCTCGCCGGCCTGCAGGTGTGGCAGGCGCTGACCGAGCGCGTCTCCGGGCGGCCGGTGAACCCGGAAGTGACGATCGTGTTCACCGATCTGGTCGGATTCTCGAACTGGTCGCTGAGCGTCGGCGACGAAACCACGCTGCGGCTGTTGCGGCGCGTGGCCCAGGTGTTCGAACCGCCGCTGCTGGAGGCCGGCGGGCACATCGTCAAACGCATGGGCGATGGGTCGATGGCGGTGTTCCGCAACCCCGTCACCGCGTTGCGCGCCGTCGTTACGGCGCTCGACGCGCTCAGCGAGGTCGAGATCGACGGATACCGGCCGACGATGCGGGCCGGCATCCACACCGGGCGTCCGCAGCGCATCGGGTCGGACTGGCTCGGCGTCGACGTCAACATCGCGGCGCGGGTCATGGAACGAGCCGCAAAGGGCGGCCTGATCGTCTCGCAGCCCACCCTGGGACGAATCGATAAGCAGTACTTGGACGCCATCGGTGTGACGCCGAAGAAGGTGCGCAAACAGCTATTTGCGGCGAAGATCGCAGGGGTGCCCGAGGACTTGTCCATGTACTGGATCAGGCCGCGCAAGGACGCGGGGACCGAGCCGGATGACGGGGATGTTGCGGAGGGGTAGCCGACAAGGCGGTTGGGGGCGTAGCCGACTAGATGGTTAGGAGGCGGAGCTGATGCAGATGTGGTCCCGGCTGCGCCGGGTCCGGCTCACCCTCACGTACGCCGTGCTGCTGATCGCAGTGACGGTGACGCTGGGGTTGCTGGGCCCGAAGGTGCGGGACCGGGTGACTGAGCACGCCAGCACCAATCTGCACAATCTCGCGCACGGCCGGCTCGGCACGCTGCTCGGTAGCGCCTTCATTGCCGACGGCGACATGTTCCTCCTCTGGCTGCCTGCCATGCTCTGCCTACTGGCCGCTGCGGAGCTGCTTTGGCATAGCCGCAGGCTGCTGGTGGTATTTGCGGTCGGTCACGTCATGACCACGCTCATCGTCGCGGCGGGGTTGGTCATCGCAGTCGAGTTGGGCTGGCTACCGCGATCGATCAGCCGCGTCGCCGACGTCGGCGTCAGCTACGGGGTGATGGCTGTGGTCGGTGCGCTGACCGCGGTGGTGCCGGCGCGCGTCAAGCCGGCATGGATCGGCTGGTGGCTGGCGGGGGCGGTCGGCGTCCTGGTGACGAGCCGCGACTTCACCGACAGCGGTCACGTGGTGGCGCTGGTGCTGGGCATGCTGATCTCGATGCGCCTGGAACCGCCGGCGCGCTGGACGCGTCTGCAGAGCGCCCTGTTCCGCATCGGGGTGTGCTTCGGATACCTCGTGTTGGTCCACACCCCGGAACTGGCGCTGGTCGGAGTCCCGGCAAGTTTGCTCGGTGCCACTGTCACCGCCGTGGTGTCCCGATGGTGTCAGGCGAAATCGTCAGCCCGGGACGCGGCCCAGTCGGCGCGCCAGGACTCGGGCGGATGAGTCAACAGCTCGCCCGGCGCCAGCCACTCGTAGATCTCGGCATAGGTGTAGGTGCGCTGACTGTCCGCGCGCCGGTTCAGCATCGCCGGTGACAGCTGGTGAAAGCCGTCCAATCCCATCGACGCGACGATCTGCGCCGCGCTGGCCACCGTCCCGCGCTGGAAGTTGTGGACCCGGGTGGCCTTGTCCGGAACGTTGAGCGCATGGGCCCGTGCGGGATCTTGAGTGGCCACTCCCGTAGGGCAGCGGTTGGTGTGGCAAGTGCGGGCCTGAATACAGCCGACGGCGAACATCATCGCCCGCGCCGCCAAGGTGAAATCGGCGCCCTGGCAGATCCGGCTGACGATGTCCACGCCGTTGGCGACTTTGCCTGCGGCACCCACTCGGATCCGGTCGCGCAGCCCGGTCCCTACCAGGCTGTTGTGCACCAGCATCAGGCCCTCGGTGAGCGGCATGCCGACGTGGTCCTCGAATTCCTGCGGTGCCGCGCCGGTGCCACCCTCAGCGCCGTCCACGATGATGAAATCCGGTGTGATGCCGGTGGCCAGCATTGCCTTGCAGATGGACAAGAACTCGGTCCGCGCACCCACGCACAGTTTGAATCCGACCGGCTTGCCACCGGACAGTCGGCGCAGCGTCGCGACGAACTCGATCAACTCGGTCGGGGTATGAAATGCGCTGTGCGACGGCGGGGACACCACAGTGCGCCCCGGTGGGACTCCGCGGGTGGCTGCGATCTCCGGGCTGACCTTCGCGCCGGGTAGGACGCCGCCCAGGCCAGGCTTGGCGCCTTGCGACAGCTTGATCGAAATGGCCTTGACCGCCGGTAGCGCTGACTTCTCGGCGAAGGTATCCGCATCGAAATGACCTTCGGCGTCCCGGCAGCCGAAATACCCCGAGCCGATCTCCCAGATCAGGTCGCCGCCGTGCAGGTGGTAGGGGCTGATGCCGCCTTCACCGGTGTCGTGGGCGAATCCGCCGAGTGCCGCCCCACGGTTGAGCGCCTCGATGGCATTGGCCGACAACGCGCCAAAACTCATGGCTGACACGTTCAGTAGGGCGATGTCGTACGGCCGGGAACAATCAGGCCCGCCGAGCCGCACCCGGGGATTGAATTCGTCAGCGGCGCGGGCCCGCAGCGAATGCCGGAGAAACTCATATCCGACCGCGTTGACATCGCGGTCGGTACCGAACGGTTCGTCGCCCTTGGTGCCCTTGGCCCGCTCGTAGACCAGATCGCGAGTCTCGCGGTCGAACGGGGTGGCTTCGGTATCGGACTCGATGAAGTACTGCCGGATCTCTGGGCGAAGGAGCTCCATCAGGAACCGGATGTGGCCCAGGACGGGGTACGTCCGCAGGATCGAGTGCCGCTTCTGCAACAAATCCCAGGTGCCCAGCACCGCCAGAGGCAGGACCAGCACAGCAGGCACCGCCCACCGCAGATCGAGGGTCACTGCCGCGAGGGCGGTAAGCACTGCACACAACCACAGACCCGCGACGAGCATCGGACGTAAGAGCACCGCGTGAGGGTATCGCGGCCGGTCCGGTGATCGTCGCTATGATCTCGGGGTGGCTGAGCAGGGTGAAGAACATAGTGGCGGGCCTTCGACAGGCCTGTCGGAAGAAGAGCTGACCGCGGCGGTCGATGCCGCCCGTCTCGCTTTCGACCAGTCCGCTGACCTCGACGCTCTGGCCCGCGCCAAGACCGAGCACCTCGGCGACAAGGCGCCCATCGCGGTGGCCCGCCAGGCACTTGGCGCGCTGCCCAAGGAAGCCCGCGCAGACGCCGGCAAGCGCGTCAACGTCGCGCGCACCGCCGCGCAACAGGCATACGACGACCGCATCGTGGTGCTCCGCGCCGAACGCGACGCCGCGGCCCTGGTGGCCGAGCGCATCGACGTCACCTTGCCGTCCACCCGCCAGCCCATCGGCGCGCGGCACCCGATCACAATCCTGGCCGAGAACGTCGCCGACACCTTCGTGGCGATGGGCTGGGAGCTGGCCGAGGGCCCCGAAGTCGAGACCGAGCAGTTCAACTTCGATGCGCTGAACTTCCCGCCGGACCATCCGGCTCGCAGCGAGCAGGACACGTTCCACGTCGCGCCGGACGGGTCGCGTCAGGTGCTGCGTACGCATACCTCGCCGGTCCAGATCCGGACGTTGCTCGAGCGCGAACTGCCGGTGTACATCGTGTCGATCGGGCGCACCTTCCGCACCGATGAGTTGGACGCCACCCACACCCCGGTCTTCCACCAGGTCGAGGGGCTGGCGGTGGACAAGGGCCTGACCATGGCGAACCTGCGCGGCACGCTGGACGCGCTGGCCCGGGCCCAGTTCGGTCCCGAGGGACGCACCCGCTTCCGCCCGCACTTCTTCCCGTTCACCGAGCCGTCAGCCGAGGTCGATGTGTGGTTCTCGGACAAAAAGGGCGGCCCGGGCTGGGTGGAATGGGGCGGCTGCGGCATGGTCAACCCGAATGTGTTGCGGGCCTGCGGTATTGACCCCGACGAATACTCCGGATTTGCCTTCGGCATGGGATTGGAGCGAACCCTGCAATTCCGTAACGGAATTCCCGACATGCGCGACATGGTGGAAGGCGACGTGCGCTTCTCCCTGCCGTTCGGGGTGGGTGCCTGATGCGTCTTCCCTACAGCTGGCTGCGTGAAGCCGTCCAGGCCGGTGCCCCCGGCTGGGATGTTTCGCCAGAAGAGTTGGAGCAGGCCTTCATCCGGATCGGCCACGAGGTCGAGGACGTCATCAGTGCCGGGCCGGTCACCGGTCCGCTGACCGTCGGTCGGGTCGTCGAGATCGAGGAGCTCACCGAGTTCAAGAAGCCCATCCGGGCTTGCAAGGTCGACGTCGGTGAAGCTGAACCGCGCGACATCGTCTGCGGGGCAAGGAACTTCGCGGTCGGCGATCTGGTCGTGGTGGCGCTGCCGGGCTGTGTGCTGCCCGGCGACTTCAAGATTGCCACCCGCGAGACCTACGGCAAGGTCTCCGACGGCATGATCTGCTCGGCGGCCGAATTGAACTTCGGCTCAGACCATTCCGGCATCATCGTGCTGCCGCCGGGCACCGCCCAACCGGGCGCGTCGGGCGCTGAGGTGCTGGGGCTGGACGACGTGGTGTTCGACCTCGCCGTAACCCCGGACCGCGGCTACTGCCTGTCCGTCCGCGGCATGGCGCGCGAGATCGCCTGTGCCTACGACCTGGATTTCGTCGACCCCGCCGATGTTCCGGCGCTGCCGGTCGAGGGTGAGGCCTGGCCGCTGACCGTGCAGCCGGGAACCGGCGTCCTGCGCTTCGGGCTGCGCCCGGTCACCGGCATCGATCCGGCTGCGGTGTCGCCGTGGTGGTTGCAGCGCCGTCTGCTGCTGTCCGGCATCCGCGCCATCTCACCGGCCGTCGACGTCACCAACTACGTGATGCTCGAACTCGGCCATCCGATGCACGCCCACGATCGCAGCCTGATCACCGGCGGTTTCGAGGTCCGGTTCGCCGGCCCGGGGGAGACGGTCGTCACCCTCGATGACGTCACGCGAAAGCTCGATCCGGGCGACGTACTCATCGTCGACGACGTAGCCACCGCGGCCATCGGCGGCGTGATGGGCGCCGGCACCACCGAGGTTCGCGACTCCACCAAGGACGTGCTCCTGGAGGCGGCAGTATGGGATCCGGCTGCGGTGTCGCGCACCCAACGCCGGCTGCATCTGGTCAGCGAGGCCGGCCGACGCTACGAGCGTTCGGTCGACCCGGCCATCTCGCGCGCTGCGCTCGACCGCTGCGCCGCGCTGCTGGCTGAGATTGCCGGTGGCACAGCCGAACCCACCCTCACCGACTGGCGTTGCGAGGGCGCTGCACCGGACTGGTCGCAGCCGCCGGTCACCATCGAGCTGGACCTGCCGGACCGGATCGCCGGCGTCAGTTATCCCGAGGGCACCACGGTCCGCCGGCTCACTCAGATAGGCGCTTCGGTGACAGTCGGCGGTGCCACCGCCACCGTGGTGCCGCCGAGTTGGCGACCCGACCTGACACAGCCCGCCGACCTGGTCGAGGAAGTGCTCCGGCTCGAAGGCCTCGACACCATTCCGTCGGTGCTGCCGCAGGCGCCGGCCGGCCGCGGCCTGACCGCGGCCCAGCAGCGTCGTCGCGCCATCGGCAAGTCGTTGGCGCTGGGCGGTTTCGTCGAAGTCCTGCCGACGCCGTTCCTGCCCGCCGGGGTCTTGGACGCCTGGGGGCTGGCGGCCGACGACACGCGGCGCGCCACCATCTCGGTGCTGAACCCGCTGGAGGCGGACCGGCCCGCGTTGGCCACCACGTTGCTGCCCGGTCTGCTGGAAGCCTTGGTGCGCAACGTGTCTCGTGGTGCCGCCGACGTGGCGCTGTTCGGCATCGAACAGGTGGTGCAAGCCACGCCGCACACCAAGGCGCTGGCCCCGATCCCGGTCGACCGGCGTCCAACCGACGCCGAGCGGGCCGAGATCGACCAGGCGCTGCCGCGGCAGCCCCTGCACGTCGCTGCGGTGCTGACCGGCCTGCGTGAACCTGCGGGGCCGTGGGGTCAAGGCCGGGCGGTCGACGCGACCGATGCGTTCGAGACCGTGCGGATCATCGCGCGGGCGTGTGGTGTCGAGGTGACGTTGCGGTCGGCGCAGGAACTGCCGTGGCATCCAGGCCGCTGCGCCGAGGTGTTCGTCGGTGACACCGTGATCGGCTATGCCGGCCAGCTGCATCCGGCCGTCATCGAGCGCACGGGTCTGCCCAAGGGCACCTGTGCGGTGGAACTGGACCTGGACGCCATCCCGGTGATCGAGCGCTCGATCGTGCCGTCGGTGTCGCCGTATCCGGCGGTGTTCCAGGACGTCAGTCTGATCGTCGCCGACGACGTGGCCGCCGCGGCGGTGGTCGACGTGGTGCGCGAGGGCGCCGGCGACCTGCTGGAGGATGTGCGGTTGTACGACGTCTACACCGGCCCGCAGATCGGCGAGGGTCGTAGGTCTCTGACCCTTGCGCTGCGGTTCCGGGCAGCCGATCGGACGTTGACCGAGGATGAGGCCAGCGCGGCTCGCGACGCCGCGGTGGCGCTGGCTACCGAGCGGGTTGGTGCTGAGCAGCGTCGCTGAGGTGGGCCGACGTCTCTATTAATGAGTTTGCAAGTTGATGCATAACCATGCAGAATTGGGGTCATGACTTCTGTGGCGGTGGCCGGCGCCAGTGGCTATGCCGGCGGCGAGATTCTGCGGCTTTTACTGGGCCATCCGGCCTATGCCGACGGTCGCCTCACCATCGGTGCGCTGACCGCGGCCGGTAATGCCGGCAGCACGGTCGGCGAGCACCACCCGCACCTGCTGCCGTTGGCGCAGCAGGTGCTGCAGCCCACCGAACTCGACGTGCTGGCCGGCCACGACGTGGTGTTCCTGGCTCTGCCGCACGGACATTCGGCCGCACTGGCACAGCAACTCGGCCCCGACACCCTGATCGTCGACTGCGGCGCCGACTTCCGGCTCACCGACGCCGCCGCCTGGGAGAAGTTCTACGGCTCCGAGCATGCCGGCAGCTGGCCCTACGGGCTGCCCGAGTTGCCCGGCGGCCGCGACAAACTCAAGGGCACCAAACGTGTTGCGGTGCCGGGTTGTTACCCCACCTCGGCGCTGCTGGCCCTGGTGCCGGCCGTCGCCGCGGGGCTCGTCGAACCCAACGTGACCGTGGTCGCGGTCAGTGGCACCTCAGGCGCGGGCCGGTCGGGCAAGGTCGATCTGTCGGCGGCTGAGGTCATCGGTTCGGCCCGGGCCTACAACGTCGGCGGCGCGCACCGGCACACGCCGGAGATCGCCCAGGGGCTCCGGGCCGTCACGGACCAGGACGTCACGGTGTCGTTCACCCCGGTGCTGATCCCGACCTCGCGAGGCATTCTGGCCACGTGCACGGCGCGCACCACCGCGTCGGTCGACGAAATTCGGGCTGCCTACGAAAAGGCTTACGCCAGTGAGCCGTTCATTCACCTACTGCCGGAAGGGCAGCTGCCGAAGACCGGGTCGGTAATCGGCAGCAACGCCGCGCAGATTGCCATCGCTGTCGACGCGGATGCGCGGACACTCGTCGCGCTGTGCGCGATCGATAACCTGACCAAGGGCACCGGCGGCGCCGCCGTACAGTCCATGAACATCGCACTCGGCTGGCCGGAAACCGAAGGACTATCCACCGTGGGAGTAGCACCGTGACCGAGATCCCGTCCTTGCACCGCAACCAGGGCGTCACCGCACCGGAGGGCTTTCGGGCCGCCGGTATTGCCGCCGGGATCAAGGCCTCTGGCAAGCCGGACCTGGCGCTGGTGTTCAACGAGGGCCCCGATCTGGCGGCCGCCGGAGTGTTCACCCGCAACAAGGTGCGGGCCGCTCCGGTGCAGTGGAGCCAGCAGGTGCTGACCACGGGCCGGTTGCGGTCGGTCATCCTGAACTCCGGTGGCGCCAATGCGTGCACCGGGCCCGGTGGATTCCAGGACACTCACCAGACCGCCGAGGCCGTCGCGGTCGCCCTGTCGGATTGGGGTACCGAGACCGGTGCTGTCGAGGTGGCGGTGTGCTCGACGGGCTTGATCGGCGACCGGTTGCCGATGGACAAGGTGCTCGCCGGCGTCACCGAGATCGTGCATGAGATGGCCGGCGGGCTGTCCGGCGGCGACGAGGCCGCCCGGGCCATCATGACGACCGACACCGTGCCCAAACAGGTTGCGCTGCACCATCCGGACAAGTGGACCGTGGGCGCCATGGCCAAGGGCGCAGGCATGATGGCGCCGTCGCTGGCCACCATGCTGGTGGTCATCACCACCGATGCCGTGGCTGACGCTGACGCGCTCAACCTGGCGCTCAAGAATGCCGCCGCGAAGACGTTCGACCGGCTGGACATCGACGGCAGCTGCTCCACCAATGACACCGTCCTGTTGCTGTCCTCGGGCGCCAGCGAAATCCGGCCCAGCCAAAGCGAGTTGGATGAGGCCGTGTTCACCGTCTGTGACGACCTGTGTGCCCAGCTGCAGGCCGACGCCGAAGGTGTCACCAAGCGCATCGCGATCACCGTCAAGGGCGCGGCCAGCGAGGACGACGCCCTGGTGGCTGCCCGCGCGCTGGCCCGCGACAGCCTGGTCAAGACTGCGTTGTTCGGCTCCGACCCCAACTGGGGCCGGGTGCTGGCAGCCGTCGGCATCGCCCCGGTGGAACTGGAAGCCGACCGGATCAGCGTGTCGTTCAACGGATCCGCGGTATGCATCGACGGTGCCGGTGCGCCGGGTGCCCGGGACGTCGACCTGTCTGGCAAGGACATCGACGTGGTGGTCGATCTCGCAGTCGGGGAGCACGAGGCGACCATCCGCACCACCGACCTGTCGCATGCCTACGTCGAAGAGAATTCCGCGTACAGCTCATGACCACCGCAGGACTGACCACCGCGACCAAAGCAGCGGTACTGGCTGAGGCGCTGCCCTGGCTCAAGCAGCTGCACGGCAAGATCGTCGTGGTCAAATACGGCGGCAACGCCATGACCGACGACGCACTCAAGGCCGCGTTCGCCGCGGACATGGCTTTCCTGCGCAACTGCGGCATCCAGCCGGTGGTCGTGCACGGCGGCGGTCCGCAGATCAGCGCCATGCTGAAACGCCTAGGTATCGCAGGCGATTTCAAGGGGGGCTTCCGGGTCACCACGCCCGAGGTTCTCGAGGTCGCGCGCATGGTGTTGTTCGGTCAGGTCGGCAGGGAACTGGTCGGCCTGATCAATGCGCACGGCCCGTACGCGGTCGGCATCACCGGCGAGGACGCGCAGCTGTTCACCGCGGTGCGGCGCAGTGTCACCGTCGACGGGGTCGCGACAGACATCGGTCTGGTCGGCGACGTCGAGCACGTCAACACCGATGCGGTGCACGATCTCATTGCGGCGGGCCGGATTCCGGTGGTCTCCACCATCGCGCCCGATTCGGATGGCGTGGTACACAACATCAATGCCGACACAGCGGCGGCAGCCCTGGCCGAGGCACTGGGCGCGGAAAAGCTGTTGATGCTCACCGATGTCGAAGGCCTGTACACCGACTGGCCGGACCGGGGTTCCCTGGTCACTGAAATCGACACCGCCGCACTGGAACAGCTGCTGCCCAGGCTGGAATCCGGCATGGTGCCCAAGATCGAGGCCTGCCTCCGGGCCGTGCAGAACGGTGTGCCCAGCGCGCACGTCATCGACGGCCGGGTCGAACATTGTGTCCTGGTCGAGTTGTTCACCGACGAGGGCACCGGAACCAAGGTGGTGGCTCCCGCATGACCGAAGAAATGACCGGAACCCAAGCGCTGCAAGCCCGGTGGCAAGCCGTGATGACCGACAACTACGGCACCCCGCCGGTCGCTCTGGTGAGCGGTGACGGCGCGGTGGTCACCGACGCGGACGGCAAGTCCTATGTCGACTTCCTCGCCGGTATCGCGGTCAATGTGCTGGGGCACCGCCACCCCGCGGTGATCGAGGCGGTCACCCGGCAGCTGAACACACTCGGACATACCTCGAACCTGTATGCCACCGAGCCGGGCATCGCGCTGGCTGAAGCGCTGGTGGCTCAACTGGGTGTGCCGGCCCGGGTATTCTTCTGCAATTCGGGCGCCGAGGCCAACGAGGCTGCGTTCAAGATCACCCGGCTCACCGGCCGCACCAAAGTCGTTGCCGCCCAAGGTGCCTTCCATGGCCGCACGATGGGCTCGCTGGCGCTGACCGGTCAGCCAGGCAAGCAGGAACCGTTCCTACCGCTGCCCGGCGAGGTCACCCACGTGCCATACGGCGACGTGGCGGCCCTGGAGGCGGCCGTCACCGACGAGACCGCCGCGGTGTTCCTCGAACCGATCATGGGCGAGGGCGGCGTCGTTACCCCGCCGGCCGGCTACCTGGTCAAAGGCCGCGAGATCACCGCGAAACATGGTGCGCTGCTGGTCCTCGACGAGGTGCAGACCGGCATCGGGCGTACGGGAGCGTTCTACGCCCACCAGCACGACGGCATCACGCCGGACGTGGTGACACTGGCCAAGGGGCTCGGCGGCGGCCTGCCGATCGGCGCCTGCCTGGCGATCGGCGATGCGGCGAACCTGCTGCAGCCGGGCATGCACGGCAGCACGTTTGGCGGTAACCCGGTGTGCACCGCTGCAGGGCTGGCGGTGCTCAACACCCTCGCCGCGGACGACCTCGTGCACCGCGCCGACGCCGCGGGCAAGACGCTGGCCCACGGCATCGAGGGCATCGGGCACCCGCTCGTCGACCATGTCCGGGGCCGCGGGCTCCTGCTGGGTGTGGTGCTGACCGCGCCGCAGGCCAAGGCCGTCGAAACCGCCGCGCGCGCAGCCGGCTTCCTGGTCAACGCCGCAGCCGCCGACGTGGTGCGCCTCGCGCCGCCGTTGGTGATCACCGATGCTCAGATCGACGCATTCCTGACCGCATTGCCCGCCGTACTCGACACCGCAGCAGGGGAGTCCCAGTGATCCGCCATTTTCTCCGTGACGACGACCTGGCCCCCGAGGAGCAGGCCGAGGTCCTCGCGCTGGCTGCCGAACTCAAGAAGGCGCCGTTCAGCCGTCGCCCGCTGGAAGGTCCACGCGGCATCGCCGTCATCTTCGAGAAGAACTCGACGCGCACCCGGTTCTCCTTCGAGATGGGCATCGCCCAACTCGGCGGACACGCCATCGTGGTCGACGGACGCAGCACCCAGCTGGGCCGCGAGGAGACCCTCGAGGACACCGGCGCGGTGCTGTCCCGCTACGTCGACGGCATCGTCTGGCGCACCTTCGCGCAGGAACGGTTGAGCGCCATGGCATCCGGCGCGACGGTGCCGATCGTCAACGCGTTGTCCGACGAGTTCCACCCCTGCCAGGTGCTGGCCGACCTGCAGACCCTGGCCGAGCGCAAGGGGCAGCTGCACGGCCTCAACATGTCCTACTTCGGCGACGGCGCCAACAACATGGCGCACTCGCTGATGGTCGGCGGGGCCACCGCCGGCATCAACGTGACCATCGCTGCGCCGACGGGCTTCGGGCCGGACCCGCAGTTCGTGGCAGCTGCCCGACGCCGAGCGGCGGAAACGGGGGCCACCGTGACGGTCACCACCGACCCGCAGGCTGCCGCCGACGGTGCCGACGTGCTGGTCACCGACACCTGGACCTCGATGGGTCAGGAGAACGACGGCCTCGACCGGGTCCGGCCCTTCCGCCCGTTCCAGATCAACGCCGCGCTGCTGGGCCGGGCGGCTGCGGACGCCGTCGTGTTGCACTGCCTGCCGGCGCACCGCGGGGACGAGATCACGGACGAGGTGATCGACGGCCCGCAGAGCGCGGTGTTCGACGAGGCCGAGAACCGGCTGCACGCCCAGAAGGCTCTGCTGGTCTGGTTGCTGGAGCGCGGCGCCTAATGACTGCCCCCACCCGGGCGGGACGGCAGTCGCGCATTGTGGCGCTGCTGTCGAGCAACCCGGTGCGCAGTCAGACCGAGCTCGCCGCTTTGCTGGCCGAGGAAGGCATCGACGTCACCCAGGCCACCCTGTCCCGCGACCTGGAGGAACTGGGCGCCGTGAAGTTGCGTGGCGCCGACGGCGGCACCGGCGTCTACGTCGTTCCGGAGGACGGCAGCCCGGTGAAGGGCATCTCCGGTGGCACCGAGCGGGTGTCCCGCCTGCTGGGCGAGCTACTGGTGTCCACCGACGCCAGCGGCAACCTGGCGGTGTTACGTACGCCACCTGGTGCGGCGCATTACCTGGCCAGTGCAATCGACCGAGCGGCACTGCCTTATGTTGTGGGCACGATCGCCGGTGATGACACCATTTTGGTAGTTGCCCGCGAACCCATGAGCGGCGCCGAGCTCGCCGCCACCTTCGAAAACCTGTAGCAGTTCCACTAGACAAGGAGATTGACACATGTCCGAGCGCGTCATCCTGGCGTATTCCGGCGGTCTGGACACCTCGGTCGCGATCAGCTGGATCGGCAAGGAGACCGGCAAAGAGGTCGTTGCGGTGGCCATCGACCTGGGCCAGGGCGGTGAGGACATGGAGGTGGTCCGGCAGCGTGCACTCGACTGCGGCGCCGTCGAGGCCGTGGTGGTCGATGCCCGCGACGAGTTCGCCGACGAGTACTGCCTGCCCACCATCAAGGCCAACGCCCTCTATATGGACCGGTACCCGCTGGTGTCGGCCATCTCGCGGCCGCTGATCGTCAAGCACCTGGTCGAGGCGGCGCGAAGCCACCGCGGCACCGTCGTCGCGCACGGGTGCACTGGCAAGGGCAACGACCAGGTCCGGTTCGAGGTCGGCTTCAACACCCTGGCCCCCGAACTCGAGGTGATCGCCCCGGTCCGCGACTACGCCTGGACCCGCGAAAAGGCCATCGCCTTCGCCCAGGAAAACGACATCCCGATCAACGTCACCAAGAAGTCGCCGTTCTCCATCGACCAGAACGTGTGGGGCCGGGCCGTCGAGACCGGGTTCCTCGAGGACCTGTGGAACGCCCCGACCAAGGACGTCTACGACTACACGCAGGACCCGACGGTCCACTTCAACGCGCCGGACGAGCTGATCGTCAGCTTCGACAAGGGCCGTCCGGTGGCCATCGACGGCCGCCCGCTGAGCGTGCTGGAGATCATTCAGGAGCTCAACACCCGGGCCGGTGCTCAGGGTGTGGGCCGCCTCGACGTCGTCGAGGACCGGCTGGTCGGCATCAAGTCCCGCGAGATCTACGAGGCTCCGGGCGCCATGGTGCTGATCACCGCGCACACCGAGCTCGAGCACGTCACCCTGGAGCGCGAGCTCGGCCGCTACAAGCGCGGCGTGGACCGCAATTGGGGCGAGCTGACCTACGACGGTCTCTGGTACAGCCCGCTGAAGGCGTCGCTGGAGGCGTTCGTCGAGCACACCCAGCAGCACGTGTCCGGCGACATCCGGTTGGTGCTGCACGGCGGACACATCACCGTCAACGGCCGGCGCTCGGGCGAGTCGCTGTACGACTTCAACCTGGCCACGTACGACGAGGGCGACAGCTTCGACCAGAGCTCGGCCAAGGGCTTCGTCCAGCTGCACGGCCTGAGCTCCAAGATCTCGGCCAAGCGCGACCTGGGCCTGTAAACACCCCGCCCAAACGGACAAACGGGCCGGAAAGTGCGAGTAGATCCGGCCAGAACGTCGATCTCGGCACAGCGGGAGAAAGGTTGACATGAGCACCAGTGGGACCAACGAAGGCTCCCTGTGGGGTGGCCGCTTCGCTTCCGGCCCGTCCGAAGCGCTTGCCGCACTGAGCAAGTCGACGCACTTCGACTGGGCCCTGGCCCCGTATGACGTCAGGGCGTCCAAGGCGCACACCCGGGTGCTGTTCCGGGCCGGACTGCTCACCGAGGACCAGCGCGACGGTCTGCTGGCCGGGCTGGACAGCCTGGGCAACGATGTGGCCGACGCTAGTTTCGGGCCGCTGCCGACCGACGAGGACGTGCATGGTGCGCTGGAACGCGGGCTGATCGATCGGGTCGGCGACGACCTGGGTGGGCGGCTGCGTGCGGGCCGGTCCCGAAACGACCAGGTGGCCACCCTGTTCCGGATGTGGCTGCGGGACGCCATCAAGGACATCGGCGACGGCGTGCTGGACGTGGTGGCCGCGCTGGCCACCCAGGCCGCGGTGCATCCGACGGCGATCATGCCGGGGAAGACGCATTTGCAGTCGGCCCAGCCGGTGCTGCTGGCGCACCACTTGCTCGCACACGCGCACCCGCTGCTGCGCGACGTCGACCGCCTGCTGGACCTGGACAAGCGGGTGGCGGTGTCGCCGTACGGATCCGGTGCGCTGGCCGGCAGCTCGCTGGGGCTCGATCCCGACGCCATCGCCGCCGACCTCGGGTTCAACGCAGCCGCTGACAACTCGATCGACGCCACGTCCTCCCGGGATTTCGCCGCCGAGGCCGCCTTCGTGCTCGCCATGATCGGGGTCGATCTGTCCCGGTTGTCTGAGGACATCATCCTTTGGAGCACAACGGAATTCGGTTACGTCCGGCTGCATGACTCCTGGTCCACCGGCAGCTCGATCATGCCGCAGAAGAAGAACCCGGACATCGCCGAGCTGGCCCGCGGAAAGTCGGGCCGACTGATCGGAAACCTGACTGGCCTACTGGCCACGCTCAAGGCCCAGCCGCTGGCCTACAACCGCGATCTGCAGGAGGACAAGGAGCCGGTCTTCGATTCGGTGGCGCAGCTGGGTCTGCTGCTACCGGCGGTGGCCGGGCTGGTCGGCACCTTGACGTTCGACACCGACCGGATGGCGCAGCTGGCTCCGCTGGGCTACACGCTGGCCACCGACATCGCGGAATGGATGGTGCGCCAAGGGATTCCGTTCCGCATCGCGCATGAAGCCGCAGGCGCGGCGGTCAAGGCGGCGGAGGCCAGGGGAGTCGGGCTGGAGGAACTCGCAGACGATGAGCTGGCCGGTATCCATCCCGGGCTGACCGCGGAAGTGCGTGACGTGCTGACCATCGCCGGTTCGGTGGAATCCCGCGACGCCCGCGGGGGTACCTCGCCGACGAGGGTCGCCGAGCAGCTGGTGGCGTTGCGTGACACCGCCGATCAGTTGCGGGGTCGCCTGCGCGGCTGAGTGCCTCCGCGGCCGTAGGCTTGTCAGGTGCCAGCTCGCAGCCGCGCCGCGGTGTACGCCAGACGTCGCAAGCGTCGGATGGCGAAGGTCGACCACGACCTGACGGCAGAGCAATGGGCTGCGCTGCAGCAGGTTTGGGGTGGCTGCGCTTACTGCGGGGTGGAAGATGCCGACCTGCAGAAGGATTGCGTGCAGCCCATCTCTCGCGGTGGGCGGTACACGTTGGACAACGTGGTGCCCGCCTGTCGGTCGTGTAATGCCAGCAAATGCAATGCCGAGGTCACCGGCTGGTTGCGCCGAAAGAAGTTGGACGAAGGCCGGTTTCTGCTCAGGCAGGCCACGGTCGCCAGGGAGCTGGCGACCTAGGAGACTTCCTCGGACAGTTCCATCCAGCGTTCTTCGAGGGTGGTCACCTCGGTCTCAAGGTCGCGTAGCCCGCCGGTGAGGCGTTGCAGCCCTTCGTAGTCACCCTGATCGTGCTCGGCGAGACGCTGGTGTGCGGTGTCGATCTGCCCGGCCAGCTTCTCGAGTCGTCGTTCGATCGCGGTGAGTTCCTTTTGGGCCGCGCGCAATTCGGCACCCGACAGTCCCGCGGGCGCGGTCACGACCGGCTTGGCTGCCGCGGTTCCGGTCTGGGCCGCGTGGGAGGCGCGCAGCCGCAGATACTCGTCGACCCCGCCGGGCAGGTGGCGCAACCGGCCGCCGAGGATGCCGTACTGCTGATCGGTGACCCGCTCCAAGAAGTACCGATCGTGGCTGACGACGATCAGCGTGCCGGGCCAGGAATCGAGCAGATCCTCCATTGCCGCCAACATGTCGGTGTCGAGGTCGTTGGTCGGCTCGTCGAGGATCAGCACATTCGGCTGCTCCAGCAGAATCAGCAGCAATTGCAGCCGTCGCTGCTGCCCGCCGGACAGATCCTGCACCGGCGTGGACAGCTGGGCGCTGGCGAACCCGAGCCGTTCCAGCAGTTGGCTCGGCGTGAGTTCCTGCGCCTTGGCACCTGATCCGAACGCGTAGGTGGTGGCCAGTCGGCTCAGCACCACGCGCACCGGTTCGTCGAGATGCGCGGCCAGCTTTTCCACCCCTTGGGTGAGAGTGGCGATCTGTACGGTCTTGCCGTGTTTGACCCGCCCGCTGTTCGGCTCGACCGACCCGTCGATGAGGCCGAGCAGAGTCGACTTGCCGGCGCCGTTGACCCCGAGGATGCCCGTGCGCTCGCCGGGCGCGATCCGCCACTCGACGTCGCGCAGCACCTCGCGGTCGCCATAGGTGACTGATGCGTCCAACAGGTCCACGACCTGCTTGCCCAGCCGGGTCACCGCCAGTGACTGCAGGCCTACCTTGTCGCGGATCTCGGGCACGTCGGCGATCAACGCGTTGGCGGCGTCGATCCGGAACTTCGGCTTCGAGGTCCGCGCGGGCGCGCCCCGGCGCAGCCAGGCCAGCTCCTTGCGGGCCAGGTTCTGTCGACGTGCTTCGCTGGCGGCGGCCTGCCGGTCCCGTTCCACCCGCTGCAGGATGTACGCCGCGTAGCCACCCTCGAACGGTTCGACGGTGCGGTCGTGAACCTCCCACGTGGCGGTGCATACCTCGTCGAGGAACCACCGGTCGTGGGTCACCACCAGCAGCCCACCGCCGTTGGCGCTCCACCGGTTCTTGAGGTGGGCGGCCAGCCAGGTGATCGCCTCGACATCGAGGTGGTTGGTCGGCTCGTCGAGAATCAGCACATCGTGATCGCCCGCCAGCAGTCGGGCGAGCGCCACGCGGCGCCGCTGCCCGCCGGACAGTGTGCCGATCACGGCATGCCAATCCAGATCGCCCAGCAGTCCGGCGATGACATCCCGGCCGCGGGGGTCGCCGGCCCATTCGTGTTCGGGGACATCGCCGACGACGGTGTGTCCGACGGTGTCGGTGGGGTCGAGCGTGTCGGCCTGATCGAGCATCCCGATGCGCACGCCACCGCGCACCGTCACCCGGCCGGAATCCGGTTTCAACCGGCCGCCGAGCATGGCCAGCAGGCTGGACTTGCCGTCGCCGTTGCGGCCGACGATGCCGATTCGGTCGCCCTCCTCGATCCCGATCGTCAGCGAATCGAACACCACGCGAGTCGGAAATTCGAGATGCAGGGCCTCGGCCCCTAATAGGTGCGCCATCAGGCGCCGATCATAGGCGGCCGTCGTGGTGCCGCGGTGCTGGGCATTCGTGCCAGGTCACCAGGCCGTTGTGCCATGATGGCGTCTTAATACGGGGGATTGGTACAGATTTGACCAAAAGGGAGTGCACGGTAGTGGACTTTTCAGCGATCACCGCGCCGGTGGGGCGGTTGGTAGCTACCGCGCAAAACGGTCTGGAAGTGCTGCGCTACGGCGGGCTCGAGACCGGCGCGGTCCCGTCGCCGTTCCAGATCGTGCAGAGCGTCCCGATGTTCCGGCTTCGCCGTTACTTCCCGCCGGACTCGCGCCCTGGTGCAGCTCCGGCGGGCTCGCCGGTGCTGATGGTGCATCCGATGATGATGTCCGCGGACATGTGGGACGTGACCCGCGACGACGGCGCCGTCGGCATCTTGCACGCCTCCGGTATCGATCCCTGGGTCATCGACTTCGGCTCGCCGGATCAGGTTGAGGGCGGCATGGACCGCAACCTGGCGGACCACGTGGTCGCGCTCAGCGAGGCCATCGACACCGTCAAAGAGGTCACCGGTAAGGACGTGCACCTGGCCGGCTACTCGCAGGGCGGCATGTTCGCCTACCAGACCGCCGCCTACCGGCAGTCCCGGGATCTGGCCAGCATCGTGGCGTTCGGTTCGCCGGTGGATACCTTGGCCGCTCTGCCGATGAACATGCCGGCCGGGCTGGCGTCGGGTGTCGCCGACTTCATGGCTGACCATGTCTTCAGCCGCCTCAACGTCCCGGGGTGGTTGGCGCGCAGCGGTTTTCAGATGCTCGACCCGATCAAGACCGCGCAGTCGCGGCTGGACTTCCTGCGCCAGCTGCATGACCGCGAGGCGTTGCTGCCGCGTGAGCAGCAACGCCGCTTCCTGGCCTCGGAGGGCTGGATCGCCTGGTCCGGCCCAGCCATCGCTGAGTTGCTCAAGCAGTTCATCGCGCACAACCGGATGATGAGCGGCGGCTTCGCCATCCACGGCAACCTGGTGACGTTGTCCGATATCAAGTGCCCGGTGCTCGCCGTCGTCGGTGAGGTCGATGACATCGGCCAGCCCGCCGCGGTGCGCGGCATCAAGCGCGCTGCACCGGATGCCGACGTGTACGAATACCTCATCCGGGTAGGACATTTCGGCCTGGTGGTCGGCTCCAAGGCGGCCACGCAGAGCTGGCCGACGGTGGCGTCGTGGGTCAAGTGGCTCGACGGCAGCGGCGATATGCCGGCTGACGTGGTGCCGATGCCGATGCAGTCCGAACTGCCACGCGAGTCGGCACCGCTGGCGGCTCGCGTGGCGAGCGGAGCCGCGGCTGCCACTGAAATGACGTTCGGTCTGGCGAGTTCGGCGGCCGACGCGGTGGTGTCGGCCGGCAAGTCGGCGCGGGCGCTGGCCATCGAGACCGTGCGTACCCTGCCGCGCTTGGCCCGCCTCGGCCAGATCAACGATCACACCCGAATTTCGTTGGGCCGCATCATCTCT
>JARLGS010000289.1 GCA_031292695.1 Mycobacterium sp. | reverse complement strand
GCGCGGTGAGCACCTGGTCGAGGTTGCCGATCACCTGTCCGACCTGGGTGTCCAGCGCCTGGACGGTCGACGAGACCGAGGCGCCGCTGTTGATCAGCTGGTTGATCTGGGCCGTGTCCCCCTCCAGCGCGCCCGACACGTTCTCGACGAACGCGTTGGCCTCGGTGGGGTTGATGGAGGAGAGGACGGGACCGAGCGAGTTCAAGAACGTGTCGATGCTGGCGTCGGTGACGTCGTGGGTGAGGGGGATGGCGGCGCCGGGCGGGAGGATGGGCCCGCTGTGACCCGGGTACAGCTCGACCTCCTTCTGACCGATCACGTTGTGCCAGCGCATCCCGACGTCGGTGGAGCGGCGAAGCGTCACCGTGTTGTCGATGTTCATGGCGATGACGGCGTGCCCGCGCTCGATCCCGATGCTCGCCACCTGGCCCACCGGGACGCCCGCGATGTTGACGGTGTCACCACTGGCCAGGCCGGTGACGTCCGTGAGCTGCGCGTCGATCGTGTGCCGGCTGGTGAACAGCGAGATGTTGCCGATCCGCACGGCCAGGCCGACCAGCAGGACGATGCACACGAGCGCGAAGACCGCGAACTTGAAGGCGGAGGCCGGGAAGTGCCGCAGCAGCCTCACAACGCACCCCCGGTGAGCTGCTTGAGGATGCCGCCGAGGGTCCCCGGCTTGGACTGGTCGGGCTGGCCGACGATGCCGTAGGCCTGGTTGGCCGCGGCCGCTCCCGCGCTGTTTGCGCCGGCCGTCGGGGACGCCGGCTGGGGGGTCGGGACGCCGCTCGTCGCCGGCGCCGGGGTCGCGGTGTTCTGCAGTGCGTCGAACGACGCCAGCTCGGACGAGCAGTTGAAGGCGGACCCGGCACCGGCCAGCGCCTGTTGAATCGGCTGGAGGAACGACATGCCGCCCGTCGGGGGCGCGATGAGGTTGCACACCAGGCTGTTGACGTCGTTGAAGAGGATGAAGGTGTTGAAGTAGGCGAAGGTGCTGCCGTCAGGAAGCTTGGTCAACCCCGACGCACCCTGCGCGATCTTCTGGAAGTAGTGATAGGCCCCGTCGACCACCTGGCCGATCGTGTCCTGCTGGGCCAGCAACACGCGCGACACGTTGTCGCCCGACGTCAGGATGGTGGCGATGTCGGGGTGGTATGTCGAGAGCAGCGCGGCCAGCCGGTTCGCGAACGGGATCAGGGTGTTGAGCAGGTTCTGGTAATCGGCCTCTTCCGCGTTGAACGACGGGAGGCCGG
>JARLGS010000288.1 GCA_031292695.1 Mycobacterium sp. | reverse complement strand
GGCCAGCGCCGCCGGGGTGTCGGCGTCCCGGTGGTCCCGGGCAGCGCTCTGTTGACCCGACGGAAGGGGGCCGTTCGCCGGCCGGTCACCGCCGATCTGGCGCCACAGCGCCACCCCGAGGACGACGAACACGGCCAGCACCGCGATGGTCCAGCGGGCCGACCGACTCACTCGACGATCCCGGCCAGCGCCAGCAGGTGCTCGGTCTCGGGCCCTTTGACCAGCGCCGCAGCGGCTGCCAGGTCGGTGGGGCCGGTGCCGTACGACGGGCAGTCCCGGGCCAGCACGCAGACGCCGCAGGCCGGCGTGCGGGCGTGGCACACCCGTCGGCCGTGGAAGATCACCCGGTGCGACAGCAAGGTCCACTCCTTGCGTGGGATCAACTCGCCGACCGCGAACTCCACCTTGACCGGGTCTTCCTCGGCGGTCCAGCGCCAGCGCCGCACCAGCCGTCCGAAATGGGTGTCCACGGTGATGCCGGGGATGTCGAAGGCATTGCCCAGGATGACGTTGGCGGTCTTGCGCCCCACGCCGGGCAGGGTGACCAGCTCGTCCAGCGTGTTCGGCACCTCGCCGTCGAAGCGCGCGACCAGTTC
Organism: Mycobacterium sp.; assembly: GCA_031292695.1. Taxonomy (GTDB): domain Bacteria; phylum Actinomycetota; class Actinomycetes; order Mycobacteriales; family Mycobacteriaceae; genus Mycobacterium. The sequence goes on along the minus strand of JARLGS010000288.1, from coordinate 2,754 downwards.
CTGGCCCAGCCCGGTGATCGAGTTGGCCTTGTTGCGGTAGAAGCCGGTGGGCCGGATCAGCTCCTCGAGCTCGTCCCGGTGGGCCTGCGCATAGTCCAGAGCAGTGCGATATTTGGCGAACAGCGCAGGTGTGGTGAGGTTGACTCTCTTATCGGTGCACTGCGCCGACAAGATGGTGGCCACCGCCAGCTCCAGCGGATTGGTGAAGTCCAGTTCGCAATAGACGTGCGGAAAAGCCTGCGCCAGTTCACGATTCATCCGACGGGCACGACGCACCAGACCCAGGTGGGTTTCTCGGTCGAACTTTGCGGTGGATCGTCGCGCAGGCACGCCGGTAAGCGTACTGAGAGAAATGGCTAAGGATACTTTGACCGGTGGCGTTTCGTGATCACCCTGAGACATTCGGCGTGTTTACTTCTGCCTGTGTCTTGGTTGCTCGTAGTGTGCATCCCCGGGTTGCTGATGCTGGCAACCTTCGGGTTGAGCCGCCTCGAAGCCATGCTGGACACCTCTAAGGAGACCTACACCGCGGCCGACGTCAAGGCCTTCCTGGACAAGGTGAAGGCCGCGTGGGCGCTACCGGCTACCTCGGGCAACGCCCTGCCGCACCGGGCGGGCCCCCGTTTCGACGAGCCCCGGGCGCTCGCCTCCCCGCCGCCGATGCGGGACAACCCGCTCGGAGCCTTCGGCGAGCCCGAATTACCCAGCCCGGTCTATGCCCACTATTCGAGCAATCCAGAATTTCGCCAGACTCGCCAGGCAAATCGTGTGTAGCGTGACACGTTGCGAATTGGCTTACTACTAGACTGACTTCGTTAACCAGTTCACTGGTTGGCCTGCGCGCGTTTCATATCACTCACCAGCCTTAGGGAGCAACGTGGACGAGATCCTGGCGAGGGCCGGAATCTTCCAGGGTGTCGAGCCCACCGCGGTATCCGCACTGACCAAACAGCTACAGCCCGTCGACTTCCCACGTGGGCACACCGTGTTCGCTGAAGGCGAGCCCGGCGACCGGCTGTACATCATCATCTCCGGCAAGGTGAAGATCGGCCGCCGATCACCTGACGGCCGCGAGAACCTGCTGACCATCATGGGTCCGTCGGACATGTTCGGCGAGCTGTCGATCTTCGACCCGGGCCCCCGGACGTCGAGCGCCATCACCATCACCGAGGTGCGTGCGGTCTCGATGGACCGCGAGGCACTGCGGGCGTGGATCGCCGATCGGCCGGAGATCGCCGAGCAGTTGTTGCGCGTGCTCGCGCGCCGGTTGCGCCGGACCAACAACAACCTGGCCGACCTCATCTTCACCGACGTGCCCGGGCGCGTGGCCAAGCAGCTGCTGCAGCTGGCCCAGCGGTTCGGCACTCAGGAAGGTGGCGCGCTGCGCGTCACCCACGACCTGACCCAGGAAGAGATCGCCCAGCTCGTGGGCGCCTCTCGCGAGACCGTGAACAAGGCGCTGGCCGACTTCGCGCACCGCGGCTGGATCCGGTTGGAGGGCAAGAGCGTGTTGATCTCCGACAGCGAGCGGCTGGCTCGCCGAGCTCGGTAGCTTTCCGCGTAGTTTCCGGCGAAACTGCATTCCGGCAGGCCTGTTCCCGAACTTCTGCTGCTGGAATGCAGTTTCGGCGTTTCTGGGGCTAAGTTTCTGGGGCTAGGTGGTCCGCAGGTAGTCCAGCTGGGCCTGCACCGACTTCTCGGCTGCGTCCCACAGCTTTTGGTCGACGTCGGTGTAGACGTGCTCCACCACCTGTCGCGCTGAGACGTCCTCACCGAGCACCTGTAACGCGCCCCGCACCTGGTCCAGGCGTTCCTCCCGGTGCGCCAGGTACATCGCCGTCACCTCGACGAGGTCCATCAGGTCAGGACCGTGGCCAGGCAGGACAGCCCGGCGGCCCAGGCCCTGCAACCGGCGCAGGGATTCCAGGTAGTCACGCAGGCTGCCGTCCTCGCTGTCGATGACGGTGGTGCCGCGGCCCAGCACCGTGTCCGCGGTGAGCACGGCATCGTCGACCACGAACGACAGCGAATCGGCCGTGTGCCCCGGCGTCGCCATGACCTTGATCCGCAGGCCCGCCGCTTCGATCACCTCGCCATCGGTCAGCGGCCCGCCCAGGCCCCGCAGAAATCCGCTGCCCACGGCTCGGACCACTGCCCCGGTCCGAGCGACGAGCTTATCGATGCCGCCGGTGTGGTCCTCGTGCTTGTGACTGACCAGGACCAGCGGAATCTTGCCGAGCGCGGCGATCCGCTCCAGGTGCGCTTCGTCATCCGGTCCGGGGTCGACGATCACCATCTCGTCGCTGCCCGGCCCGCGCAGCACCCAGGTGTTGGTGCCGTCCAGCGTCATGATTCCCGGGTTGTCGCACAGCAGCACCGAGGCCGATTCCGTCACCGGCCGCAACACGCCGTACGCAGGATGGGTCATACAGACGCGACCACCTCTCCTGATCCTCGATCGCCTACGCGACCTCGACGATCAGCTCCACCTCGACCGGCGCATTCAGCGGCAGCTCGGACACCCCGACAGCCGACCGGGCATGCGCGCCGGCCGCGCCGAACACGTCGCCCAACAACTCAGATGCACCGTTGATCACCGCGGGCTGACCATTGAAACCTGGCGCCGATGCGACGAAGCCGACCACCTTGACCACCCGCACCACCGAGTCGATGCCGACCAGCGCATGCACGGCGGCCAGCGCGTTGAGGGCGCACACCCGGGCCAGGGCCTTGCCGTCGTCGGCGCTCACTTCG
>JARLGS010000287.1 GCA_031292695.1 Mycobacterium sp. | reverse complement strand
GCCCTCTGGGAGCAGGACTTCGACTGGCCGGGGTTTCGCTGGATCGACCCGAACGACGCCGACCATAGCGTGTTGTCGTTCGTCCGATTCCCGGTAACCGACCAGCGGGTCGTGGCGTGCATCGCCAACCTCACCCCCGTGGTCCGGCACGACCATCGGGTCGGGCTCCCCCTTCAGGGTCGGTGGGTCGAGATCCTCAATACCGACAGCACCCAGTTCGGCGGCAGCGGCGTCACCGTCGGCGACCTCACCGCAGAGGCGATCGGCTGGAACGACCTGCAGTACTCGGCCTCTATGACGCTTCCCCCGTTGGGCGTCGTCTGGCTGGCGCACGAGGGGTAGTGCGGGCGGGCGTACCCCGCCCGAAAGTTGCTCCTATGTCAAGCGGCGACCGGATTCATCGCCTCGGCGGGATCGCCGTGCGCGTTCTTGAGGTACTAGGTAGGTCGGCATCGGGCGGCTGACCGACTGTCCCGTCGGAATTGATGGGGCCAGCGACGCGCGCCATGGCCCGTTACTCGCTAGGTTGTTGTGCGCACCACGGCAAGGGAGTCTCCGATGTGACCAACCGACCTAGACGACAACGCCATCGCGCGGCAGGCCCCGTTGTTACCGAGGTGTGGCGGGGTAATGCGTACCCGCTCGGGGCGTCCTATGACGGATCCGGGACGAACTTCTCGCTGTTCAGCGAGGTGGCCGAGCGGATCGAGCTGTGCCTGTTCGACGCTGACGGCGCCGAAACCAGGATCGTGCTTCCGGAGGTCGACGGCTTCGTCTGGCACGGTTTCCTGCCCAATATCGAACCCGGCCAGCGGTACGGGTACCGAGTGCACGGGTCATACGACCCCGGCGCCGGTCAGCGGTGCAACCCGAACAAACTGCTGCTAGACCCCTACTCCAAGGCCATCGACGGCGCGTTCGACTGGAACCAGTCACTGTTCGGCTACAACTTCGGCGACCCGGACAGCCGCAACGACGACGACTCGGCCTCCAGCATGCCCAAAGCGGTGGTCATCAACCCGTTCTTCGACTGGGGTGTGGACCGCCCGCCGCGACGGGAGTACGCCGACACCGTCATCTACGAGGCGCATGTCAAGGCATTGACCCAGACGCACCCCGATATCCCCGAGGCGAGCCGCGGCACCTACTCCGCGATCGCGCACCCGGTCGTCATCGACCACCTGAAATCGTTGGGCGCCACAGCGATCGAGCTGATGCCCGTGCACCATTTCGCCAACGACGTCACGCTGATCGACAAGGGCCTGTCCAATTACTGGGGCTACAACACCATCGGCTTCCTTGCCCCCGACTCCAAGTACTCCACCAGCGCCACCCCGGGCGGTCAGGTCCAGCAGTTCAAGGCGATGGTCCGTGCCCTGCATGAAGTCGACATCGAGGTGATCCTCGACGTGGTCTACAACCACACCGCCGAGGGCAACCACATGGGGCCGACGTTGTCGATGCGCGGGATCGACAACGCCGCCTATTATCGACTGGTCGACGACGATCAGCGGTACTACATGGACTACACCGGCACCGGAAACAGCCTCAACGTCCGCCACCCGCACTCGCTGCAACTGATCATGGATTCACTGCGGTACTGGGTGATCGAGATGCATGTGGACGGGTTCCGCTTCGACCTTGCCGCCACGCTGGCCCGTGAATTCTACGACGTCGACCGGCTGTCGGCCTTCTTCGAACTCGTGCAGCAAGACCCGATTGTGAGCCAGGTCAAGCTCATCGCCGAGCCCTGGGACCTGGGGCCGGGCGGATACCAGGTGGGCAACTTTCCGCCCCAGTGGACGGAATGGAACGGCAAGTACCGCGACACCGTGCGCGACTTCTGGCGAGGGGAGGCGGCAACCCTGGACGAGTTCGCCTACCGGTTGACAGGTTCGGCCGATCTTTACGAACACACCGCGCGGCGGCCGGTGGCCTCGGTCAACTTCGTCACCGCCCACGACGGCTTCACACTACGGGACCTGGTGTCCTACAACGAGAAACACAACGAGGCCAACGGCGAAGACAACAACGACGGCGAGAGCAACAACAAGTCGTGGAATTGCGGCGCGGAGGGGCCCACCGACGATCCCGAGATCAATGCACTGCGTGGCCGCCAGCAGCGCAATTTCCTCACCACCACTTTGCTTTCGCAGGGCGTGCCGATGATCTCGCATGGCGACGAGCTCGGCCGCACGCAGGGCGGCAACAACAACGGCTACTGCCAGGACAACGAGATCACCTGGATCGACTGGGCCCACGCCGATACCGCGCTGCTGGAGTTCACCCGGACGGTGTCGGCGCTGCGGGCCGCGCATCCAGTGTTCCGGCGCCGTCGATTCTTCGACGGACTGCCGGTCCGCCGTCGCGGCGCCGAGGGGATGCCAGACATCTCCTGGTTCCAGCCCGACGGCTTGGAGATGAGCGACGAAGACTGGGATTCCGGCTTCGGCAAATCCGTCGCGGTCTACCTCAATGGTCAGGGCATCCCCGATCTCGATGCCCGCGGCCACCGCGTCACCGACGACTCCTTCGTCCTGTGCTTCAACGCGCACCACGAACCGATCGAATTCACCTTGCCGCCTGAGGAATTCGGACCGGCATGGACTCCTGTCATCGACACCGTCGCTGGTGCCGACGACGGCGGTGAAGCGAGTCCGGTGCGCGCCGGTGCCACGGTACGGGTGGGGTCGCGCGGGATAGTGGTCCTGCAAGCCTCCCCAGACCAGGCATCGCACTGACGATCAGCCGACGATCGCCGCATGAGCGAAAGTCTTCGTTATCATCGATCCTTCACTAAAACGCGATGCCTGGTGCGCCGGTCTGACACCCAAAACACCCAATGTGAAAAACCAACCTCCCTCATCGAACCGCCTTGAACTGGGTGTTTGCGGCCACGTCAGCCGACGGTGCAACCACAAGGCCACGTAGACAAGGTCGAGCAGGACGGGCACCTCGATGAGCGGGCCGACAACCCCGGCCAAGGCTTGGCCGGTGCACCACGTCGACGAACAGGATAGTGACCTGCTTGTACTCCGCGCGGGTATCTACTTCGTCGAGCGGTGAGCCACAGCCGTGGCAAAACCGGGCCTTCTCCAGGAGCTCGGTGCCACACGTCCGGCACGCTGCTATGGCCGTCATCCGACCCTCCGCCGATCCCCGGCCCCAGCCTTTCCTGGGTCCTCTAAGGATAGGCGGTTGGACACTCCACGAGGGGGCCGTCGGCGTTCACGGTGATTCCGGCACAGAGTTT
>JARLGS010000286.1 GCA_031292695.1 Mycobacterium sp. | reverse complement strand
GGCTGGGTCGGACCCGCGCGCTGTGCTGTCGACCATCGAGCTGTCTCGTGCGGCGTATCGGAAGATGCGCCAAAACCTTTGGTGGGCAGCTGGTTACAACCTGATCGCGGTGCCGCTGGCGGCAGGAGTGCTGGCGCCGGCGGGGTTCGTCATGCCGATGTCGGTGGGTGCGGTGTTGATGTCGCTGTCGACTGTCGTGGTGGCCGTGAACGCGCAACTGCTGCGGCGACTGGATCTGCGGCCCGACACGGTGGTCGGCCGGCTTCTCTAAGAATCTGAGCAGGCTTTATGGCAAATGGAAAATGCCGCTGTGGTTAGGTACACTTTGCGTTACAGCAAAACATAGACGGGCTCAGTGGCCGGTGGTGCAGGTGAGTCAACCCTGCTACTGTCCGGATTCGATTGGCGAAAACGCAAGGGCATCAATAGAATTGGCCCCAACGAAGGGGCCCTGAGAGGGTTGACGGCGACCGCCGCAGCAACCTCTTTAGGACCACCTAAGTTGGCATGTCAGGCCGGGTTTGTCATATCGTTTTGTCTCAACTCGTGGCGAACGGATGGCCCGTCGTTCAGCGTTGCACGCTGGCATGCCCTCGCTCGGTCCGCTGACGTCGCTCCGGCGGCGGTCACAGCGAAGCTTCGTAGTGAACTTCGTAGTGAACATGGTGAAGGGTTAGGTGGGAATGACGCCGCAGCACGGCGGACCCAGCAAGGTCGGGCTGTACAACCCCGCGCATGAGCACGACGCCTGTGGCGTCGCCATGGTCGCGGACATCCATGGACGTCGCAGCCGGGACATCGTCGACAAGGCGATTACCGCGCTGCTGAACCTTGAGCACCGCGGAGCCGCCGGTGCCGAGCCGAACACCGGCGACGGCGCGGGCATCCTCCTGCAGGTGCCCGACGAGTTCCTACGCGCCGTCTGCCAGGACGAGGGCTTCGAACTGCCCGCCGAGGGCAGCTACGCCACCGGCATCGCGTTCCTGCCGCAGTCGGCCCGCGACGCCAACCTGGCGTGCGAGGCGGTGGAAAAAATCGTCGAAGCCGAGGGCCTGCAGGTGCTCGGCTGGCGCGACGTGCCGTTCGACGACTCGTCGCTGGGCGCGCTGGCCCGCGACGCCATGCCGACCCTGCGCCAGATCTTCATCGTGGGCGCCGCCGGCATGGACCTCGAGCGCCGGGTCTACGTGATCCGCAAGCGCGCCGAGCACGAACTGGGCACCAAGGGCCCCGGCCAGGACGGCCCCGGCCGCGAGACCGTGTACTTCCCGAGCCTGTCCGGCAAGACCATCGTCTTCAAGGGCATGCTCACCACCCCGCAGCTCAAGGCGTTCTACCTGGACCCGCAGGACGAGCGGATGACCAGCGCGCTGGGCATCGTGCACTCGCGGTTCTCCACCAACACGTTCCCGTCGTGGCCGCTGGCCCACCCCTTCCGGCGGGTGGCGCACAACGGTGAGATCAACACCGTCAACGGCAACGAGAACTGGATGCGGGCCCGCGAGGCGCTCATCCACACCGACGTGTTCGGGTACCACAACGACCTGAACAAGATTTTCCCGGTCTGTACCCCGGGCGCCTCGGACACCGCCCGGTTCGACGAGGCGCTCGAGTTGCTGCACCTGGGTGGTCGTCCGCTGCACCATGCGGTGCTGATGATGATCCCCGAGGCCTGGGAACGCAGCGAGACGATGGACCCCGCCCGGCGGGCGTTCTACGAGTACCACGCCTCGCTCATGGAGCCGTGGGACGGCCCGGCGTCGGTGTGCTTCACCGACGGCACCGTGGTGGGCGCCGTGCTGGACCGCAACGGCCTGCGTCCGTCGCGCATCTGGGTCACCGATGACGGCCTGGTCGTCATGGCCTCCGAGGCCGGCGTGCTGGACCTGGACCCGTCGACCGTCGTCAAGAAGATGCGGATGCAGCCCGGCCGGATGTTCCTCGTGGACACCGCCGAGGGGCGGATCGTCGACGACGAGGAGATCAAGTCCAAGCTCGCCGCCGAGCACCCCTACCAGGAGTGGCTCGACAACGGTCTGTTCCACATCGACGACCTGCCTCCGGGTGACTACGTCAAGATGCCGCACCACCGCGTGGTGCTGCGACAGCAGGCGTTCGGTTACACGAACGAAGAGGTCACCCAGCTGATCGTGCCGATGGCCCGGACCGGGGCCGAAGCCCTCGGCTCGATGGGTACCGACACCCCGATCGCCGTGCTCTCGCAGCGGCCGCGGATGCTGTACGACTACTTCCAGCAGCTGTTCGCACAGGTCACCAACCCGCCGCTGGACGCCATCCGCGAAGAGGTGGTGACCAGCCTCAGCGGTGTCATCGGTCCCGAGGGCGACCTGCTGAACTCCGACGAGAACTCGTGCCGGCAGATCGTGCTGCCGCAGCCGATCCTGCGTAACGGCGCGCTGTCCAAGCTGATCTGCGTCGACCCGGACCATGAGGTGCGGGGCCGTAAGCACGGCATGCGGGCCGCGGTGGTCAACTGCCTGTACCCGGTCGCCGACGGCGGCCCGGGCCTGCGGCGCGCGCTGGAAGAGGTGCGCAACAAGGTTTCGCAGGCCATCCGCAACGGCGCGCGCATCATCGTGCTGTCGGACCGCGAGTCCAACGAGTGGCTGGCGCCGATCCCGTCGCTGCTGTCCGTCTCGGCGGTGCACCACCACCTGGTCCGGGAGCGCACCCGCACCCAGGTCGGCCTGGTGGTCGAGACCGGTGACGCCCGCGAGGTGCACCACATGGCGATGCTGGTCGGCTTCGGTGCCGCCGCCATCAACCCGTACATGGCCTTCGAAACCATCGACGACATGGTCGACCGGGGTGTCATCACCGGCCTGACCAGCGACCAGGCCAAGGCCAACTACGTCAAGGCCGCCGGCAAGGGCGTCCTCAAGGTGATGTCCAAGATGGGCATCTCGACGCTGGCCTCCTACACCGGCGCCCAGCTGTTCCAGGCCGTCGGTGTCAGCCAGCGGGTGCTCGACGAGTACTTCTCCGGCATCTCGTGTCCGACCGGTGGGATCGACCTCGATGACATCGCGGCCGACGTCGCCGCCCGGCACAGCCTGGCCTACCTGGACCGGCCCGACGAGTGGGCCCACCGGGAGCTCGAGGTCGGCGGTGAGTACCAGTGGCGCCGCGAGGGCGAGTACCACCTGTTCAACCCCGACACTGTGTTCAAGCTGCAGCACTCGACCCGCACCGGGCAGTACTCGATCTTCAAGGAGTACACCAAGCTGGTCGACGACCAGAGCGAGCGCATGGCTTCGCTGCGCGGCTTGTTCAAGTTCAAAGACGGTGTGCGCGAGCCCATCTCGATCGACGAGGTCGAGCCGGTCAGCGAGATTGTCAAGCGGTTCTCCACCGGCGCGATGAGCTACGGCTCCATCTCGGCGGAGGCCCACGAGACTCTGGCCATCGCGATGAACCGCCTTGGCGGACGGTCGAACTCGGGTGAGGGCGGCGAGAACGTCGAGCGGTTCGACCGGGACCCCAACGGCGACTGGCGGCGCAGCTCCATCAAGCAGGTGGCGTCCGCGCGCTTCGGTGTCACGTCGCACTACCTGACCAACTGCACCGACATCCAGATCAAGATGGCTCAGGGCGCCAAGCCCGGTGAGGGCGGCCAACTTCCGGGGCACAAGGTGTACCCGTGGGTGGCCGAGGTGCGGCACTCGACCCCGGGTGTCGGCCTGATCTCGCCGCCGCCGCACCACGACATCTACTCGATCGAGGACCTGGCGCAGCTGATCCACGATCTGAAGAATGCCAACCCCGAGGCCCGCGTCCACGTGAAGCTGGTGTCGGAGAACGGTGTCGGCACCGTCGCGGCCGGCGTCTCCAAGGCGCACGCCGATGTGGTGCTGATCTCCGGGCACGACGGCGGTACCGGTGCCACCCCACTGACCTC
>JARLGS010000285.1 GCA_031292695.1 Mycobacterium sp. | reverse complement strand
GGCGGTGTAGTTGTGCGCTCCTCCGGCGATTGCACTGACGGTGTAGGTGGCCACGCCGCCAGACAGGGTGCCGGTACCAATGGAACTGCCGTTGTCCAGGAAGGTCACGCTGCCGGTCGCGGCAGAGGGCGACGTTGTCGCAGTCAGGGTCACGCTGCTAAGAGCCACCAGGGTCGTGCTCGATGCGATGAGCGTTGTTGTGGTCGCTGCAGGCTGCGCTGTTACCGTCACGGCGGACGATGTGCTTGTGGCGTAGGTGGCGCTGCCGCCGTAGGTGGCTGTGTAGCTGTGTCCTCCCACCGTAATCGCGCTCACCGTATAGGAGGCCACGCCGCCCGACAGGGTACCGGTGCCGACAGAGGTGCCTCCGTCATAGAAGGTGACCGTGCCCGTGGCTGCAGAAGGTGACATGGTTGCCGTCAGGGTCACACTGGTTCCAGCTGCCGGAGTCGTGCTCGATGCGGTCAGAGCCGTTGTGGTCGCAATGGCCTGCGTGACGACTGCTACGGCGGACGAGGTGCTGACGGCGTAGCTGCTGCTTCCGCCATAGGAAGCCGTGTAGCTATGAGAGCCCCCGGAGATCGCGCTGACGGTGTAGGTGGCCACGCCACCCGACAGGGTCCCGGTACCAATGGAGGTGCCGTTGTCCAGGAAGGTGACCGTGCCGGTCGCGGCCGACGGCGAGGTCGTCGCGGTCAGAGTCACGCTGCTCAAAGCCACGGGCGTGGTGCTCGATGCGCTCAGTGTCGTTGTCGTCGCAGCCGGCTGGGCCGTCACCGACAGGGGGGATGATGTGCTGGTAGCGTAGTTTGCACTGCCGGAGTAGGTTGCTGTGTAGCTATGCGCGCCGCCGGAGATTGCGCTGACGGAAAAGGTGGCCACGCCGTTGGACAGGGTGCCGGTGCCGATGGCGTTACCGCCATCGTAGAAGGTCACTGTGCCGATTGCGGCAGGCGGCGTTGTGGTCGCGGTGAGGGTCACGCTGGTCAGAGCGGTTGGACTGGTGTTGGAGGCGGAGAGCGCGGTGGTTGTGGGGGCCGGTTGCGCGGTGATGGCGAGCGAAGCCGAAGTGCTGGCAGCGTAGTTGCCGCCGCCACCGTAGGCCGCGGTATAGCTATGGGGTCCGACGGCAATTGTATTCACCGTGAAGGTTGCTACGCCGCCGGACAATGTGCCGGTACCCAAGGTGTTGGCGCCGTCCATGAAGGTGACTGTGCCGGTCACGGCCGAGGGCGAGGTGGTCGCCGTCAAGGTAATGCTGGCGAGGTACACCGGGTTCATGTTCGAGGAAGTCAGCGTCGTCGTGGTGGCAGCAGCCGATGCGGTCACAGGTACTGCGGGTGAGGTGCTGGCGGCGTAATTGAAGGTTCCGCCATAGGCTGCGGTATAGCTATGGGGGCCTACCGCGATCGCAGTCACCGTATAGGTGGCCACCCCCCCCGCCAGAGTCCCTGTCCCCAAGATCAGGCCTCCGTCCTGGAAGGTCACGGTGCCCGTGGCCGTCGAGGGTGACATGCTTGCGGTCAGCGTCAAACTGGTTCCGGCGAGCGGAGTTGTGTTTGATGCGTTTAGCGCCGTTGAAGTGGAGACAGGGCTCGCTGCAACCGCCACGGAGGACGAGGCGGTGCTCGCGTAGTTGATGCTCCCGGGGTACGAGGCGGAGAAGCTGTGGGACCCTCCGGCGATGGAGCTGACCACGTAGGTGGCGAAGCCGTTGGAAATCGAGGCCGTACCGATGCTACCGCCATTGTCCAGGAAGGTCACCGTACCCGTGGTCCCCGTCGGGGACATCGCGGCGGTCAGGGTGACACTAGTCAACGCCACCGGGGTCGTATTCGATACCGAGAGCGTCATCGTGGTAGGGGCCAGCGACGCGTTGACGGCCACGGCCGACGAGTTGCTGGCAGTGTATGTGCCGCTGCCACCGTAGTCAGCGGAGTAGCTGTGTGGTCCGCCGGTGATTGCGAGTACTGTAAAGTTGGCGACGCCGCCAGACAGAATGGCCGTTCCCAACGTTGTTCCGCCGTCGAGGAAGGTGACGGTCCCAGTCGCAGCAGAGGGTGAGGTCGTGGCGGTTAGGGTTACGCTGGTCAGAGCCACTGGGGCTGTGTTGGATACAGTCAGCACCGTCGTGCTGGCAATCTTGGCAGTTACTGCCACAGACGTGGAGGAGCTGGTGGTATAGCTGGCGCTGCCGCCGTACGAAGCGGTATAGCTGTGCGTCCCCGCGGTGATCGCGCTTACCGTGTATGTGGCGACACCTCCCGACAGCGAACCGGTACCGATGTTGCTGCCGCCGTCCATGAATGTCACCGTGCCGGTCGCGACCGAGGGCGAGACTGTGGCCGTGAGGGTCACACTGGTCCCGGCCACCGGTGTCGTGTTGGACGCGGACAATGCTGTCGTCGTGGAAGCAGGCTGCGCGGTCACGACGACAGCGGGCGAGGTGCTCGCCGCATTACTGGTGTTGCCGCTATACGTTGCGGTATAGCTATGCGCTCCCACGGTAATCGCGGTCACCGTGTAGGCGGCCACGCCGCCGGACACCGTGGCTGTGCCGACGGTGTTGCCGCCGTCATAGAAGGTCACAGTGCCCGTTGAGGTTGAGGGTGTGACGGTGGCCGTCAAGGTAATATTGGTCCCTACCACGGGAGCCTGGCCCGAAACTCCCAGCGTGGTCGTCGTTGCGATCTTGCTGAAAGAGACAGTCTGAGTGAGAGTCTGGGGCGCATAAATACTATCGCCGGCGAACGAGGCTGTGATGGTGTTGTTGCCCACCACCCAACCGTCCGTCGGGGTTGCGGATGTCTCGTAGAAGTTGACCGTTGGGTACCACTGATTGTTGGTTTGGAAGGGCTGGTTGTTGATGCTGATGGTCACGCTGCCGGTAGGAGCGGGATTAGAGGACGACGACACCACAAAGGCGACCCCATTGCCGTAGGTAACGCCGGAGGGGACGGACAAGTTAAGGGCTGCGGTTGCGGCCGTCGCTGTGACCGATACGGCCGACGATGTGCTGGTGGCGTAGCTGGAGCTGCCGCCGTAAACGGCGGTGTAACTGTGAGTTCCGGTGGTGATCGCGAATACTGTCAAGGTGGCGACGCCGCCCGATAGTATGTTTGTCCCAAGAACATTGCTGCCTTCCATGAATGTAACCGTGCCGCCTGCCGCCGTGGGCGAGGTGGTAGCCATCAGGGTCACATTGGTGCCGGCCAACGGAGTAGTGGTTGACGCGGTCAGTACCGTCGACGAAGGAGTCTGGGCCGTCACAGTCAAGGCCGGCGAGGTGCTGGTAGCGTAGCTGGTGCTTCCGCTGTAAACGGCCGTATAGCTGTGAACTCCCGCGACGACCGAGCTTATCGTGTAGGTCGCCACACCGCTCAACACCGCACCCGTGCCCACAGCCGTGCTGCCGTCCATGAAGGTCACCGTGCCGGTCGCGGCCGAGGGCGACATCGTCGCCGTCAGGGTCACGCTCGAGCCGGCCAGCGGGGTGGCATTCGATACCCCCAGCGAGGTCGTCGTGTACAGCAGATTGAAGGGTACAGTCGCCGTAAGAGTCTGAGGCGCATAGATGGAGTCGCCCGCGAAGCTCGCGGTGATGGTATTGTTTCCAACAACCCAACCGTCAGTCGGGGTTGCGGATGTCTCGTAGAAGTGGACCGTTCCCTCGAACCACTGATTGCTGGTCTGGAAGGCCTGACCGTTGATGCTTATTGTTACATTTCCAGTTGGAACAGGACTTGAGGATGTCTCTACCAGAAAATAAGATCCGCCTCCATAGGAGACCGGATCTTGCGGGAAAAAACTCAAATTCGCCTTTGCCGGCAGTACGTTGTACTGGGCGGATGCAGTAGAGCTGCTGATGGTGTTCGCTACGGCAATCGCTGACAGGGTTTCAGACCCTATGGTGGTGAGAGTGATGGGGCCGTTATAGACTGCCGAAGCTGGGGTAGGGGTAGAACCATCCGTTGTGTAGTGGATCACCGCACCGGAGGTCGAGTCCGATATGTTAACGGTCTGACCATAGCTGTAGGTGCCAGAGGAAATACTCAAGAGTGGCGTCGCCGGAGTTGGAAAGACGGTGTAATGTGCAGTGGAAACGGAGCTGATCAACGTCGAGCTGGCGGCGATGGCGGAAATTGTCTCGCTCGATGAAACGCTGATGGGACCCTGGTAAACCGGTGAGTTCGTGGTCGGCGTCGATCCATCAGTTGTGTAGTAGATGGTGGTACCAGTAACGGGGTCCGACAAG
>JARLGS010000284.1 GCA_031292695.1 Mycobacterium sp. | reverse complement strand
GCGACGCGGCCCGACCGCCGTCGCGGCAGCGCGCCGGTGTCGAGTTCCATTCCGTCCGCCGCGATCAGACGGGCCAGCTTCTGGTGGGCGAATCCGGCGCGCAGCGTCGCGACCATCGCCCACAGCCCGATGACGGGCATGATCAGCACCGCCAGCCCCAGCCCCACGGCAGCGGACCGGCCCGAGCCGATCAGCGCACAAGCCATGCGGCCCAGCAGAACGACGTACGCCAGCATCGCCACGCACATCAAGGCGATCAGCAACTGGATGCGCACCGTCCGGTTCATTGCAGGTCGAGCAGGGGTTCCAAACCCACCGTGAGGCCGGGGCGTTCCCTGATGCGCCGGACCGCCAACACCACGCCCGGGACGAAGGAGGTGCGGTCCAGGCTGTCGTGGCGGATGGTCAGCGTCTCCCCCGCCGTTCCGAACAGCACCTCCTGGTGGGCGACCAGCCCGGCCAGGCGTACGGAGTGCACCGGGATGCCGTCGACGTCGGCCCCGCGCGCGCCGGGCAGGCCGGTGGTGGTGGCATCGGGGTTGGGGGGCATGCCTTTTCGGGCTTCGGCGATGAGCTTCGCCGTGCGGGCCGCGGTGCCCGAGGGGGCATCGGCCTTGTGCGGGTGATGCAGCTCGATCACCTCCGCCGACTCGAAGAACGGCGCCGCCTGCTTGGCGAAGTGCATCGACAGCACCGCGCCGACGGCGAAGTTCGGGGCGATCAGGACGGAGGTGTCCTTGCCGGTCAGCCAGGACTGCACCCGCTCGAGGCGCTCCGCGGTGAAGCCGGTGGTCCCCACCACCGCATGAATGCCGTTGTCGATGAGGAACTCGAGATTGCCCATCACCACGTCGGGGTGGGTGAAGTCGATGACCACCTCGGTGTCGCCGTCGGTCAGCAGGCTCAACGGGTCACCGGCGTCCACTTCCGCGGACAGGGTCAGGCCGTCGGCGGCCCGGACCGCACCGACCATCGTCGACCCCACCTTCCCCTTGGATCCCAACACGCCTACCCGCATGCGCGAAGCCTACGTCGGCCGATAGCCTGCCGCGGCAAGCCAGGCGCGGGCACGGCCAAGCTGGCGCTCATTGGTGAACGAGAAGTACCGCTGCAACTCCTCGGGCCACCGCGAGAGCACGTCTTTGAACCGACGAAAAGCGCCCTTTCCCCTTATCGCGATCTGAAGCCTTTCGGCGACGGCGGGGTCCTCCACGGTGGCGATGAACAGCTCCATATCGCTGTAGCCGTCGTGCGAGCCGACGCACTCGACATGGAGCCAGCGGTCCTCATCCTCATCTTCATCCTCGTAGTCGGTGCTCTCCGGCCAGCAATCACCGGTTCTGAGGTCGATCCGGCCGCCACCCCATACGGGGTCGCCTTCCAGTAGGGACGCCAGCTGCTCTAGGTCGACTGGCAGGGGGCGAAGCATCGGCGTTGCACGCACGTTCAGGATGGCGTCGAGTTGGTCGGCCAACTCCTCGTCCCCCTCCCAGGCGCGCTCCCTCAGCGCCGCCGCGCATTGTGCGGCGAGCTCAGCCGCTTCGGGCGTGCCCTGTTTAACGGCGTCCAAAAGGCCGTCGCCTGCCAGCTGAAGAACGTCATCGGTCAGGCGACCGCGGACCACCTCGACGATGGACCCGTCACTGCGAAACACCGCCCCGCGTAGCTCGTTGAAGGCGCTAGAGTCCCACGGCCTCATGACGCAAAACCATAGCGAGTCCTACCTGTCCACAGTTCGGCTTCTATCCACAGCAGCTTGATACGTCATGACTGCTGTCCCCCTAACGCGCTACGATTCGAACATGCATTCGATCCAGGCTCCGCCGGAGGTAGCTGCGGCGTTCGACGCATTTGAGGCGGCCGAAGCGCGAATCCGCGAACTGAGCTTCGAGGCGTTGAGCCCCGCCGTCCGGCTGCGCGCATTGGAGCGGATGGAAACCTCTCGTCGGCGGCAGCTCGCCTGGAGTTACGACGTAATCGCAAGCTTGGATGAAGAGGATCGCGCCGACGTCGGCGGTCCGGTCCACAAAGTGGTCGCCGACTGGCTGCGGATCAGCTGCGCCGAGGCGTGCCGCCGGCTTCGAGACGTCAAACAGCTTTCCAAGCGATTGACCCTTACCGGCGAGGAGTTGCCAGCGGAATTACCGGCCACCGCCCAACTGTGGCGCGACGGCCTGCTCGACGGTCAGCACCTGCGGGTAATTCAGACGTTCGTCCGCGACCTTCCGGAGGACATACCGGTCGACACAGTGGCTAAAGCCGAGCGATTTCTGGCCCAGGAAGCGACGAAACTACGGCCCGATCAGCTGGAGAAAGCCGCGCACCGGTTTGCGCTCAGCGTAAATCCCGACGGCAAATTCTCCGACGCCGACCGTGCGCGTCAGCGCGGCTTCACCTGGTCTGGCCGGCGTGCCGACGGGATGAGCATCGGGAAGCTGGTGGCATCCCCGGAACTGCGGGCCAATCTTGACGCGTGGCTCGCGCGGTTCGCGGCTCCCGGCATGTGCAACCCGGACGACGAAGTCCCTTGCATCAACGGCGAACCCGCCGAGGAATTCGCAGGCAGGGACACTCGCAGCCATGCCCAGCGCCAACACGACGCGCTCAACGCCCTGGTCCGCGGGCAGCTGGGCAATCCGAAGCTCGGCCAGCACAACGGATTACCGGTTACCGTCATTGTCTCGACCACGCTGCAGGAGCTGACCTCGGCGACGGGTCGAGCGGTGACGGGCGGCGGGACCGTGCTTCCGATGCGCGACGTAATCCGGATGGCCAGCCACGCCTACCACTATCTGGCCGTATTCGACGAGCACTCAAGTCGCCCGCTGTATCTCGGCCGAACGCGGCGCATCGCTTCACCGGATCAGCGCCTAGTCCTCTACGCGCATGGAAAGTGAGGTTGTGCGTAGACACGAACAAACGTCATCCTTGACCAGGTAAAACGCTGGTCGCGCATGGAGCATCGGGGTGTGAATATGTTTGACCGGTCATCGGCGTGCTGGCCACGATCCGCTCCGCCACGGTGGGCCGGCCATACGGATCACCCGCGGGTTGGCACGATCGATCCTGGTTCGATCCCAGCCGGGACCACCCACAGCTCGCCGGTTTGGGAATCCGTTGTCTTGATCCTCAAGCCGTCGCTGGCGATGTGAACTTGAGATGGCCTCGGCATGACGGTTCGGCGTGCCGTCTGGCGATTCGCTGCCGGTATGGCCGGCGCAGGCTATGAATCTACGGTGAGCAACCACCATGTGAACCTGACCCAGCAGGAAAACTCGTTGATCGGCGAGAGTCATCCCGACGCTCTGGAGCGCATGGACGAGAAGCAGCTGAAGGATCTACAGAGCCGGCTCAGGATTGCGCGCGAAAAGAACTTCAGCCTGTTGCGGCGGCAGGGTGCGGCCCGGGTGGAGGCCGAAGGTTCTCGCGGCGCCGCCCAACCAGCCAACGAACGGCGTGGCGAAAAGTTGGAGGTCATCGACGAGGCGTTGGCTCGGGTGAACCAGCGCCTCGATTCCGTCCGCGGCGCCGAGTAGCGACGGGCGCTCTACGGATTAAACGGGTTCACCGCGAACTGGCTTGAGGTGTCGGTAAGCCCGCGAAGCTGCGGTCAGCACACCAAACAAGCGCGCATACGTTTCCGCGACCGCAGGGGGAATCTGTAGGGCCAAAATAGGGCCAAACCGTCGGCCCACCTACTCGCGATGGACCAGTTCGGCCACTTGAGGCGACCCTGGCCAGCAGAAACGCGATGGTGTAAGCCAAAAGTCCATTTCACACGCGGAAGGTCGCTGGTTTGATCCCAGCCGGGACCACTACGAAAGCTTAGGTGGCACAAGCTATTTCGCGGATTCGATGATGGGCGTGCAACATACGTACTGCCCCTCTGCTTGAGTGCAGTCAGTAATCGGACTTTTCGGGTGTTTCGGGCGTCGGGCCGTCGATCAGGTCGCGTAGTGGGTGCGGGTCGGTGGCCAGGGCTTGTTGAATTAGCCGGTAGAACAGCAGGCCGCG
>JARLGS010000283.1 GCA_031292695.1 Mycobacterium sp. | reverse complement strand
GCTCGGGCTCCGGCGCCGCGGGGGCGACAGCGGCGGGTGCCGGGGCCGGCGCAGCAACTGGCTCAGGGGCCGCGGGTGCGACCGGTAAGACGGGTGCGGCCGGCGCGACCGGGATGGGCTGCGGTGCCGGCGTCCTGGCGACCACCGGAGCCGGTGCACGTTCAGGCGCGGGAATGCGGGCCGGTGTCGGTGCGAAGGTGGGCACCGGAATCTCGGCAACAGACTCCTCGAAGTGCAACTGCGCCACCGGCGCCACCGACCGCAACGCTGGACGCGTGTAGTTCGGATCGATCAGTTCGGTCGCCGCGTCGTCGAACGCCGTGGTGGTGCCGCCGTGCGCACCCGGGCTGAACCGGAAGTGCGCGACGTTGTCCGAGCGCCCGGCCTTCCAGCCCAGCTGGACCGTCCACCGGCTGTCCTCGTTGCGCCAGGCGTCCCACTTGGTCGACTCGGGATCGAGCCCACGGGAGATCAACGCGCCGGTCACCGTCTCCAGCAGGGTCAGGACCGAGGGGCCGTTGGCCAGGATTGGGTGCGATGCGGTGGCCAACTCGGCGGCGCGCGAGCGCTCGAGCAGTACCGGGTGGGCGAAGCGCATGACCCGCTCCGGACTCACCCCGGCTGCGGCGGCAAGCTGCTCCACCGAGGCGCCGGCACGGATTCGGGATTGGATGTCACGGGGCCGCAGGGAGCTGGGAACTTCGACATCGATCTGCGTCTGGTTGCTGACGGCCCGGTCGCCGCGGACCGCGGCCCTCAGGCGTTCATCGACGCGCACCGCGAATTTCTCTGCGGTGTCGGCGGTTTCGCAGACGATGCGCTTGCCGTCGGCGTCGAGTCCGACGACCTTGAGTTCCCTCATTGGTGACCTCCTAGGACGCGGCTTAACGGCTCACCCTACTGCGTTGTCGACTCGTAACCGAGCGGACACACCGAGGCGCGCAACCCTTCGTGAGTTGCGCGCCTCGGGTGGTGCTCGGGGTTGCGCTGAGAGCCTCGCTCAGAGCCTTTCCACGACCCAGTCGACGCACGCGGTCAGCGCGCTGATGTCGTCGGGATCGACGGCTGGGAACATGGCCACGCGCAGCTGGTTGCGGCCCAGCTTCCGGTAGGGCTCGGTGTCGACAATGCCGTTGGCGCGCAACACCTTTGCCACCGCGGCCGCATCGACGTCGGCATTGAAATCGATGGTGCCGACGACCTGCGAACGCAGCGCCGGGTCGGCGACGAACGGGGTGGTGAACGGCCGCGACTCGGCCCACGAGTACAGCCGCTGCGACGAGTCGGCGGTGCGCTTGACGGCCCAGTCCAGACCGCCGTTGCCGGTCAGCCAATCCAGTTGCTCGGCGAGCAGGATCAGGGTGGCGATAGCCGGGGTGTTGTAGGTCTGGTTCTTCAGGCTGTTGTCGACCGCGATCGGCAGCGAGAGGAAGTCGGGCACCCAGCGGTCCGCGGCCGCGATCTGCTCGATGCGGGCGAGGGCGGCCGGGCTCATCACGGCGAGCCACAGCCCGCCGTCGGAGGCAAAGTTCTTTTGCGGCGCGAAGTAGTAGGCGTCGGTGTCGGCGATGTTGACCGGCAGGCCGCCGGCGGCCGAGGTCGCGTCGATGACGACCAGGGCGTCACCGGCCGGGCGCTGCACGGGCACGGCGACACCGGTTGAGGTCTCGTTGTGGGCCCAGGCCACGACGTCGACGTCGGGGTCCGATTGCACTGCCGGGGCGCTGCCGGCGTCGGCCTTGATGACGATGGGGTCGCCGACGAACGGGTTCTTGGCCACGCACGAGGCGAACTTGCTGCTGAACTCGCCGTAGGTCAGGTGCAGCGACCGCTTGTCGATGAGCCCGAACGCCGCGGCGTCCCAGAAGGCGGTCGAGCCGCCGTTGCCGAGGATGACCTCGTAGCCGTCGGGGGTGTTGAACAGTTCCTTGACGCCGTCACGCACCCGGCCGACCAGGTTCTTGATCGGGGCCTGACGGTGCGAGGTGCCGAACAGGTGGCCGGAGGCGGCCAGGGCGGTCAGCTGCTCGGGGCGAACTTTGGACGGTCCGCAGCCGAAGCGTCCGTCGGCGGGCTTGATGTCGGCGGGGATGGTGAGCTCAGCCATGGGCCTCAGCGTAGTTGCAGGTGACTGCCTGTTGCCTGCGGGTATCCAGCAGGTTGCTGGGTATATGTGCGGGATCACGTGATCGAGATCACAATGACCGTGGGGCTGTGAGGCGCCGGGCTCTGGTTTCTAGGTGGTACCTGCGGTACCGTTCGACATAAGACAGCCGAATGTAAAGCTCGATTGAGAAGCCCTGGGAGGCTCAAAATGGCTCGTACTCGCATGATCCGCCGCTGGCGCCGGAACATGGACGTGCTGGACGACACGGTGTACGTCGAGAAGCTCGCCACCCTGTCCGAGGGGTCGGTGCGGCGCAACTTCAACCCGTACACGGACATCGCCTGGGATTCCCCGGAGTTCGCCGTGGTGCCGAACGATCCGCGCTGGATCCTCCCGGACACCGACCCGCTCGGCGGCCACCCGTGGTACCAGGCCCAGTCGCGGGAGCGCCAGATCGAGATCGGCATGTGGCGCCAGGCCAACGTCGCCAAGGTGGGCCTGCACTTCGAGAACATCCTGATCCGCGGCCTGATGGAGTACGCGTTCTGGGTCCCGAACGGGTCGCCGGAGTTTCGTTACTGCACGCACGAGGCCATCGAAGAGGGCAACCACACCTTGATGTTCCAGGAGATGGTCAACCACATGGGGGTTGACGTCCCCGGCATGCCGCGCCTGCTCAAATGGCTGCAGCCGCTGATCCCGCTGGCCGCCGGTCCGGCGCCGATCCCGTTCTTCTTCGGTGTGCTGGCCGGCGAGGAGCCCATCGACCACACGCAGAAGAACATCCTGCGTGAGGGCGCCGAACTGCACCCGATCATGGAGCGGGTCATGGCCATCCACGTGGCCGAGGAGGCCCGGCACATCTCCTTCGCTCACGAGTACCTGCACAAGCGCGTCCCCGAGTTGAGCCGTTGGAAGAGGTTCTGGCTGTCGCTGTTCGTGCCGGTCACCATGCGCATCCTGTGCTCGGCGATCGTGGTGCCGCCGCGCGCCTTCTGGAAGAAGTTCGACATTCCGAAGGCCGTCCGCAGCGAGTTGTTCTTCGACGCTCCGGAGTCCCGCATGTTCCTGCGCAACATGTTCTCCGACGTCCGGATGCTGTCCTACGACACCGGTCTGATGAACCCGCTGGCCAAGATGATGTGGAAGATTTGCAAGATCGACGGCCCGCCGAGCCGGTACCGTAGCGAGCCGCAGCGTCAGCACGTTGTGGTCGCCGCCTGAACAGTAAGTAGCCAATGCCGCACGTCATTACCCAGTCGTGCTGTAGCGATGGATCATGCGTCTTCGCATGCCCGGTGAACTGCATTCACCCGTCCCCGGACGAGCCGGGCTTCGCTACCGCCGAAATGTTGTTCATTGATCCCGCCGCCTGCGTGGACTGTGGTGCCTGCATCACGGCCTGCCCGGTCGGCGCGATCCAGCCGGACACCAAGCTGACCGAAGCGCAACTGCCGTTCATCGAACTGAACGCATCGTTCTACCCGAAGTACGAGGGCAAGCTGCCGCCGACGTCCAAGCTGGCGCCGGTACCCGACGCACCGGCGGTGGACCGGCGTCCGCACGGTCCGCTGCGGGTGGCGATCGTCGGCTCCGGGCCGGCGGCGATGTACGCCGCCGACGAGCTGCTGACCCAGCGCGGAGTCCGGGTCAACGTCTTCGAGAAGCTGCCGACGCCGTATGGCCTGGTGCGGGCCGGGGTCGCGCCCGACCACCAGAGCACCAAGGGTGTGACGCGGTTGTTCGACCAGATCACCCAGCATCGTGGCCTCGACTTCTACCTCAACGTCGAGGTGGGGCGGGACATCACGCATGCCGAGTTGCTGGAACACCACCACGCGGTGCTCTACGCGGTGGGCGCGCCGAACGACAAGCGCCTCGAGATCGACGGCATGGATCTGCCCGGCACCGGAACGGCCACCGAGGTGGTCGCCTGGTACAACGGGCACCCCGAGTTCTCGCATCTGCCAGTCGATCTGAGCCACGAGCGGGCGGTGATCATCGGTAACGGCAACGTCGCGTTCGACGTGGCCCGGATCCTGACCACCGACCCGGATCTGCTGGCCCGCACCGACATCTCCGACCATGCCCTGGCTGCGCTTCGGGACTCGAAGGTGCACGAAGTGGTGATCGTGGCCCGCCGTGGTCCGATCCACTCGGCGTTCACCCTGCCCGAGCTGATCGGCCTGACGGCCACCTGCGATGTGGTGCTCGACGCCGGCGACCACGAGCTGGTCAAGCGGGATCTGGAAACTGCGTCGGATCTGTTGACGCGCAACAAGCTCGAGATCCTGACCAAGCTGGCCGACAGCTCAGCACCGGCGAGCCGGCCGCGGATCCGGCTGGCGTACCAGCTGACCCCGGCCCGGGTGCTGGGCTCGGACAAAGTCACGGGCATCGAGTTCACGGTCACCGGCACCGACGAGGTCCGCCAGCTCGACGCCGGCCTGGTGCTGACGTCAATCGGCTACCACGGCAAGGCAATTCGCGACCTGCCCTTTGATGATGCGGCCGGTGTGGTGCCCAACGACCAGGGCCGGGTCGTCGATCCGGTGACGGGGAAGCCGGCGCGGGGCAGCTATGTGGCGGGCTGGATCAAGCGTGGTCCGACCGGCTTCATCGGCACCAACAAGACGTGTGCCGCGCACACCGTGGACCGGCTGGTGGACGACTACAACGCCAGTCGCCTCGGCGAGCCGGTGGCGAAACCCGGTGCGCTGCAAGGCTTGATCCGTACCCGCCGGCCCGACGTGGTGGACATGAACGGTTGGCGGGCCATCGACGCCGCCGAGATCGCGCGCGGCGGCGCCGACCGGCCGCGGGACAAGTTCATCGATGTGTCCGACATGCTGACCGCGGCCGCCAACACATCGAAACCCTCGCTGCGTCAGCGCCTGCTCGGAGCCCTCGGCTAGCTTCGGATATTTCGGCGCGCTCCGTGCTGCTCAGCGAAGCGGAGCGCGCTGAAATCGCGAATAACTACCCCTGCTGCGCCATGGCAGTGGCGATCTCTTCGGGGCTCACCTCGCGCACCGTCTGGGCCAGCGACCAGTGGTGCCCGAACGGGTCCTCGACCTGGCCGTAGCGGTCGCCCCAGAACATGTCGGCCGGAGCCATCAGCTCGGTGGCGCCGGCATCGATGGCGCGCTGGAACGCCCCGTCGACGTCGGCGACCTGCAGATGGATGGTCACCGGCGTGCCGCCGAAGGCCTTCGGGGTCTGCGACTTGCCGCCACACATCTCCGGGAAGTCATCGTTGAGGTACACGTTTGCGCCACTGATGGTGAGCGCGGCGTGCATCAGCTTGCCGTCTGGCCCGGGCACCCGGCCGAGCTCGGTGGCGCCAAAAGCCTTGACGTAGAAGTCAATTGCGGCGGCGCCGTCGCCGACGACGAGGTGCGGGGCCAGGAAGGTCTGGGATTCGGTCATGGTGGTCTCCTCTGAGCGGAATTGCGCGGAATCGGGTCACTGGGTATGACCGTCCGCCACCGTACTTCTCATCGGTGACAAGAAATTGAGCCCGAATCGACGCCCAAGAATCCAGCAAATGCCTGCGTCCCGATAGCAGCGGTCCGACCGTTCGGCCGGACCGCCAACCGGCCGTTCAGCTATTGATGCGCGATGCTGTCCCAGCCCACCACGGACTGGGCGCTGCGCGGTTGCGGGCCGACGTAGATGGCGGCCGGTCGCACCAGCTTGCCCAACCGCTTCTGCTCCAGGATGTGCGCACACCAGCCCGCGGTGCGTCCGCAGGTGAACATGGCCGGCATCATCGCGCTGGGTACCTGGGCGAAATCCAGGATCACCGCGGCCCAGAATTCGACGTTGGTCTCGATGGCGCGGTCGGGCCGGCGCTCGCGCAGTTCGGCCAGTGCGGCCTGCTCCAGTGCGGCCGCCGCCTCGTAACGGGGCGCGGCTAGCCGCTTGGCGGTTGCCCGCAGCACCCGGGCCCTCGGGTCCTCGGCGCGGTATACCCGGTGGCCGAAGCCCATCAGCTTGTCTTTGCGGTCCAGGATGCCCTTGACCACGGCCCGGGCATCGCCGGTGCGTTCGGTCTCCTCGATCATCGGCAGCACGCGGGCCGGGGCGCCGCCGTGCAGCGGTCCGCTCATCGCGCCGATGGCGCCGGACAGGGCCGCGGGCACGTCGGCCCCGGTGGACGCGATCACGCGGGCGGTGAAGGTGGACGCATTCATCCCGTGTTCGGCGGCGCTGACCCAGTACGCGTCGATGGCCTCGATGTGCCGCGGGTCCGGCTCACCTTGCCAACGGGTCATGAAACGTGCTGTGACCGTTGGGCATTCGTCAACGATGTGCTGTGGCACCGCAGGCCGGTAGATACCGCGGGCCGACTGCGCGACAAACGACAGCGCGGTCACCGAGGTCAGGGCGAGTTGGTTGCGTGCGGTGTCGTCGTCGATGTCGAGCAGCGGCTGGAACCCCCACATCGGGGCCAGCGTGGGCAGGGCGGCCTGGACATCGACGCGGACGTCGCCAGAGTGCACGTGCAACGGGAACGGCTCGGCAGGCGGCAGGCCCCGGCCGAAGGCGCCGTCGACCAGCAGCGCCCAGACGTCACCGAAAGTGACCCGGTGTGACACCAGGTCCTCGATATCGACACCGCGGTAGCGCAGCGCGCCGCCGTCCTTGTCGGGCTCGGCGATCTCGGTGGTGAAGGCCACGACGCCTTCCAGCCCGGCGACGAAATTCTCCGGCACTTGTGGCATTACCTCGGTCATGCCGAAATTGTTCCACTAACCGACCGGCGCTGAGCTACCGGCCGGTAACCAGCGCAGCCGACGGGCGGCCGGCGCCCGATCTGCAGCGGCGTAGCGTCACCCACCATGGCATCTGACCACGAAGATCCGGCCGGTGATCAACTGGCCCGGATGCGGGCCGAGTACGGCTCGATCGAGAAGGACGGCAGCGCCGACTTGGATGTCGACCGGCTCGACGGCGGCTGGTTGGCGTTGTTCCAGGAGTGGCTGGGCGAGGCCGTGCGGGCCGGGGTGCCCGAGCCCAACGCAATGGTGCTGGGCACCGTCGATGCGCAGGGCCGGCCGGTGACGCGGTCGGTGTTGTGCAAGGCGGTCGACGAGACCGGCGTCGCCTTCTACACCAACTACGACTCCGACAAAGGCGACCAGCTGGCCGCCGTGCCTTATGCCTCGATCACCTTCCCCTGGTACCAACTGGGCCGTCAGATCCACGTACGCGGTGCGGTGACCAAAGTCGATGCGCAGGCCACTGTCGCGTACTGGTCGACGCGGCCGCGGGGCTCGCAGCTGGGCGCGTGGGCGTCGCATCAGTCAAAATCGATTGCCTCCCGCGTGGCGCTGCTGGAACAGTTGCGTGACGTGACAGAGCGATTCGCTGACCTGGACGAGGTTCCGGTGCCGCCGAACTGGGGTGGCTATGTGGTTGCCCCTGAGGTGATCGAGTTCTGGCAGGGCCGGGAGAACCGGGTGCACAACCGGATTCGGGTCACCGACGGGCTCGTCGAGCGGCTGCAGCCCTGAGAGCTCTGATCGCGGACACCGCACCGCTGCGCAGTCCGGATTTTCGTCGGCTGTGGGCGACCAGCATCGTCACGGTGATCGGGGCCAACCTGACGGTCTTCGCGGTGCCGGTGCAGCTCTACGCGCTGACCCAGAACTCGGCGTACGTCGGGCTGGCGGGTGTGTTCAGCGTGGTGCCGTTGATCGTGTTCGGCCTGTGGGGTGGGGCCTGGGCCGATGCGATGGATCGCCGGCGGCTGCTGATCATCACCTCGTGTGGGCTGGGGCTGGCATCGGTGCTGCTCTGGTTGCAGGCCGCCGCGGCCTGCAACAACGTCTGGCTGGTGCTGTGCCTGTTGTCGGTGCAGCAGGCGTTCTTCGCCGTCAATTCGCCGACCCGGTCGGCCGCCATTCCGCGGATGCTCCCGGCCGAACAGTTGCCGGCAGCCAATTCCTTGAGCATGACGGTGACCCAGGCCGGTGCGATCGTCGGTCCGCTGCTGGCCGGCATCCTGTTGCAGTGGGTGGATCTGTCGACGCTCTACTTCATCGACGCCGTCACCACGTTGGTACCCATCTGGGCCACCTTCCGGCTCGCGCCCATGCCTCCGAACGGTGGGGCAACCGACAGCTCGCGGTGGGGCTTCGCCGCGGTTCTCGACGGCTTCCGCCACCTGTCGGGGAACCGGGTGGTGTTGATGTCATTTGCGGTCGACCTGATCGCGATGATCTTCGGCATGCCGAGGGCGCTGTTCCCGCAGATGGCGCACGAGAACTTCGGCGGGCCGGTGGCGGGTGGCACGGTGATGGCGCTGCTGTCGGCGGCCATGTCCGTGGGCGCCGTCGCCGGCGGGGTGTTCTCGGGGTGGCTGCCGCGGGTGCGGCGCCAGGGCCTGGCGGTCGTGCTGGCGATCGTGGTGTGGGGGGTGGCGATGGCCGGCTTCGGGCTGGCGGCCGGGCAGGGTACCGGCCGCCTCGGCGGCTTCTTCTGGATTGCGTTGGTGTTCTTGGCAATTGGCGGTGCCGCCGACATTGTTTCGTCGGCGTTCCGGAGCACGATTCTGCAGGAGGTGGCCTCCGACGACCTGCGGGGGCGGTTGCAGGGGGTGTTCACGGTGGTGGTCGCCGGCGGGCCACGGGTGGCCGACGCGGTACATGGTGCGGCGGCCGCGATGGTGGGCACCACCGTGGCGGCGACCGGCGGTGGCGTCCTGGTGGTGGTCGGCGTCGTGGTTTCGGTTTTCCTGGTCCCGGCGTTCGTCCGGTATCAGGTGGTGCGTCGCTGACGGCCGCCAGCGGGTCGGGGACCCATACCGCGACCCCCGCAAGCGCGTCGCAGCGTGAGCGACTACCGTCTACACCCGGACGTTTCTCTTGTCGACACCGCAAAAAGGGGTTTCAAGTGGCCGACAGCTCCAGCTCTGACGACGTGGCCAACCTCCGGTATCCCGGGGGCGAGCTCGATCTGAAGATCGTGCACGCCACCGAGGGCGCTGACGGCTTCGAGCTCGGCTCGTTGCTGGCCAAGACCGGCTACACCACGTTCGACGGTGGTTTCGTCAACACCTCCGCCACCAAGTCGGCCATCACCTACATCGATGGCGACGCCGGCATCCTGCGCTACCGGGGCTACCCCATTGAGCAACTCGCCGAGAAGTCGAACTTCATCGAGGTGAGCTACCTGCTGATCTACGGGGAGCTGCCGACGGCCGCCGAGCTGGAGGCGTTCACCAACAAGATTCAGCGGCACACCCTGCTGCACGAGGACCTCAAGCGGTTCTTCGACGGCTTCCCGCGCAACGCGCACCCGATGCCGGTGCTGTCCAGCGCGGCCAACGCGCTGAGCGCCTACTACCAGGACTCGCTGGACCCGAAGGACCCGGAGCAGGTCGAGTTGTCGACCATCCGGCTGCTGGCCAAGCTGCCCACCATCGCGGCGTACGCCTACAAGAAGTCGGTCGGTCAGCCGTTCCTGTACCCGGACAACTCGCTGAACCTGGTCGAGAACTTCCTGCGCATGACGTTCGGCCTGCCGGCCGAGCCATATGAGGTGGATCCGGAACTCGTCCGGGCCCTGGACATGCTGTTCATCCTGCACGCCGACCACGAGCAGAACTGCTCGACGTCGACGGTGCGCCTGGTCGGCTCGTCGCAGGCCAACTTGTTCACCTCGATCTCCGGCGGCATCAACGCGCTGTGGGGCCCGCTGCACGGCGGCGCCAACCAGGCTGTGCTGGAGATGCTGGAGAAGATCCGCAGCGAGCACGGCGACGTCCGCGACTTCGTCAAGAAGGTGAAGAACCGCGAGGACGGCGTGAAGCTCATGGGCTTCGGCCTCCGCGTCTACAAGAACTACGACCCGCGGGCGCGCATCGTCAAGGAACAGGCCGACAAGATCCTCGGCAAGCTCGGCGGCGACGACGAACTGCTGGATATCGCAAAGTCGCTGGAGGAGATCGCCCTCACCGACGACTTCTTCGTCGAGCGCAAGCTGTACCCGAACGTGGACTACTACACCGGCGTCATCTACCGGGCCATGGGCTTCCCGACCCGGATGTTCACCGTGCTGTTCGCGCTGGGCCGGCTCCCGGGCTGGATCGCGCACTGGCGCGAGATGAGCGCCGACCCGAGCACCAAGATCGGCCGCCCGCGGCAGATCTACACCGGCTACACCGAGCGGGATTACCCCGCCCGCTAAACCTGC
>JARLGS010000282.1 GCA_031292695.1 Mycobacterium sp. | reverse complement strand
TCGCTGCCGGCGCTGGTGGCCTGGAAAACCGGGGTGACACCACACAATGCAGCGGTGATGGTGGCGGTCGCGCATCGACTGGCAGAGTTCCCGGCTTGCGGCGAAGGGATGCGAGAAGGCCGGCTGTCGTTGGATCAGGTCGGGGTGATCGCCGACCGGGCGGCAGACGGCTCCGATGCGCATTACGCAGAGTTGGCGGCCGTGGCCACCGTCAACCAGTTGCGCACAGCCACCAAGCTTGAACCGCGCCCTGACCCTGATCCGCGGCCTGAGCCGGAGCGCTTTATCACCAAGACCGCCAGCGATCGGTACACGACATGGCGGATCCGGTTACCCCGGGTGGAGGCCGCGAAGTTCGATGCCGCGGTGGCGTCGCATCAGGATGGATTGATCGCGGACTGGAAACGCGACCACGACACCGCAGAACACACATCCGAGCAGGCGCCCGAGCAGGCGCCGGAGCAGGCGCCGCCGTTCCCGGACACCGTCGATGCATTCATGAGCCTGATCGAAGCGGGCTGGGACACCGACGTCGCCCGGCGCCCACACGGCCAGCACACCACCGTCGTGGTGCACCTGGACATCGAAAATGACAGGGCCGCATTGCACCTGGGTTCATTGCTGACCGACGACGAACGCCAACTCCTACTGTGCGACGCCACCTGCGAAGTCTGGCTCGAGCGGCACGGCCAACCGATCGGCGCCGGACGCACCACCCGGCAGATCAGCCGCCGACTGCGCCGCGCCCTGGAACACCGCGACCAGAGCTGTGTAGTCCCCGGCTGCGGAGCCACCCGCGGCCTGCACGCCCACCACATCCAGCACTGGGAAGACGGCGGACCCACCGACCTCGACAACCTGGTACTGCTCTGCCCGTACCATCACCGCCTGCATCATCGCGGCGGCATCACCATCACCGGACCCGCCCACCGGCTCATCGTCACCGACGCCACCGGACAACAACTCACCAGCCGATCACTGGCCCGCCCACCAACCACACCACCACCCGATGTCCCGCCGTGCCCCGGACCCACCGGCGAACGAGCGCAATGGTGGTGGTACCAACCCTTCCAACCACCACCACAGTCCACGAACTAGACGGATTCCGGCGGCGCGGCCAGTCGGATCATGCAGGAGGCGCGGTAAACGGCGCTGACTCAGCGCCACGGGAAGGGGCCTGATCGGGGCGGCCCGCAACCCCGAAATCAACCTCCGCTGAGCATCATTCAACGACTGAAGCCGAGCCGCCGAGCTCCCCGCAATAGCAGCGCGTCAAACACCATCCCGATACGGCAAACACGCTCTAGCTCACCCACCTGCGGGCGATATGTCCGTACCGGACCCCTTCGCAGAAGCCTTGGCGCGCTTCTCAGCCCGCACCGCCCGCTGGCCCCGGACGAACCCGGTGGGGGAGATCGAGGCCGACAACAGTGCGTCTTCGCCGCCCACGAACGGGTGGAAGCCGACACCGGCGCCACCGCGGCCCTTGACCGGGATGTCGGCGACTTCGGTTACTTTCCAACCCTTTTCGGAGATCGACAGGATGGCCTCACCGTTCTCGCAGGTCACCGGCAACGCGGCGACGACTTCGTCGCCGTCGGCCGCCAGCTTCACCCCGGCCACGCCATTGCCTGCGGCACCCTGCGGGTTCACCGCGGCGGGGTCGATACGCAGAATCTTTCCGCGTCGTGTCACCAGTGCCAGGTGGTAGCCGGCGGGCAACACACCGGAACGCAGGAGCCCGGTGATGTCCGGTGCCACCGGGATGTCGCGGGTCTTGAACGGCAGGCCGTTTCCGGTGGTGAACTTGACCCGTCCGTCGGTCCACACCGCCCATCCCAGACCTGCGGTGAGCAGGTCGCCGTGGCTGTCGGAGAACACGCCTCGGTCGTCAAGACGCCAGGAGGCGTTGACCTTTCGTTCGCGGGCGCCGTCCTCATCAGAGCTCGATGCAGTCGGGGTCGCGTCGAAATCCAGCGCCGTGCGACGGTCGAACTCAGGGCCTTTGAAGAGTTTCGAGGTCTCCACCAGTTCCTTGTCGATCACCGCCCGTCGCGCATCGGGATTCGATACCAGCTCGGTCAGTGCGGCGAATTCGGCGTCCAGCTTGTCTGCTTCGGCCTGCAGCTCGATGACGTCGAGCTTGGTCAGCCGCCGAAGCTGCAGTGCCAGAACGTAATTGGCCTGCTCCTCGTCGATGTTGAACCGTTCCTGCAACCCCTGCCGGGCCTCGTCGACGGTGTCGGAACCGCGGATGACCGCGACGGCGGTATCAATGTCCAGGTGGATCTTCATCAGGCCCGTCACCAGGTGGCGGCGCGCGGTGACCTTCTCCAGCCGATACTGGCTCCGGTGCAGCACGACGGAATCGCGCAGATGCAGGAACGCGCTGATCAGCTCACGCACCGTCCACCAACGCGGCACCCGATCCTCGTCGAGTGCGACCAGGCTGGCGGCGAACGTCGACTCCAGCGGCGTCGACGCGAGCAGTTGGTCGCGGATGGTCTCCGCACTGTGCCCGCGTTTGGCGGTGACGACGATCCGCAGCCCGTTACGGCGGTCGGTCAGATCGGACATGTCGGCTACGCCGGACAGTTCGCCGGACTCGACCAACGCCCGGATCCGGTCCTGCACAGTGTTACTCGCGACACCCGGCGGCAGTTCGGTGATGACGACGTTCTTTCCGTCGACCGACAACGTGCCGCGCACCGTGAGCGCACCCCTACCGGTGGTGAGGTACTCGCGCAGTCCGCCCGTGCCAACCACGGTGGCCCCACAGCCCCAGTCGGGGCCTGGGATGAGTTTGGCCAACCTGTCGTCGGTCATGTTCGGCGTTTTCAGCAGCGCCCGGCAGGCGGCCATGACCTCACGCGGATTGTGGGCAGGCACCTTGGTGGCCCAGCCTTCGGCGATGCCGACAGCGCCGTTGCAGAGCAGCACCGGCCACTGGGCCGGCAGCATGGTCGGCTCGGTCCACTCGCCGTCGAACGTGGGCACCATCGGTACCGCGTGGTCGTCGAGTTCGGCGGTCAGCGCCGCGCCGGGTGCCGACAGCCGCATCTCGGTGTAGCGGTCGGCGGCGGGAATGTCGCCTTGGATGCGCGGGAAAGCACCTTGTCCGTCAATGACTTTCACGCGCTGGAACTCGGCGGCCAGCAGCGCCGCGGCCCCGTACATCGATGCGCCACCATGCGGGTGCAGGTTGCCGGTGACGGCCGAGCAGACCTTGGAGGACTTCTGCGGCTTGTTTCCGGGCAGCAGTTTCGAGTCGTGCATTTGGTAGAGCAGCCGGCGCTGGCCTGGCTTGAGTCCGTCGAACGCCGACGGGATGGCGCGGTCGCTCACGCTGTAGAGCGCGAAGGTGAGCTGGTAGTGGTTCCAGTAGTCGTCGGCGCTCTGGTCGAGAACCAGATCTGGGTTCTGTTCGATGATGGCGGTCACGTCGTGCTCCTAATCGAGATCCAGGGCGGAGGTGTCGACGAGGGCGGCCACATCGGCCATCCACGTGCGCCGGCCCTCGGGTGGCCCGCCGAACAGGGTGTGGTGCAGCTTCTTCTCACCGTCATCGAGGTGCACCCGAATCACGGTGCGGCGCTGCGGATCCAGCACGGTGTTCCAGAAGTCGTCGGCGTCCATCTCGCCGAGGCCCTTGTTGCGCTGCACCTCAACTCTGCGCTTGGAGGTGCCTTTCAACTCGGCGACAGCGGTGTCGCGCTCGGACTCGTCCTGGCAGTAGATGCGCTGCGTACCGTCCTTGACCACGAACAGTGGTGGCAGCGTCACATAGACCATGCCGGCCGCGACGAGCGGGCGGTAGAAGTCCAGGAACATAGAGATCAGGCTCGAGTTGATGTTGCCACCGTCAGGGTCGGCGTCGGAGGCGAACAGGATCCGGTCGTAGCGGCACTGCTCCGGGTCGCAGTTGTCGCGGATTCCGCAGCCCAGGATGCGTTCGATCGAATCGAATTCGTCTTTGACCCGCGCCTTGCTCACCGTGAACCCGTACACGTTGGGCGGCTTGCCTTTCAGCGGGAATGCCGCCTGGAAGGTGGCGTCGCGCGCGGCTTTGATGGTCCCCAGCGCCGAATCGCCCTCACAGAGGAACAATTCCGCACCCGATCCGCGGCCGGTCTCCCGGCTGGGCAGCAGCTTCGGTGGCAGCGACAGGTTCGTGCCCAGCCCTTTGGCTTTCGACGCCGCGCGGGATCGCGCCTTGGCACCCTCGGCGCTGCGTCGCGCCCGGGCGGATTCCAGAGCCAGCTTCGTCCACTGTGAGACGGTGTCGCCGTTGGCGGGGTTGGCCGCCCAGATGGTGACGCTGCGCGCCACATCCGGGGCCATCGCGACATTCAGAGACCGTGACGACACCGCGGTCTTCGCTTGGGAATCCCAGCCCACGTCCGGTGCGCGGGTATCCACGGCCAGCGCGGTGACCGCGGCGAAATCCTGTGGTTCGGGCCCCTCTTCCCCCTTGGCCAGGTCCAGGTCGCGGATCCGGGACGAGCGATCGGCCAGCGCTTCGGACAACCCCTTCAC
>JARLGS010000281.1 GCA_031292695.1 Mycobacterium sp. | reverse complement strand
GCTGCAATAGCCGCACTGGGCGGCCTGCTCGGCGATGAAGGCGGCCTGCACGGGATGCGGGGCCTCGGGCGTGCCCAGGCCCTAGATGGTGACGATCTCCCGCCCGGCCACAGACGAGGCCGCGGTCTGGCAGGAGCGCACGGCCTTGCCGTCCACCAGCACCGTGCAGGCGCCGCACTGGCCCAGGCCGCAGCCGAATTTGGTGGCGGTCAGCGCCAGCTCGCCGCGCAGCACATAGAGAAGGGGCATGTCCTCGTCGGTCAGCGCCACTTCGTGGTCGCGGCCGTTCACGTGCAATGTCACGCTCGGCATCGTCGGCTCCCCCTGGAGGAGACGAAGCATAGAGCGGCCCGCGCACGGGTGCCACCGTCTCGCCGCCAGGAAGGGCACGCCCCGGGGGAGGGGGCGGGATATTACTTCCCGGCCAGGCGGATGTGCGTGCCCTCGGTCACTTCGTTGGGAACGTTCACCGCGACCCTATCGCCCGGACTCACGCCCTCGGCGACATCGACCATCATGCCGTCGGTCGCGGCCACCTTCACCGGCCGGAGATGCACGATCCCGTCGTCGCCGGCCAGCGCCACCGCGGTCACGCCGCCGCGTTGCAGCAGCGCCGCCACCGGAATCCGCGGCCGGCTGGTCAGCGGCACCTTCAACGTCACATAGGCGAAACTGCCGGGCAGCAGGAAACCGTCGCGGTTGTCGACCTCGATCTCGACATACAGCGTGCGCGTGCGCGGATCGAGCGTGCCGGCGGTGCGGGTCAGCCGCGCGGTGACGTGCCGGTCCGGGTTGGACGCATCCGCCACTTCGGCGACATCGCCGATATGCACCGCGGCGACGTCGCGCTGCTCGACATAGGCGCCGACGCGCAACTTGCTGACGTCGGACACCGCCAGCACCGGCAGCGAACTCGCCTGGTTGGTGGTGGCGCCCTGCAACAGCGCGCCGGGGTCGGCGAAGCGGGCGGTGATGATGCCGTCGAACGGCGCGCGCAGGGTCTCATAGGAACGCATGGCCGCCAGATTGCTCACCGTCTGCTGCACCACCCGCAGGTCGGTCTCGGCCTGGTCGGCCGCTTGCACCGACATGTTGCCAGTGGCCAGCAGGCTGCGTGCCCGCGCCGCCAGCTTCTGCTTGTTGTTCATATCGGCGAGCGCGGAGGCGTACTGGCTGTCGGTCTCCACCGAGTCGATCTCCACCAGCACCTGGCCGGCGTGCACCGCATCGCCCTTGTCGACATTCACCGCGTGGACATAGCCGGCGATCTTGGCGAAGATCGTGGTGGTGAGGTAGGGCCGGGTGTCGCCGAGCAGGGTGATGTCCCGGCTGCTCGGCCCGGCCGTCACGGTCGCCAGCTCGACGCGCGGGCCGAGGTCGGCCTCCTGCTGCAACGCGATGCGGGCATGCGCCACCTCGACGGTGCGCCCGTGGCCGAGCCACAGCGCCGCCGCTCCGGCCGCCAGCACCAGCACGACGCCGAACCCATAGAGGACGAAAGTCCCGCCGCGATGCCGAACCGGGACGGTTTCCATCAGTGAGGCCCCTCCGTGGTTGGTCCGCCTTGCGCTGCCTCCGCGGCGAAGGCGCGGTCAAGATCGTGCAGCCGCGGCGGTTTGCGCCGCAACAGTGTATAGAACACCGGCACGATGACCAGCGTGGCGACGGTGGCCGCGATCAGCCCGCCGATCACCGCGCGGCCGAGCGGGGCATTCTGCTCGCCCGCCTCGCCGAGGCCCAGCGCCATCGGCACCATGCCCATGATCATCGCCAGCGCGGTCATCAGCACCGGACGCAACCGCGTCCTGCCCGCCAGCAGCACCGCCTCCATCGGCGACACCTCGCTCCTTGCCCGTACGTCGTTGGCGAAGCTCACCACCAGGATGGAATTCGACACCGAGATGCCGACGGTCATGATGGTGCCCATCAGGCTTTCGACGTTGATGGTGGTGCCGGTCAGCGCCAGCATCCAGATGATGCCGATCAGCGCCCCGGGCACCGCCATCATGATGATGAACGGGTCGATCCACGACTGGAACAGCACCACCAGCAGCGCATAGACCAGCACCACCGCGATGATCAGCCCCTGGCCGAGGTTGGCGAACGAGGTCTGCATCACCTGGGGCTGGCCGCGGATGTCGATATGGGTGGTCACCGGCAGGCCCCTGCTGATCTCGGCGATCGCCGTCTGGATGTCCTTGGTGACCGCGCCGAGGTCGCGCCCGTCGACGTTGCCGGCGACGTCCACGATACGCTGAACCGCATAGTGGCTGACCGATTCCAGGCTGCTGCGCGGCCGCACGCTGGCGACGTCGGACAGCCGGCTCACCGGCGCGTTCGGCAGGCTCGCCAGTTGCGCGTCGGTGGGCAGGATGGGCAACACCTGCGGCTGGCTGATCGCCAGATCCATCAGGTCGTAGACGTTCTTCACGCTCGCCACCGGCAGCCGCACGGCGACGAAGTAGTTCACGTTGTTGACGGGGTTCAGGAAGTAGTTGGGCGCCACCAGCGAGGAGGACGACAGCGCCACCAGCAGGTTGTTCGACACGTCCTTCTGGGCCATGCCGAGCCGGGCGGCGCGCAGCCGGTCCACGTCCACCTCCAGCGCCGGGTAGTCGAGGATCTGCGGGATATGTGCGTCCACCACGCCGGGGATCTTCTGCAACGCCAGCAGCAACCGCTGGGCGAGCACGTAGGAGCGGCCGAGGTTGCGGTCCTGGATCTGGATGTCGATCGGCGCGGACAGGCCGAAATTCAGCACCTGACTGACGATATCCGCGGTCTGGAAATAGAACAGGCTGCCGGGGAACTGCCGGGGCAATTGGGCGGGGAT
>JARLGS010000280.1 GCA_031292695.1 Mycobacterium sp. | reverse complement strand
GCCGAAGCGGGCCACCGGCTCAGCCAGGCGGCCCATCGGGCGCTCGGCACAGCGTTGGGCGCCGATTTCGACCGCGCAGGCATTTCGGCCGGCAGCCCGTTACGCGAAGCCAATCTTGTGCTGGTGACATCGGCGATCCAGGGAATCTCATCGTGGTGGCTGGACCACCCGGACGTATCCCGCAGTGAAATCGTCGATGTCACCGCGGAATGGCTGTGGCACGGCATTGGACGTAAGCACGGATCAGATGCACAGCCTCTTCCGCAGGAAGGTTGAACCCGGGTCGAAGCGAACGCGCCCACCCCTGGCTGACCCGGGCAGTGTCGGTGACTTTCGGCTCTGGGCCGCAGAGGGTTTCGTGTGTGACAACTAGAGGGTGTCTCACACCGACAGCACGCGTCGCACCTCCGCCGCATCTGCAGCTCACGACCTCGACCGCGGCGACGGTGACATACGGTCCGGCATAGCAGGGCACTCTGCGCTGCCGGCGGTGATGTCGGCCGCCTACATCACCGCCGACGGTGAACTCACCATCCGGCAGCAGCCGATACCAAACCCAGGCCCTGGCGAAATGCTGCTGCGCACCGTCGTTTCCGCGTTGTGCGGCACGGACCTGCATCGTTTCCGGGGATCGACGTCCTACGGGACGGACACGGATGTCTACGGTCATGAATCAGTCGGCGTGGTCGTACGCTGTGATTCCGGTCGGTTCACCCCCGGACAGCGGGTCCTTCACGTTCCATTCCCGACCGAAGGCAAGGTGTTCGCGCCATATCAGCTCGCGCGGGAAACCAACGTCCTGCCACTGCCGGAGGAATTGGCTGACCATACGGCAGTGTTCGCGCAACAACTCGGCACGGTGATCTACGCACTACGCAACTTCTGGCCATCGCCCACACCGCCGCGGCGCGCATTCGTCGCGGGCGCCGGCCCTGCAGGATTGCTGTTCATCCAGCTCCTTCGCCTGCACGGATGCACAGAGGTCTACATTTGCGAACCGAACGCACACCGCCTCGGAGTCGCCATGGAATTGGGTGCACTTCCAGCCGGCGCTGCCACCCCCGCCGCCGAGCTCAGCGTGGATGCCAGCGGCATGCCCGGTGTGCGCCACCAATGTTGGCAACGTACCGATCAACACGGCACGATCGGCGTCTACGGTCTGCCCGACCACGAACCGGGCGACCTGGAGATCTCGGTGCTGGGAATGGTGAGCAAGAACCTTCGTCTGGTCGGCGCCATCGGCGCGCAGGCAGAACCCGATCTGGTGTCATTCCGCGAGGCAATTGATCTCCTCGACGCAGGGAAAGTGCGTGTTGAGCAACTCATCTCGCACCAGATCGGCCTGGCGGATCTCCCCGGAACCGCGGTACGTGCCGCCCACGTGCAGGACAACGTCGTGAAGGTTCTGGTCACATTCCCAAAACCTCTTGCCAGCGCGAGAACGTCTGCGGGAGCCGGGGCCGAGATGGTTTTTCCTGGGTAGGAAGCTGCGCGGGGCGGTAGCATCTGCGCGGGCGGGGTTAGCGGGGACACTCAAGGAGGCCTGGAACTTTGGTGGTGCCGCCAGCAGGTGAGAAAGACCTACGCGCCCTTCTTCGCGACGTAGAGGCGCTGCTGGACGCGATCGTCGATCACGCGATCATTCAGCTTGATCTGGCCGGAAAGGTCGTCCGGTGGGGCCGTGGCGCGGAGGCGATGACCGGCTATTCGTCAGTTGAGATGGTCGGGAAGTCGGTGGCTGCGCTGTACACCGACGAGGATCGGGCTGCCGGGTTGGTCGAACACGAGATAGCGGCCGTGCGTGACTCCGGCCGGTTCGAGTTTGAAGGTTGGCGGGTGCGCAAGGATGGGCGGCGGTTCCGGGCTGCGGTGGTGGTTACCGCGATCCGCGACGACGCCGATGCGATCACCGGCTTTACCAAGGTGATCCGTGATTTGACCGCCGAGCAGCAGCGGGCCGACTCGATGTTTCATGGCCTGCTGGAGTCGGCGCCGGACGCCATGGTCATCGTCGCTTCCGATGGACGCATCACCCTGGCAAACGCGCAAGCCGATCGGTTGTTCGGGTATCGCCGCGAGGATCTGATCGGTCGCGAGATCGAGATGCTGATACCACCCCGGTTCCGGGGCGGGCATGAGCGATACCGCAGCGGCTTTTTCGCCGAGCCTCAGCCGCGACAGATGGGTGTCGGTTTGGAGCTGTGGGGGTTACGTCGAGACGGCAGCGAGTTCCCGATCGATGTCAGCTTGAGTCCACTGCGTACTGATGAGGGTTTGTTGGTATCGGCCGCGATCCGCGATGTTACCGAGCGCCGGGATCAAGAGCAGCGGCTGCGCCGCCAGCATGACGAGATCATGGAGCTGTCCACCCCGGTGATCCAGGTGTGGGACAAGGTGCTGACTTTGCCGGTGATCGGCACACTGGATTCGGCCCGCGCTGCGCGGCTGACCGAGGGGCTGTTGTTCAAGATCGCCGAGACGCAGGCCGAGGTGGTCATCTTCGATATTTCCGGGGTACCCACCATCGACACGCAAGTCGCACAACATCTGCTGGGCACGGTGCAAGCGGCCGCGCTGATGGGAACGATGAGCATTATGTGCGGGGTGCGCCCGGAGACCGCGCAGTCGATGGTGCATCTGGGCATCGACATCGGCCAACTACGGTCGCGCACCACACTGCGCCACGCCCTGCAGCTGGCCCTGACCCTGCTGGCCGAGCGCGCCGAGGCTGCGGTGGGGGTTGCCAAGCTGATGGGGCCGGCGGGCGCAGGGTGAGCGACGACGTTATCCCGGTGATGCGCATCGCCGACACGTTGTTGGTCACGCTGCAAGGCGACCTCGATGATGCGACCGTGATCCGGATCGAGAATCAGCTGACCCATGAAGTTGCCCGCACCGGCGCGGCCGGGTTGTTGATCGACGTCAGTGGACTAACCGCGGTCGACTCATTCGTCGCCCGGGTATTGGCTCGGGTCGTGGCGATGATCCGGTTGCTGGGGGCGCAAGCGGCCATTGTGGGCATTCAACCCGCCGTGGCCATCGCGCTAGTGGATCTGGGTGTTCCGATGGGGCACCTGGACACCGCGCTGAACGCCCAACAGGGTTTGGCGCTGCTGCACAGGCTGCGTCAAAACGACGCCCAAGCCGACTGACCGATATGGACCAGTTCCCCGATCGGCTCGTCGCTCCGGCTGCTGTCACCATCACCGACGAGACCGATCTGATCGAAGTCCGCCGCGTGCTGCGCGCGCATGCCCGCGCTGCTGGTCTGTCGCTGGTCGAGGAAACCAAGTTGATCACTGCGGGAAGTGAATTGGCCCGCAATATCTTGGTCCATGCCGCGGGCGCAGGCGGTCGGCTGCACGCCGAGCAAGTGGTCGGTGATCGTCGTAGCGGAGTGCGGGCCACCTTTATCGACGCGGGGCCCGGCATCGAGGATCTTGATGCGGCGCTGACGGACGGATTCAGCACCGCGGGCAGCCTCGGATTGGGACTGCCGGGCTCGCGTCGATTGGTCGACGAGTTGACCATCACCTCCTCGTCGGGCTCGGGCACGACGGTAACGATCGTGAAGTGGCGACGGTGAGGCAGCGGGAGCACTACCGGCATCCGGTCAATGTGCCCGAAGACGTGGGCGCGCTGCGCAGGGCGGTGGCCAGGATGGTCGCAACGCAATCCGTGCTGCGCCGCGGTCAGGCCGAACTCGTCGCCACCGAGCTGGGCACCAATTTGCTGCGGCATGCTGACCCGGGCGGGTATGTGTTGTGTCGACAATTCGGCGATGGCATCGAGCTGTTGTCGGTCGATACCGGTCCCGGCATGTCCTACCCTGCTTTGCCCGGGTCGGAGCCGACTCGCCAAAGCGCCATCAGTCGGATTGGTGGCAGCGGCGGGCTGTCCGTGGGTTTGGCCAGTATCCGGCGCATGGCCACCGACTTCGACTGCTACTCCACCCCAGGTGGCACTGTCGTGCTCGCGCGCCTGCACGGCACCCACTCAGCTACTGGCGAGTGGTGGCGATACGGCGCGGTTAACGTACCGCATGGAGGCGACGGTGCCAGCGGGGACGCTTGGGCGGTGACTGCTGGGACACAGTTGGCTGCAGTAGTGGTGGACGGCCTCGGGCACGGCGACGCGGCGGCCACCGCAGCGCAGGCGGCTGTCACCGTCTTCGATCAGCGACCGGTGACTGATCCGCAGGACTTCCTGCGGCGGGCGCACGATGCCATGCGGGTCACCCGAGGTGGCGTGGCCGCGGCGTGCGTGATCGACCCACGAAACGAGCAGCTCACTTTCGCCGGGGTGGGCAACATCGCTGGCCAGGTTGTGTATGGCGGCGACAGGGAGCACTTGATCAGCTATCCGGGAACCCTGGGCACGCACCTGCCAGCCCCACGCATCCGCATGCAGCATTGCCGTTGGCCGCCCGGCGCGACACTGGTCATGACCTCTGACGGGATCCGCTCTGGCTGGCGGCTGGCGGCCTACCCGGCATTGCTGCGTCACGACCCCGCCGTCATCGCCGCCACTCTCTACCGGGATTTCACCCGGCCCACCGACGATGCCTGCGTGCTGGTTGTGCGGCATGATGACCAGTAGCGTCACCCTTGAGCGGGATACGAGATGACTGCTGCGACGAACCCTCCTGAACCCGAGACACTGGCGGATGCGCTGCACGCGCTTCACCAGCGCGACGGCGAACTCCGCCGCGCCCAGCGACAGCTCGCCGAAGTACACCGCGAACTCGAGGACACCAACCGCGGCATCATCGCGCTGCACACAGAACTCGAAGCCGCCCGCCACGCCGAAGCTCGCCTGGCGGCGATCGTGCGATTTTCCGATGATGCCATCATCTCCATGTCGCCAGAGGGTGTGATCCGAACCTGGAACCCCGGCGCACAACGGCTGCTCGGCTACCCCGAGGCACTGGTTGTCGGTCAACCCGTACAGATCCTGTTGCCCCCGGCATCGGAGGACGTCTTCGCCGAGGCGCTGCTACGAGTCCGTCGCCACGCGCACGCTCAGCCCTACGACACCCAGTTGCGCCTCGCCGACGGCACGGTGGTCGACGTGGTCGTCACCGTGTCGGCGCTTCGTGACGGCGCAGACGAGCTCATCGGCTACTCGGCGGTGGCCCACGACATCACCGACCGGGTAGCGGCGCAGGCCGAGCTGCTCGCCGCCCGCGCCGAGTCGGAAGTCCTCGCCGAACGCGACCGCATTGGCCGGGACCTGCACGACCACGTCATCCAGCGGGTCTTCGCCGTCGGGATAACGCTGCAGGGCACCATCCCCCGTATGCGTTCGGCCGATGCGCAGCAGCGCGTCAGCACGGCGGTCGATGACCTGCAGGGGGTGATCCAAGACATCCGCACCGCTATTTTCCAGTTGCACGGCGGGTCGTCTGACATCACCCGGCTGCGCCAGCGCCTGGATCAGGCAGTCGCGCAGCTGTCAGGGGATTTGAACACCACAGTGCGATACAGCGGACCCCTTTCGATAATCAACGCGACGCTGGCCGATCATGCCGAGGCTGTGATCAAAGAAGCCATCAGCAACGCGGTACGTCATGCTGAGGCCACCAAGCTCATAATCACCGTCGACGCCGCAGACCAATTTTGTATCGACATCACCGACAACGGCAAAGGCATCCCCGACAACATCACCGGAAGCGGCCTGGTCAACCTGCGCAAACGTGCCGAATCAGTCGGGGGCACCTTCACCATCTACAACCGACCCGATGGCGGCGCCCAGCTGCAGTGGTCAGCGCCGGTGCCCGAAGAACCGTGACAGCAACGCACTGTCACAGCTGAAAGTTGAAGGGCTAGAAGATGAGTGGGGACAGGGTTTCGGCGTATTTTCGTATCGCGGCGACGTGACTGAGGAGAGCCTCAGCGCGCGTAGAGGGGCCGGAGATGCACAGTGCTCCCGTGGTGTCTCCGTCGGCGTCGACGAGTGGGACTGCGACGCAAGCGAGTTGAGATGCGAGTTCCTCGATTTGGGTCGAGAAGCCGTTGTTCCGAATGGTCTTCAGTTCGTCCTGAAGCGCTGCGAGATCGGTAATGGTGTGCGGGGTCAGTTTCACCAGCGGTGTCCTGGGCAGGAGTTCGCGCCACTCGGTTCTGTGGGCGAGGAGCAGTTTGCCGGCCGCGGATGCATGGAGGTAGCGGACCAGTTCCCGCTCGGCACGTAGCGGATGATCGGGATCGGCGTCGAGGACTCGTACTGATCCAGAAGAGAAGGCGACGACGTGGACGGCGAATCTGACGCAGTCACGTAGCTCTGCGAGACGGCGAAGAGCGGCTGTGGACATTGAGGCTGTGGTCACCGCTGCGATGAGCCCGCCGAGGCGTTTGCCGAGGCCGAATCCGCGGAGATCGGATGTCCTTACCAGATACTCCTCGCCGACGAGGGAATTGAGGGTTCGGTAGGCGGTCGCTGGAGGCATGTGCAGCGCTGTTGCGATCTCTTTGGCTGTGACTCCCAGCCCGAGCACTGCGACGGCCTCGATGATGCGCATCGCGTTCGACATGGAGCTTGGGTGGTGGACTGTGGGGTCGCGCATCGAACTCATCGGAACGGTCCCGCGTTGAGAAGATCGGCGCGTTGCGTTTCGTCGTAGATGCCGACTGCCGCCAGGCGCGCGGGGGCGAAACATTTAAGCGCGAGGGTAAACAGGATCGACGTGATGATCACTGCACCGTAGATGGCGAGAAGCACGCTTCCCTCGCGCACCGCGAACACGACGGCCGTGACCGCCAGGTACAGGAGCGCGGCTGTGGTGATGGTAGCCAGGTACCAGACCGCTGGAGTGGACTCACCGATGCGGCGCAACAGGATCGGCGAGGACATACACGCTGCCAGGTAGCTACCGAGGTAGCCACATGCGCTGAGCGTGAGGAAGATTCGTAGACCATCTTCCGGGGTGGCGCCGAGCATCAAGACGATGATGGGCACTGCGGTGATCACCACCATGGAGACTGCGATCGCCCAGGCCGGTGTCCGGAATCGGTCATGGGTGCGTCCGAACCATTTTGGCGCGACCCCTTCGCGGCCCATGCAGAACAACACCCGTACGAGGGCGTTGACCGATGCCAACGTGCAGGCAAAGAACGATGCGGCGATACCGACGTCAAGGATGCACGCCAGCGCCGTCG
This sequence comes from Mycobacterium sp., assembly GCA_031292695.1. Lineage (GTDB taxonomy): Bacteria > Actinomycetota > Actinomycetes > Mycobacteriales > Mycobacteriaceae > Mycobacterium. The sequence goes on along the minus strand of JARLGS010000280.1, from coordinate 11,107 downwards.
ATCCGTCGGCCAGCAGCAACTGCACGATCGGAGTGGAACTTTCACGCGCCACCCCAGGGGCGTCCGCGAGGGCGACCGCCTGGACCGGTACGGCGACCAGATAGATCACCGCGGTGGCAAGTGGCGTCCAACGAATGGCGCGCGGTACCGAGATGAACGGCCGTTGGGCTTCCCTGCTCAAGGTCGTCGGGCTTTCGAAGCCGACGAATGCGCTGATGGCGACGACGACGCCAAGGGACCAGCTCTGCAGGTTGCCGTTCCAGGTCAATGCCGGCGCGATCGGCGCGCCGGCCGGGTGGCGGGTGATCAGGACGATCAGCATCGCGACCACGATGACGATCGATACGCATTCGGTGAAAAGGGCGACGATCGCCGAGATCCGGATTCCGCGGATCATGATCAAGGACGCGAGTAGTCCTGCGGCGGCAGCGATCCCAGCCACGGCGGCAATCGGGGATTCCGCCGAAATACCCAGGGCGACAGCAATGTGGACGAGGTACGCGCCGACCGCTATGAGTCCCACCATGCCGACTGTGGCGTAGCCCAGAATCGCCGACCAGCCGGTCGGCACCGCAATACCGGGTCCGAGTCCACGCGCGGTGTAGCTATACAACCCGCCGACGGCGGCCATCCGTCGGGCCATCGGCCGCAGACACTCAGACACCAACGCGATCACCACGGTGGCGCAGATGAACGCCCAGATCGCGCCCGCACCCCCCACGCTGGCGATCACGAGCGCCGGAGTGACGCAGGCAGTTCCAGTCGGCGCGATGGCGGCGACTGCTTGAGCGAGCACGGGCAGCCCGCGAAGCTGACGACGGGGCAGTCCCTCTACCGGGGAGGTCTCCGCAACGAGGATGCGGTCGGGCGGTCCGGTCATCCTGACAGCTCCTCTCCCGGCGTCGCGGTGGCTGAAGACCGACGGCGCGCTCGGCGGTCTCACTGCGAAACTCAGGCCAGAGTCCGGTTACCTCATTGCCTCGACATAACATTTATGTTTCTGACTTGTTAACGCCCCTGATAAAAAGGGGTGCTCAAAGTTCTCAATGCGGTTTGCGTCACTGTGTGTTCTTCATTACACGCTGCCGTTAGCGTGGGTCGGGCAAGCGGATCGCGACCCCGAGCGGCAGTCCCACCACCCCCAGTGGTGTCCATGACCATGACCACGAACCCGTAGCCCACACTCCTCGTCGTCGGCTCGGTTAACGACCAGGTTCAACGACGTCCAAGCCCTGTCCGGCGCTGCTGGCGGATGTCGTCTGCGCTGGTCGCCGCCGACCGTCACAACACTCAAGGAACCCAATGCCATGACCAGTCAAACCTTGTGTGCACGTCACACCAACCTCCAGGACAACTCATGACCACCGAAGCCAGGTCCACGGTTGGTGCGCCCACTGCGGATCTGCTGGCCGCCGGCGGCTCGGTGGATCGGCTCAGGCCCAACGCGCTCGGACTGATCGACGTGATCTTCATGGCAGTGGCCACCTCGGCGCCCATCACCGCGATGAGCGGCAACGTGCCCTTCGCGGTCGGTTTCGGTGTAGGCACGGGGGCGCCGGCGACGTACATCTTCGCCACCGTCGTGCTCACGGTGTTCGCCGTCGGCTATGTCGCCATGGCCCGCCACGTCACCTCGACCGGCGCGTTCTACGGCTTCGTCTCTCACGGTCTGGGCCGAGTGGTCGGTCTCGCGGTGGGCTACATGGTGACATTTTGTTACTCGGCGTTCGAAGCGTCCCTGATCGGAATCTTCGCCTACTTCGGCAACAAGGTCTTCCTCGACCAGATCGGCCTCAACATTCCGTGGCCGTACTTCGCATTCGCGTGCATCCTGTTGAACGCAATCCTGGCGTTCTTCGACATCTCGTTCGCAGCCAAGGTGCTCTCCGTCTTACTGATCACGGAGATCGCGATTCTCGCAGTCATGGCGGTCGCCGTGCTCACCCACGGCGGTGGCCCGGACGGACTGATGCCACAGGCGATCAACCCGGCCAACGCGTTCAAGGCGAACGGGCTGGCCCTCGCCGCACCGGGACTGGCGATGTTCATCGCGTTCTGGTCGTGGACCGGGTTCGAATCGACCGTCATGTACGGCGAGGAATCCCGCAACCCCCGCAAGATCATTCCGATCGCCACCCTCATCGCGGTGACCGGCGTCGGCCTGTTCTACATTTTCGTGTCCTGGATGACCGTGGCCGGCAACGGCGCAGCGGCATCCATTGAGCGTGCTCAGAGCGCCAACCCGCTGGATATGTTCTTCCACCCAACCGAGATCTTCGTCGGGCATTGGGCGGTGCTGGTGTTCCAGTGGCTGATGATGACCGGGTCCTTCGCGTGTGGTTTGGCGTTCCACAACTGCGCGGCCCGCTACGGCTACGCACTGGGCCGGGAAGGACTGCTGCCGCGGGCACTCGGTCGCACCCACCCCAAGCATGGCTCGCCCTACATCGCCTCCTATGTGCAGATGGTGATCGCCGCACTGTGGATCCTCGGGTTCTGGCTCTTCAAGAAGGACCCCTACCTGGACGTCTTCGTGCTGCTGGCGGTGGTCGGGACGTTCTCGCTGCTGATCGTGCAAACCATCACCATGGCGGCGGTGTTCAACTACTTCCGGCACCACCATCCGGGAGAGAGTGTGTGGCGGGTCAAGGTTGCCCCGGTCGTCGGTGGACTCGGCATGCTCGCGGTAGTGATTCTGATGATTCAGAATCTCGACACCGCCGCCGGCTCGGCAGCCAGTTCCCTTCTGTTCAAGCTGATCCCATACATCGCGATCGTGCTCTTCGTCACCGGATGTGCGGTGGCGCTGTATCTGAAGAAGGCCGACCCGGCCAAGTACCAGCTGATCGGTCGAGTGGTGCTCGCCACCGACGGCCACGGCCCGGTCTATGACGCCGACGAGGAAGGCGACGGTCCAGCCGAAGGCGGTCCTGCGGCAACCACGTCCACCGATGATCTGCCCGACGCCGCGCGAGCCATTCGATAGACCCGGGCAGCGAATGGAAATGGAGCACTATTAATGACACACCTGCCTCTCCTCGGGCCAGTTCCCCTGTCTCCCAAGCGGATCGCGGTAATTATCGCCGCCGCGATCTGCATGGTCGGGCCGGTGGAGGCAACGCCTGCACATGCCGATGTCGCTCAGATGGCGCCGCAGGTGTACGACAAGGTCAGCCGCGACGGGTGGCACCTGCAGATCAAGATCGATCATGAATCGATCAACTCGGTGCCCAACCTGGCTGCAGCGGTCAACTCCCGGGAAGGCTTCGTCACCGCATCGGGGACTGCGACCGCCACCGGCGGGTCGAGCCCGATCACCGACAGCATTTTCATCCTCGGCTACCAATTGGGTTGTCAGTCCGATGTTTCCACCGGTCTACAGCTCGGCGGCACTGCCGGTGTGGCACCGTCGGCCTCCATCGGCAGCACCACTGCCATCGGTGGCACCGCAGGCATCGCCGGCTTCGTGCAGACAGTGGTCCAACCGGGCGTGATCGTCGACCTGCCGCTGGCGAACATGTCACTCGACGACAGCGGAACGGCGATGCTCGACATCGACAACATCCACATCAAGGCCGACGCCTGCGGTGGTGACGTCAACATTCGCTCCTACGCATACCTGCGGATCTCAACTGCCAAGTCGCACACCGAGTTCGCCGTTTACGGCGACCCGAGCAAGATCTGACACGGATCGCGGAGAGACGAATCAGCATGTCGTTCAAGAAAATACGGCCAGTGGCGGTGGGGGTGATTCTCGGCTTGCTGGGGTTGCCGCTAGCTGCCGGGGCGGCCGGGGCACAGCCAGCGGTGCCGCCCGTGCTGCCATGGATGCCGGGTCCGCCGGTGCCGGTCAACGGCTCCATGGGTAGCTACACCTTCGCGCCCAACTGGATCACCAGCCCTCCACCGGTGGCCAACGATGCTCGTGGAGTGCGTGCGCTGGCCAGTGTTGACCCGACGATGGCTGCCGACGGCATGCCGGGCAGCGCGCTGGGCCTTGGTCCCAACAAAGCCAACCTTCTGACCTCCAGCAGCACCCGCTACCGGATCGGAGCCGGCCTGAGCCCCAACCCCACGCTGCCCACGGTCAACCCCGGGACCAACATCGGGGCGGGCATGGAGGTACCCACGCTGGAAGACCCGGGCGGCGCCGCACCCAAGACCGCACCCGGGGCCGAATCGTCCCAGCCCACCGCCGCGCCCGCCGTTCCCGGCCAGCCGGCACCCATACTCGAAACCCCGAACGGTCAGCCGGCGCCAGCGACGCCATCCCCGACGCCAGCGGCACCGGCGAACGACGACACGCCTCCGCAGGTAGCGGCCGCGTTAGCTCCGCCGAATTCGTGAGGGGACGCGACGCTCTTCTGTTCTAAGAGGAGGCGCCCGAGCCAAACTGCCTCATGAACTTCACCGTCGATTCCATCGGGATTGTGCGACGGTGCGCGCATTAAGCTGACCAACCGATGGGCATCATGCACGCAATCGGCCCCGCACGCCTACGCGCACCCCGGGTATTTACGCGCGCAAGGGACGAAGCCCTGGCGCGTCGGGGCGGCGCGCCGTCTATCAGCTGGACCGCCGTCGCGATGATGACCGTTGGCGCGGTCGGCTACCTTGGCTCCGCGCCGGCTCTATCCGTGTTCGGACTGGCCTCGGTGTTTTTGTACGTGCTGCCGGCGATCGTGTTTCTGTTGCCGGCGTCGCTGGTGTCTGCCGAACTGGCATCGGGGTGGCAGGGCGGCGTCTATAACTGGGTGCGCGAAGGTATTTCCGCGCCGATGGGACTGCTTGCAGTGTGGTGCCAGTTCGCGCAGACCATTTTCTACTATCCGGCCCTGCTGGCCTACGTGGCCGGGACGCTCGCCTATGTCATCGATCCGAGCCTTGCCAACAACGGCGTTTACACCGCGGTGATCATCGTCGTGCTGTTCTGGGGCAGCGTGCTGGTGTCCTCTCGCGGGCTCGGATTGGTGGCCAAACTCGCCTCAAGTGGCACCCTGTTCGGAACCCTGATCCCTGGGGCGCTGATCGTCGTTCTCGGCATAATTTATCTATTGCAGGGCAACCATTCGTCGGCACCGATGGACGTTCACCATGTTCTGCCCGCTTGGAGCGGGCTGGCGAGCATCGTGCTGATCGTCAACAGTTTCTTCACCTATGCCGGCGTCGAAGTAAATGCCGTACACGTCGACGAGTTGCGCGATCCAGGCCGAGAGTTCCCGAAGGCCATGTTCCTCGCGTCGGTACTTGTCCTTGGCGTCTTCGTTTTCCCGACACTGGTGATCTCGTGGATAGTTCCTGCGCAGTCGATCAGCCTCACCGCCGGACTGATGCAGGCATTCGATGCCCTGCTCAAGCATCTCCATCTTGGATTCATGCTGCCCGTGATCGCGATCGCATTGGCGATTGGCGCGCTCGGCGGAATGATCGCTTGGCTTGATGGCCCGTCGGCGGGGTTGCTCAAGATCGGACGCGAACAGGGCTACCTTCCCCGGTACTTCCAGAAAGTCAACGACGAGGGCATCCAGCTGCACATCCTCATTGCGCAGGGTGCCGTGATAACTGTCATCGGCTTTCTCTACGCGGTGATCCCAACGGTCAACAGCGCATACTGGATATTCACTGCGATGGCCACCCAGGTGTATTTGATCATGTACGGACTGATGTTCATCGCCGCAATCAGACTGCGACGCACACAACCTGATCATCCCCGCGGCTATAGGGCGCCCGCGCTCGGCGTGCAGTGCGCATTGGGTGTGGCGTCATCGGTGGCCGCGTTCCTCATCGGCTTCGTGCCACCATCACAGTTCGGCCATGCGAGCCCCCTGTTGTACGGGCTGCTGATCCTGGCCGGGATTCTCGCACTCGGGGTACTCCCCCCGCTGTTGCTTCACTGGTACCGCAAGCCGGACTGGAAAGCGTCGAAGTCAGCGGGAACGGCGGGATAAACCCGTTATCTGCGACAGCTGACTTAGCGGTATTCGCTTTAAGCCTGTGCCGCGGACTCCTGAGCTGCATGTAGCAGCCGCGCTTGTAGCGTCAGACATAGCACCGCGGCGTCGACCGGTGGGGCGAAAACCCTGCCTGTCAGTCGCTCGATCCGCTTGAGGCGGTAGCGCCGGCAAGCGTCTCGGCGATGACCGTCGCCGGAACAAAATCAGCGCCGAACCTCACGACCGTCTAGGAAATCGAAGATGACAACCGACAAAGCGACGCGCGCGAAGCTCACCACCATTGCGTACTTTCCGGAGCAGTTCTTCTTGGAGAACCTCGCCGTCCGCGCCGACGGGTCGATCCTGGTGACCGTCCTCAACCACAAGCAACTCTGGCACGTGCCCACCCCCACCACCGAGCTGCCGGTCAATCCAGTCCTAGTGCACACCTTCGAATCTCTGACGATGGGCATCGTGGAGGCCGAGGGCGATGTGTTCTATGTCTGCACGTTCGGACCAGCCACGGTGGAGCGTGTCGACCTGCGCGCGTGGAGCCCCGGAGCGCGGGCCAACGTCAGCCGGGTGCTCACCTTCGACCCGCCTGGCGCGGTGCTCAACGGCTGCTGCCTGATCGCCCCACAGTTGCTGCTGGTCGCCGACTCAGTTGCCGGTCAGATTTGGCGCGTCGACCTGGCTGAGGACGGTCTGACAGCTACCGCGCGGGTGTGGCTGCAGCATGACAGCATGGCGTTCGACCCCAACAATCCGCGCAACCCCCAGCCGGGGGTCAATGGGGTCCGCTACGACTCGCGAACCAACTGCGTGTACTACACCTCCACCACGCGAAGGCTTTTCATGCGCGTGCGCGTCGCCCCGCAAACCCACGAACCGGCCGGTGAACCTGAATTCGTCGCCGGCGGCACCATGGCCGATGACTTTTGCATCGATGAAACCGCCGGCGTGGCCTACGTGACCACCCATCGCGAAAATACGATCGACCGCGTGGCGTTGTGGCCCGGCCAGCATGCGGTGGATCGCGACATCGTCGCCGGTGAGAGGTTCACCGCACAACTCGTTGGACCATCAAGTATCGCCTGGGGCCGCGGACCCAACGACTGCGGACACCTTGCGTATGTCACCACCGATGGGGGCGCCACCGAACCACCGCCGGACGGCATTGTCCGACGCGCCCAGCTGCTACGGATTGAGCTCTGAACAGATGCTGATCTCGCTGATGCAATGGCACGTCCTGAGCGTGTCCACGTCGGTGAGTAGGTCCCGCAGCCGGTGACCAATGCCCCTACGCAGGCGGGACGTCAGGCCGCATCGCTGGGCCTGCGCGCGCTGCCTGAGCATCCATCGAGTCGGACCAAATCATTCTGGTCAGCTGCAGCACCGCGGATACTCCGCAGTGACATAGCTGCGGACGGCTCCCCGCGGACCACCAAGCCCGCGACACCCGACCGGGCCTCACAGCGTTCGCCATGGCGGCGATGGCAGCATGACTGGGTGGCCGTCTCATCCCCCGTTGTCCGATGGCGACTGGGGTCCATGCACGTCCTGATACTCGGTGTCGTTGCGTTCGCGGTCGCCAGCCGTTGGCTGCATACGTTCACGTGGCTACATACGTTCACGCTCAACCATGAGTCCCTCGCCACCGCGGGCACGGTGTTCTCCAGGGTGTTCGTGCAGGCCGTGCCTTTCCTGGTGTTCGGGGTCGTGGTCAGCGGGTTGATCGCCGCGTTCCTGCCCGCCGAGCGGCTGGCCCGGTGGCTGCCGCAGCGTGGCGGCACCGCGATCGTGGCAATCCGAGCGCGCTTGAACATGGCGCACTGGCTGGAGGGAACGGGCCTGGTCCTCATCGGTCTCGCCTGTCTTGGGCTGGATAACTTCCAAGTCGCACTCGGCGCCACCCAATTCTCCGAATGACCCGCCCGGGCCGCCAGGCAGCGCAGTCGACGAACGCGGCCGCTGTCAAACCAATGTGGGAGAACCTGGCGTTCGCGCCGCCGACCTGTCTGCTCTCTGCAGCTAGGCCCGTGGCTAGCGGGCTGGCATGCCGTGGGTAGCTGGACGCCGCCGAGGACGCCATCGCCCCACAGCGCTGGCCCCGGGCGTGTAGGTCAGCACCGAGCGGTCCTGGGTCAACGCCGTGCCGTAGTGCGCAGATCTCTGACCGCCTCGCTGAGATACGTCAGCACCGCACTCCGACGCATGATCCGGGAACAGACGGCTGGAACCAGCACGTGGCCCCCAACACACAGTTCGCTCCAAACACGTTCCGGGACCTGGTTTCACCGACCGCACGCGCCTCAATCGCCAATAGTTACGGCTGCGGCGCAGCTTATCCCGGCAATCCCCTTTTGACTGCAGCGTCCTGCTTTTGCGCGACGGCAACCGGGAAACCTTGGGGAAATGGATCATTCACGGGACTGTCGAATTCCATTGTCACGAAGGCCGTCCCTTCGTGGAACGTAATGGTGTTCGCCAGCTTGGTACCGCCTTTCCACTTTGCCACCCCCATCGCTCCGCGTTGTCCGACTGGAGCGTCGGTCATGGTTGTGTCCGGCAGGGCTGTCGCTAACTTTCCCTTACCCGCCTCGAAGGCTTTCTCAGCGGTGGCGGAATCCGGCGCAATGACGATCCGGTCGTCGATCACCAACGACTGGTCGCCGTTGACGAATGCCACCGCGACACCCGTCGGAAAGCCCTGTGGAGGTTTGGCTGCGGTAAAGGTCTGGCCTGCCAGATCAATGTCCGCGGGATTCATTAGCAACTTGCTGTTGTCGACAGGTGTTGACTTCGACGACGAGTCGGATGACGAGGCGGTTGTGCTGTTGCTACAACCTGATACGGCCAAACTGGCCGCCACCGTCGCTCCAACCATCGCTGTCATTACCTTGCCCGACCTCACCGGCACTCCTTCTTTGTCAGACCGCCGAACGCCAGCATTGTGACGGGTATGGCGATAAAGGTGCCTTTGGTCACTGGGTTCCCTTTCGCGGGAATGGGCATTTGCGCCACTCACTCATTCTCATTCAGACTTACGGGAGGCCAACGGTAGCGCGGTGGGACGGGCGGCTGAATCAGTAATTCTCCTACAGTTTCAAGCAACGCCGGGCCGATCCACCTGTTGGTTTCGACGTTAGAACCGATGCCCGACTGGACAGCCGAGTCGGACCTGACCTCAGACGGCCATCGTCCTGGCGATTGTCGCAGTCTTCTTGGGAACCGTGTGGATGCCGTGCAACGCCCGGGCGCTTTCGCGACAACTCGACGGACGACCCGGAATCGCACGCGAAGACCGCGGCACCGCTGGCCGGGGGCGCTCATCGGGCTTGACGCCCACCGAGCAACGCGTCGCAGAGTTGGCCGCCGGCGGCATGCGCCACGACGACATCGCCGCAACCGTATTCATCGCCCGAAAGACCGTAGAAGTCAACCGCTCTCGCATCTACCGCAAGCTTGGCATTCATTCGCGGATAGGGCTCTACCGCATGTTCGACGATGCTCGTCCAAGTGCACTTTCCTCAGACGAGCCGGCGTCGGCGTAGCGACGTCGATTGTGTAGCAATTTCTCTGATGAACCGCCCCCGCGGACGCAGGTAGCGTAAAGGATGCGAAACGAGGTCGAAGCGCCGCTCGCGCGCTATCTGGTCGAATGGTACGGCCCGCACCTGCGCGACCGGGCCATCGCCGACGTTGCTCGTTGTCTGCGGCAATCGCTGGCCACCATGCCTGGTGGACCCAGCCGGCCCGAGTTGCTCTGCGCCATCGCGATCCCCCAGGATGGGTACATCTTCGGCTTGTTCGCCGCCGACTCCGCCGACCTCGTCGCCGAGGCGCGCCTGCAAGCCTGGTTGCCCGCCGACCGGGTCGCCGCGGCCCTGGAGGCACCCGCGACCCGCGATGACCCAGGGTAATGTGCTCGACGTCTCGGACCGGAACCGGCGATCAGGATCGGATCGGCCTCTCGGTGACTTGCCGGGCGGACACGCCCAATTCGCCGACCTCGCTGCCTTTTCAGCCCTAGCCGATACTCGGAACGCGGTGTCCGTCAGGGTCCAACGCCTGCCGCCACAGTTGACGGACCTCACGCGTCGCGGTGTCCCGTAAGACGGACATGTGAGCAAAGAACATGAAGGCGGCATTCCACCAAGTGAAATCTACGAACGATTCATCTCTGGGCAGGCTGAATGAGGTGATCCACCGAGGGGAGCCCGGTTCGCCGATCTCGAAGAGCATGCCCATGTCCAGCTTCGGCCAGTTGATTTCGTAGCGGTTGCGGGGGAACTCGAAGACCGTCACCTGCTCGGACTTGAGCCGCTCCTTGAGGTCGGGAATTCGAAGTCGATCTGCCAGCCAACCAGCATGTCCGTACTTGTTGACGAGGGAGCAACGCACCGTGCTATCCGTGAGCTCCAACACCGCCAATGGACGGGAGCGGAGGATGTCCAGGTAGAACGGATTGAGACCGGAAAACACACCGATCAGGGGGCGACGACGCAGCAGGAAGACCGCCGTTCGAGGGGGCGGCGTCGTGGTCAAGTCACTTCCAAGTCCAACCATGGCGTTCTCCTGCGTGGGGGTCGTGACCGTTCACGCTACGGACGGAGCCGACCTCGAGGAATCAGTAGTTTCCCTACAAATTCATCGCGGGTCGAACACGACCACGGCCCGCTGGTCGCCAACCCCCGGCGGCGGTAGCGATGGGCCGCCTCCGCCGCCCCGACCGCAGTAGTCCACGGTCGTCAGCCTCATGGCACCACGCCACAGATGCGGACCGATGGCGGAGCCTGCAGCGCTATCTGGTCGGGTGGTACTCCCCCGCAATTGCGCGGCCGCGAAATCACCGACGTCGTCGCCCAGGTGTGTTCAGGAGGCGTGTCTGCCGGCTGGCCGGGCAATGGCCGCGGTCAGGGCGCTCGACGTCGACGGCGCCGGGTAGCGACGTCCTGCGATCGATCCCGAAGGACCTGAATTAGGACCCGCATGTGCACGTTCATGGGCCTCGTCCGTATCGGGTCGAAACATGTTGTCGGGGCGATTATCTGGATCGTCAGTTGTTGTGGAAGAACGATCCCCAGGCCGCGCCAGCCGGGTCTTGCAGTACGCACCAGTCATCGGACGGGCAGGGTGCGGTCACCTTCACCACCGTGTTCTTGCGCAGAATC
>JARLGS010000279.1 GCA_031292695.1 Mycobacterium sp. | reverse complement strand
CCGACTCCGCCCTGAAGATCCTGGTGTACAGCGACAACCCGAACACCCGTGATCAGGTGCGCACGGCCTTGGGCCGGCGCATCCACCCTGATCTGCCGGACTTGACCTACCTGGACGTCGCAACGGCGCCGGTAGTGATCAGCTCAATCGATGCCGGCGGTATCGACCTGGCCATCCTGGACGGCGAGGCGACTCCTGCTGGCGGGATGGGACTGGCCAAACAGCTCAAAGACGAGGTTGCGAACTGCCCGCCGATCGTGGTCCTCACCGGCCGGCGCGATGACGCCTGGCTGGCATCGTGGTCCCGGGCTGAGGCTGCAGTGCCGCAACCCATCGACCCGATCCGGTTGGGTGAGGCTGTGGTCGCAGTGTTATCGCCGCAGCCGTGAAATGCTGCGTTAACCAGCACGAAATGGCCTGTGGCCGTTCACTCTTCGCGTCCGCGGCAGTGGTCCGTAAAAACGTCGGCAACGTCCAGGAACTGATCATGATCCTAGCCAAAACGCGGCGCCCCATCCGTTAACCCGGCTAAGCTGTGGGCCAGCTCACATCGACACCGACGACGAGGGAGCGGCGCAGACCCACATGAACGTCTACTTTCCCATCCTGATACTCGGCGCGATCGCAGCTGCGTTCGCGGTCGGCTCGGTCGGAATCGCGCTGGTCATCGGTCCCCGTAGGTACAACAGAGCCAAGCTAGAGGCGTACGAGTGCGGCATCGAACCGATGGCACCCGGCTCGCCGGGACATGAGACCACTGGCCAGCGGTTCCCGGTGAAGTACTACCTCACCGCCATGCTGTTCATCGTCTTCGACATCGAGATCGTCTTCCTGTACCCCTGGGCCGTTTCCTTCGAATCGCTCGGGGTATTCGCCCTGGTGGAGATGCTGCTATTCATGCTGACGGTGTTCGTCGCCTACGCGTATATCTGGCGCCGCGGCGGGCTGAGCTGGGACTGACGGGCGGACTATCGATGGGACTGGAAGAGCGCTTACCCGGCGGAATTCTGCTGTCCACCGTCGAGAAGGTCGCCGGCTACGTGCGCAAGGGCTCGCTGTGGCCCGCCACGTTCGGGCTGGCCTGCTGCGCCATCGAGATGATGGCCACCGCAGGGCCGCGGTTCGACATCGCCCGATTCGGTATGGAGCGGTTCTCGGCGACACCACGTCAGGCTGATCTGATGATCGTCGCGGGACGGGTCAGCCAGAAGATGGCGCCGGTACTCCGTCAGGTGTATGACCAAATGGCCGAGCCCAAATGGGTTCTCGCCATGGGGGTGTGTGCCTCCTCCGGCGGGATGTTCAACAACTACGCGGTGGTGCAGGGCGTCGACCACATCGTGCCCGTCGACATCTACCTGCCGGGCTGTCCGCCACGGCCGGAGATGTTGCTCAACGCAATCCTGAAGCTGCACGCCAAGATTCAAGAGATGCCTTTGGGAGTGAACCGGGCCGAGGCAATCGCCGCCGCCGAAGAAGCGGCGCTGCAGGCCCGTCCCACCATCGAACTGAAGGGCCTGTTGCGGTCATGACGGACACGCCGAATGGTGCCGGACCCGAGCGCCCCGAGGTAATCGGGACGCGACACGGCATGTTCGGTGTCCGTGGCAGCGGCGACACGTCGGGCTACGGCCGTTTGATCCGCGAGGTCGCCCTGCCGGGTAGTTCACCGCGGCCGTATGGCGGCTACTTCGAAGACGTGGTCGACGCGCTGACCACCGCACTGGGCCCCGATACGTTCGGCGAAGCGGTTGAGCGCGTCGTAGTGTTCCGCGACGAGCTGACCGTCGAAGTGCGTCGGGAATACCTGATTCCGGTGGCCCAATCGCTGCGCGACGCGCTGAGATTCGAACTGTGCCTGGGCGTCTCGGGCGTGCACTACCCGCACGACACCGACCGCGAGCTGCACGCCGTCTATCCACTGATGTCGATCACCCACAACCGCCGGATTCGCCTTGAGGTATGTGCCCCCGATGCTGATCCGCACATCCCGTCGCTCTATGCGGTCTATCCGACCACCGACTGGCACGAGCGCGAGACGTACGACTTCTTCGGCATCATCTTCGACGGACATCCCGCGCTGACCCGCATCGAGATGCCCGACGATTGGGTGGGCCACCCCCAGCGCAAGGACTATCCGCTCGGCGGCATTCCGGTCGAGTACCACGGCGCGAAAATTCCGCCCCCGGACGAACGGCGGGCCTACAACTGATGATTCCGGACAACGAACCCGATGGCCGCGAGCGCGTGGTCGCCGTCGGTGGTCAAGACTGGGCGGACGTGGTCGCCGCGGCGCGCGAAAGCGCGGTGGCTGGTGAACGCATCGTGGTGAACATGGGGCCACAGCATCCGTCCACTCATGGCGTGCTGCGCCTCATCCTGGAGATCGACGGCGAGACCATCACCGAGGCCCGCTGCGGAATCGGCTACCTGCACACCGGCATCGAGAAGAACCTCGAATATCGCAACTGGACCCAGGGCGTCACGTTCGTGACCCGCATGGATTACCTCTCCCCCTTCTTCAACGAGACGGCGTACTGCCTCGGTGTGGAAAAACTGCTCGGCGTCTCCGACGATATTCCCGAGCGCGCCAACGTCATTCGAGTGCTGTTGATGGAGCTCAACCGGATCTCCTCGCACCTGGTGGCGCTGGCCACCGGTGGCATGGAATTGGGCTCCATGTCGGCGATGTTCTTCGGGTTCCGCGAACGCGAACTGGTCCTGGCGATTTTCGAGACCATCACCGGGTTACGGATGAACCACGCCTACATCCGGCCCGGCGGGCTGGCTGCCGGGCTGCCGGACGAGGCACTTCCGCAATTGCGAGGACTCCTGCAGCTGTTGCCGAAGCGGCTACGCGACATGGAAGACCTGCTCAACGAGAACTACATCTGGAAAGCCCGCACCCAGGGCGTCGGATACCTGGATCTGACCGGCTGCATGGCACTCGGCATCACCGGGCCGGTGCTGCGGTCGACGGGACTGCCGCACGATTTGCGTAAGGCTGAGCCGTACTGCGGCTACGAGAATTACGAGTTTGAGGTGATCACCGACGACGGATGCGATGCGTACGGCCGCTACATGATTCGAGTCCGGGAGATGCGGGAGTCCATCAAGATCGTCGAGCAGTGTATGGGCAAGCTGGGCCAGTTGGGACCCGGACCGGTGATGATCACCGACAAGAAACTCGCCTGGCCGGCCGACCTCAAGGTGGGTCCGGACGGTCTGGGCAATTCGCAGGAACACATCGCCAAGATCATGGGCTCGTCGATGGAGGCCCTGATCCACCATTTCAAGCTGGTGACCGAAGGCATCCGGGTACCGGCGGGGCAGGTGTACGTCGCCGTGGAATCGCCGCGGGGCGAGTTGGGGGTGCACATGGTCTCCGATGGCGGCACGCGGCCGTATCGGGTGCATTACCGCGACCCGTCCTTCACGAATCTGCAAGCGGTGTCGGTGATGTGCGAAGGCGCGATGGTGGCTGACGCCATCGCGGCAGTGGCGTCGATCGACCCGGTCATGGGAGGGGTGGACAGGTGAGCGCCGTCGAGCTCCGCCTCGGGCAGCGACCCGACGAGCCCGGGCCGCCGATCGGCGAAGGCCCACAGTCATATTCGGCTGAGGTGACGGCGCGGCTTGCCGCAGACGCAGCGGTGGTCATCGCCCGCTATCCCAGTGCCCGGTCAGCGCTGCTGCCGCTGCTGCATCTGGTGCAGGCACAGGACGGCTACCTCACACCGGCCGGAATCGCGTTCTGCGCTGGGCAATTGGACCTCAGAGCCGCCGAAGTCACCGCCGTCGCCACGTTCTACTCGATGTACCGCCGCACCCCCACCGGCGACTATCTGGTCGGGGTGTGCACCAACACCCTGTGCGCGATCATGGGCGGCGACGCCATCCTGGAGGCGCTGGAAGAACACCTGGGTCTGGACGCCGACGAGACCACCGCTGACGGCCGAGTGACGTTGGCACACATCGAGTGCAATGCCGCCTGCGACTACGCACCGGTGCTGATGGTGAATTGGGAGTTCTTCGACAACCAGACCCCGAGTTCAGCGCGCGATCTGGTCGATGCGCTGAAGGCCGGCGAACCGGTGACCCCGACCCGCGGGGCCACACTGTGCACGTTCCGGGAGACGGCCCGCATCCTGGCCGGCTTCCCCGACGAGCGACCCGGAGCCAACGACTCTGAACCGGGTGCACCGACGTTGGCCGGACTGCGGGTCGCGCAGGAACGTGGGTTGGAGGCATCGGAATGACGCTCGTGCCGGTGCTGAGTCGCTACTGGGACCAGCCGCAGTCCTGGACGTTGCAGAACTATCGGCGGCACGGCGGCTACCAGGCGCTACGCAAGGCCTTGACCATGCGGCCGGCCGACGTCATCGCGCTGGTGAAGGACTCAGGCCTGCGGGGCCGTGGCGGCGCGGGTTTTCCCACTGGGACGAAATGGTCGTTCATCTCACCCGATGACGGCCGGCCGCATTATCTGGTCGTGAATGCCGACGAATCCGAACCCGGTACGTGCAAAGACATTCCGCTGATGCTGGCCACGCCGCACGCTCTGGTGGAGGGGGCGATCATCGCCTCGTACGCGGTCGGGGCCCGGCAGGCGTTCATCTATGTGCGCGGCGAGGTGGTACCGGTACTGCGTCGCCTGCAGACCGCGGTGGCCGAGGCCTACGCGGCAGGCCACCTGGGACGCAACATCTCCGGCACCGGTTTCGACTTGGAACTGATCGTGCACGCCGGGGCCGGCGCGTACATCTGCGGCGAGGAAACCGCGCTGCTGGACTCGCTGGAGGGCCGCCGCGGCCAACCCCGGTTGCGTCCTCCCTTCCCCGCTGTGGCCGGGCTGTACGCGTGCCCAACCGTGGTCAACAACGTCGAGTCCATCGCCAGCGTGCCGGCGGTGATCAGCGGCGGCGCCGACTGGTTCCGGTCCATGGGGTCGGAGAAGTCCCCGGGCTTCACGTTGTATTCGTTGTCGGGCCACGTGACTCACCCCGGCCAATACGAAGCGCCGCTGGGGATTTCACTGCGCGAACTGCTGGAGTACGCCGGCGGAATTCGGTCCGGTCACAAGTTGAAGTTCTGGACGCCCGGCGGATCGTCCACGCCGATGCTGACCCCCGAGCATCTCGATGTGCCACTGGATTACGAGGGTATGGCCGGGGTCGGCTCGATGCTGGGCACCAAAGCCCTACAAATCTTCGACGAGACCACCTGCGTCGTGCGGGCGGTACGCCGCTGGACCCAGTTCTACGCGCACGAGTCGTGCGGCAAATGCACGCCGTGCCGGGAAGGCACCTACTGGTTGGCCCAGATCTACGCACGGCTGGAATCCGGCCAGGCCGAAGCCACCGATCTGGACAAGCTGCTCGACATCTCCGATGCCATCCTGGGCAAGTCGTTCTGCGCGCTCGGAGACGGCGCGGCCAGCCCGATCATCTCCTCGCTCAAATACTTCCGCGACGAGTACGTCGCACACCTCGACGGTGGCTGCCCCTTCGATCCGCACGCCGCCACGGTGTTCGCCACGGAAGGAGTGGGTGCATGATGCTCCCGGCTTTCTCGCGAGCAGACGTAAATGTCTCCGACACGCCGAGTAAGCGGGTACATATGCGTCTGCTCGCGGAGAGAAATGGGACGGGCGCGTGACGACAACTGAACCGGGCAAGGAGGCCGCCGCCGTTGCGATGGTCACTCTTACCATCGACGACCAGCAGATCAGTGTGCCCAAGGGCACGTTGGTGATTCGTGCCGCCGAGCTCATCGGCATCCAGATTCCCCGGTTCTGCGACCATCCCCTGCTGGATCCGGTGGGCGCCTGTCGGCAGTGCCTGGTCGAGGTGGAGGGCCAACGGAAACCGTTGGCGTCGTGCACCACCACGGTCAGCCAGGACATGGTGGTACGCACCCAACTGACCTCAGCGGCCGCCGACAAGGCCCAACACGGCGTGATGGAGCTGCTGCTGATCAACCACCCGCTCGACTGCCCGGTGTGCGACAAGGGCGGCGAATGTCCGTTGCAGAACCAGGCGATGTCCAACGGCCGCAGCGATTCTCGCTTCGATGACGTCAAGCGCACCTACCCCAAGCCGATCAATCTGTCGGCTCAGGTGCTGCTGGACCGGGAACGCTGCGTGCTGTGCGCGCGCTGCACGCGGTTCTCCAACCAGATTGCCGGTGACCCGTTCATCGAGTTGCTGGAACGCGGCGCGCTGCAGCAGGTGGGCATTGCGTCCGACGCGCCGTTCGACTCCTACTTCTCCGGCAACACCGTCCAGATCTGTCCCGTCGGGGCCCTGACCGGCACCGCGTACCGGTTCCGGGCCCGCCCGTTCGACCTGGTGTCCTCCCCCAGTGTCTGCGAGCATTGCGCCTCCGGATGTGCACAGCGCACCGACCATCGGCGCGGAACCGTGTTGCGCCGCTTGGCCGGTGACGATCCGGAGGTCAACGAGGAGTGGAACTGCGACAAAGGGCGCTGGGCCTTTTCCTACGCAGCCCAGGGCGATCGCATCACCACCCCGCTGATCCGCGAGGCGGACGGCAGCCAGCGGCCGGCATCATGGCCCGAGGCCGTTGCGGTCGCGGTGCGCGGTTTGTCCGCCGCCGCCACCCGCACCGGAGTACTGGTCGGCGGACGGCTGACGAGCGAAGACGCCTATGCGTACGCCAAGTACGCGCGGATTGTGCTGGGCACCAACGACATCGACTTCCGCAGTCGGGTGCACAGCGATGAAGAGGCGGAGTTCCTGGCGGCTGGCGTCGCGGGTCAACCGATGCAGGTGACGTACGCCGACCTCGACAAGGCGCCGGTTGTGCTGTTGGTGGCGTTCGAACCTGAAGACGAGTCGCCGATCGTATACCTGCGGCTGCGCAAGGCATTCCACAAGCACGGGCTGAAAGTGGTTACGGTCGCCCCGTTCGCGACCCGAGGCCTGTCGAAGATGGGCGGCACACTCATCACGGCCGCACCGGGTCGTGAACCCCGGGCCCTCGACGCCATCGAGGTGCTGCCCCCGGGCTCGGTCATCCTCACCGGTGAGCGGCTCGCCGGCGTCGCGGGCGGGTTCTCCGCGGTCGCCCGGTTGGCGGCACGGACCGGTGCGCGGGTCGGCTGGGTGCCGCGGCGGGCCGGCGAGCGTGGTGCCCTTGAGGCCGGCGCCGCGCCGAACCTGTTGCCCGGCGGTCGGTTACTGTCCGACCTGGCCGCACGTACCGAGGTTGCCGTTACCTGGCATGTGGACGAACTGCCTGACATCCCGGGTCGGGACACCGCCGGCATCCTGGCCGCGGCGGCCGCCGGCGACCTGGATGCCCTGCTGGTCGCCGGCGTGGATCTGGCCGACCTGCCCGACCCGGAACTGGCACAACGGTCGCTCGCCGCGGCGAAATGCGTGGTCAGCTTGGAAGTACGGCGCAGTGCCGTCACCGACCTGGCCCACGTGGTCTTCCCGGTGGCTCCGGTGGCCGAGAAGGCGGGCAGCTTCGTCAATTGGGAAGGACGCCAACGTCCCTTCGGCGCGGCGCTGCCGCCCGGGGCGACGGCGGACATGCGGGTACTGGCCGCACTTGCCGACGAGCAATGCATCGATCTCGGTCTTCGGGACGCCACCGCGGTGCGCGACGAGATGAACCGATTGGGATGCTGGACCGGACCGCGGCCCGCCGCACCGATCGTCGCTGCATCCCCGGCACCGAACACGGGCGACGGGCAAGCGGTGCTCGCGGGCTGGCGCATGCTGTTGGACGCGGGGCGAATGCAGGACGGCGAACCACACCTCGCCGCCACGGCCCGCCCTGCCGTAGTCCGGCTCTCGGCCGAAACAGCAGCGGCTATCGGAGTCAGTGCTGGCGAGACACTCACGGTCGGCACCGACCGCGGCAGCATCGCCCTGCCGCTGGAACTCACCGAGATGCCGAACGACGTGGTCTGGTTGCCGCTGAACTCCCCTGCCTCTGCGGTGCGTGCCACGCTCGGAGTCGGACCTGGCGCAGTGGTATCGATCAGCAGGACGGCGTCATGAACTATCCGGACCTGTCGTCCTTCGGCCATGACCCGTGGTGGCTGGTCATCGTCAAAGCTGTTGGCATCTTTGTATTCCTGCTGCTGACGGTGTTGGTCGCCATCCTGGTCGAACGCAAGGTGTTGGGCCGGATGCAGATGCGTTTCGGTCCGAACCGCGTCGGCCCGTTCGGATTGCTGCAGAGCCTTGCCGACGGTATCAAGCTGGCACTCAAGGAAGGGCTGGTCCCCGCCGGGGTGGACAAGCCGATCTACCTTCTGGCGCCGATCATTTCGGTGATTCCGGCGATCATGGCATTCGCGGTCATCCCGATGGGCCCGCTGGTCCACGTCTTCGGGCACGAGACCCCGCTGCAATTGACCGACCTGCCGGTCGCAGTGCTGTACGTCCTCGCCGTGACCTCGATCGGGGTATACGGAATCGTGTTGGCAGGATGGGCTTCCGGCTCCACCTATCCCCTGCTGGGCGGATTGCGTTCGAGCGCCCAGGTGATCTCCTACGAGATCGCGATGGCGTTGTCGTTCGCCACCGTGTTCCTGTATGCGGGCACCATGTCGACCTCCCAGATCGTCGCCGCACAACAGGGCCGCTGGTACGTGTTCCTGCTGCTGCCCTCTTTCCTCATCTACGTGACGTCGATGGTCGGCGAAACCAACCGGGCGCCAT
>JARLGS010000278.1 GCA_031292695.1 Mycobacterium sp. | reverse complement strand
GACAGCCAGTATTCGGGCTGTGCGGTCAGTTCATCGACCGAATGCCGGGCGAAGAACTCGGGGGTGACCCGGCGCCGGGTGGCTTCCTCGGCCACCGCTTTCGCTCCGTTCTCGCAGAACTCCGCGATCTTGCGGCCACCGGGTTCCTCCGGCCAGGCGCACCCCGGGCAGTCGAAGCCGTGCCGCTGATTGATCCTGGTCAGCGTCTCCGCAGTACGTACCGGTCCCATCTGCTGAAGTCCGCGCTGCATGCTGACCATCACGGCCTTGACCCCCGCAGCTTCGGGTTTGGGGCCGGTGACCTTTACGTCGCGTTCGTCGTAGTCGGCATCAGCGTCGCGGCCGTCTCTGACGGTGGTCATCTCTCCAATCTAATCCCTGCAATCCGGCGATCCAGGTTGGCAGCAGGGTGTTGGCATTCGGCATTTCAAATGTGGTGATAGGTGGCGCCTATCGTCGATCAGCTGACCCCTTGCGGCGGCGCCGCTGTCGCCACGGGGATTCGGGGCCGTGCCTGGGCCGCCGGACGCGACCGAACTCGGAGCGGCCACCAGAACCAGGGGCCGAGAAGTGCCGCTATGGACGGTGTCATCAGCGAGCGCACAATCAAGGTGTCGAGCAGCAGCCCGATGCCGATGGTGGTGCCGCCCTGACCCACGTTGAGCAGATCGCCAGAAATCATGGCGCCCATCGTGAATGCGAATACCAGCCCGGCCGCGGTGACGACGCTTCCGGTGCTACCCATCGACCGGATGATCCCGGTCTTGATGCCGGCGCCGATCTCTTCCTTGAATCGTGAGACGAGCAGCAGGTTGTAGTCGCTGCCGACAGCCATCAGGATGATCACGGCAAAGGCGAGCACGATCCAGTTCAACTCGATGCCGATCACGCGCTCCCAGATCAACACGGATAGACCGAATGCGGCGCCGAGCGACAAGACGATGGTGCCGACGATCACCAGCGATGCGACGAGCGCTCGGGTGATGACGATCATGACCAGGAAGATGAGGGTCAAGGCTGCGAATGCGGCGATCATGGTGTCGTACTTGGCGCCGGACTGGATGTCCCGGTACGTCGCGGCGGTGCCCGTCAGTGTTATCTCCGAACTGGCCAGGGACGTACCTTTCGCCGCTTCGTGTGCTGCGACGAGTTCGTCGTCAACCGTCGAGATGCCTTGTTCGGTAGCGGGATCGACGTCGTGGGTGATGATGAGTCGCGCGGCCTTGCCGTCGGGGGACAGGAACAACTTGAGCCCCTTCTGGAAGTCGGGGTTGGCGAAAACCTCAGGTGGGAGATAGAAGTAGTCGTCGCTCTTGGAAGCATCGAACGCCTCGCCCATTGCGGTCGCGGTATCGGTCATCTGCTGCATCTGGTCGATCAGTCCGGCGAAGCTGCTGTGGATGGTCTGCAGGGTCTGCCGCATGGTGGTTGCCGTCGAAATGATCGGCGGGAACTGGGACACCATTTGTGGGACAAGAGCGTCGATGTCGTGCGTACCGTGGGTCATCGCGTCCATGTCCTTCAGCAGCGCGGCCATGTTGTCACTGAGGGTGGCGACACCATCGACGGCATCGAATGCCGACCGCACCCCCCAACACGCGGGAATGTTGAAACAGTTTGGCTCCCAGTAGAAGTAGTTCCTGACCGGTCGCACCTCATCGTCGAAATCGGCCAGATGATCACGCATCGTGTCGACCGATGCCTTGAGCGTGTTCGCGTCGTCGACCATGCTGTTGGCCGAGCCGGTGGTGCGGTGCACAGCGCCGGAGAACCGGATCAGCAGGTTCTGCATTTCGGTCATCGAGCTGATCATCGTGCCCAGATTGGCCGACATTGTGTCGATATCGCTCACGCGTTGCTTCAGGAACTGCAGATTCTGCGTGATGGGCACCGACTGCATGCTGACCTGATAGGGAATGGAGCTGTGCGCGATCGGCGACCCCAATGGCCGCGTAATGCTCTGCACCATGGCGATACCGCGGACTCTGAAGAGCGCTTTGGCAATTCTGTCGAGCACGATCATGTCGGTGGAGTTGCGCATGTCGTGGTCGGACTCGACCAAGAGAATGTCGGGATTGAGCCGTGCGGCACTGAAGTGCTTTTCGGCCGCGGCATAGCCGACATTGGCCGGCACGTCGGCGGGAATGTAGTGCCGGTCGTCATAGCTTGTCTTGTAACCGATTACGGCGAGGATGCCGAGGACGGTGATGGCGGTCGCCACGGCGAGGATGGGTTTTGGCCAGCGGACGGTCGCAGTGCCGATCCGTCTCCACCCCTTGGTCTTCATCGTTCGTTTCGGATCCAGCAAGCCGAATCTGCTGGCTACCACCAGTACTGCCGGGGCGACCGTCAGCGATGCCGCCACGGTGACGACCAGGGCGATGGCCGAGGGGTAGGCCAGCGACTTGAAGTACGCCAGCCGCGTCAGGCGTAGACACAGCATGGCTCCTGCGATGGTGAGACCGGAGCCGAGAATCACGTGGGCGACGCCGTGGAAGGCGGTGTAGTAGGCGGATTTTGAGTCTTCGCCGTGCTGGCGAGCTTCCTGGTATCGGCCGATCAAGAAGATGGCGTAGTCGGTTCCGGACGCGATGGCCAACGCCGTGAGCAGGGGGACCGAGAACGTCGAAAAGTCGATTACCCGAAAGTGGCCCAGGAGGGCGACGGCCCCTCGTGCGGACCCCATTTCGATGCCGACGATGGCGAGGATCAATAGCACAGTGCTGATCGACCGATAGACGAGGAGCAGCATGATCGTGATGACCACCATGGTGATCACGGTCATCTTGATCATGCTTTTATCGCCGGTCTCCAGAGAGTCGGTGGTCAGCGGTGCGGGACCGGTGACGTAGACGTGGAGTCCGGCCGGCCGCGGGGCGCGGTCGACGATGTCACGCACGGCCTGCACCGATTCATTGCCCAAGGTGCTGCCCTGATCGCCGGCCAGATTGAGCTGAACGTAGGCGGCCCTTCCGTCGGCGCTCTGTACACCGGCTGCGGTGATCAGATCGCCCCAGAAGTTCTGAACGTGCTCCACGTGCCGGGCATCGCGCTCGAGACCGGCGATCAATTCGTCGTAGTACCGGTGCGCGGCGTCGCCCAGCTGTGTGTCGCTGGTCAACACCACCATCGCGATGCTGTCGGACGTGGATTCTCCGAACGTGGTACCCATCTTCTTGGCGGCGATGACCGAGGGCGCGTCTTGCGGCGACATCGACACCGCGTTGTGCTTGCTCACCGATTCGACCTGCGGGAGCAGCAGATTCAGTCCGGCGGTGATCGCGACCCAGACCAGGATGATCGGTACCGCTCCCACCCGGATCGCGCGAGGAATGACCGGGTGTGTGGCCTGGCCGCTCATGCGGCTTTGTCCAGACAGGAGGCCTGGGCGCCACGGCCCTCCGCGTGATGCTCGGCGACCACGTTGTCGTTGACCAGAATGCGGCAACCGAGATAGCCGCTATCCCCTTGGGCCACAACGTTGGCCAAAATGCCGGGATCGGTGGTGCTGACGCTCGCCGACCACGGCAGTGAGGTGAAGGTCGCCTCCTGGGTCTTGCCGTTGGCATCGAGAAAACTCACCTGGCCCGTGGTCGCGGCGGGCCCGACGACCTGATACGTCACATGCTTGGTGTTGAAGGGGACGATGGCGTCCACGCGCTGCGAGCCGGCGACGAAGGGCAGGTCGGAGTCGAAGAATGTCCGCAGCCGACCGACGACCGCGACGGCGGCCAGGAGAGTCACCGCCACCACTGCGATGACCCAAAATCGTTGTAAGTAGCCGAATAACGACGGCATCTTCATCGCTCGTGCCCTATCTCAGATGTGTTGAAGTCCAGACCGTAAGGGGAGGGAACTCTGTGCGGGAGGTATGCCCGACGGCTTACGAGTGTCGACCGCAACATTGCGTGACGCTCCGAACATACCATAGGGGGTATGGTATATTTGCAGCATGAGCACCACCGACGCTGACATGACCGCCGTGCTCAACCGTTTGCGTCGCGCGCACGGACAACTCGGCGGGATAATCGCGATGATCGAGCAGGGGCGCGGCTGCAAAGAGGTCGTTACTCAGCTCGCCGCCGCATCGAAGGCGCTGGACCGCGCCGGCTTCGCGATCATTGCGTCCGGTCTGCGTAATTGCCTCGATACCGCCGATGGGTCGGGCGCCGAAGGGGGCGCCCTCACGATCGGAGAGCTGGAAAAGCTCTTCTTGAGCTTGGCCTGAATTCGACTCTGGAAAGGAACCTGCGATGTGTCGCGCAGTCAAATGTCGCGTGTGCGGAAAAACCACCTGGGCTGGTTGTGGGATGCATGTCGACGCTGTGCGCAGGGGTGTGCCTGCTGCGCAGTGGTGCCCTGGGCATCCGAACGACGCCACCGCGTCGACCCGTGCGGGCTGGTTCGGCAGGCGTAAAGCCGGACGGGGCAACTAGGGCAACGTGTGGCGGACTGTCGCGGCTCGGGTGACCTAAGCCTCTAGAGGGATATACCGGAGGGGGTATTGTTCAGGGCGTGGGCAATACCCCCTCCGGCATTCCTGGAGGTCGGAATAAAATACCCCCTGGGGTATGTAATACACCCGTAAGGGTATGCCGCCAACGTGGCCCAACTAAGAGAAAGAAGTCGGTGATGATCCTGCAGCAGTATTACCTGGATTGCCTCTCGCATGCGTCCTATCTGATCGGTGACGAAACGACCGGCCGCGCAGTCGTTGTGGACCCGCAGCGCGATGTGGCCGCGTACGTGGCCGATGCCAGAGAACGTGGGCTGGCCATCGAATTGGTCATCGAGACCCACTTTCACGCAGACTTCCTCTCCGGTCACCTTGAGCTTGCGAAGGCCACCGGCGCCAAGATCGTCTACTCCTCGGTCGCCGAGACCGAGTTCGAGTCGATGGGTGTCGCGGATGGCGAGCGGTACTCGCTGGGCGACGTGACGCTCGAGTTCCGCCATACCCCCGGGCACACCCCCGAGTCGATGAGCGTGGTGGTCTACGCGCACGCAGATGACCAGGTGCCCTATGGCGTGATGACCGGGGACACGCTGTTCATCGGCGATGTGGGCCGCCCAGACCTGTTGGCCTCGATCGGCTTCACGCGAGAGGAACTGGCGGACAAGCTCTACGACTCGTTGCACAACAAACTGATGACGCTGCCCGACGCGACCCGGGTGTACCCGGCACATGGTGCGGGCTCGGCATGTGGCAAGAATTTGTCGACAGACCTGTGGTCGACAATCGGCGATCAGAAGGCGACAAATTACGCGCTGCGGGCTACCGATAAGGCGACGTTCACGAACCTTGTCACCGAGGGGCAGCCGCCCGCACCGGGTTACTTCGTCTACGACGCGATTCTCAACCGCAAGGACCGAGAATTGTTGGACGAGAACAAGATGCCGACGGCGATGACCTACGAGCAGGCCCGCAGGGCGGTCGACGGCGGCTCAGTCCTGGTGGACGGGCGCAGCCCCGAAGAATTTGCCCAAGGCCACCTGCGCGGTGCGGTCAACATCGGCCTGGAAGGCCGCTACGCCGAGTTCGCCGGTTCGGTTCTTCCTTCTGACGTCGACATCGTGCTGTTCACCGAGCCGGTTCAGGAGCTCGAGGGTAAGAACCGGCTCGCCCGGATCGGCTTTGACCGGGTGATCGGCTACGTGGCGCAGCCCTATCAGGTGATGCTTGATCACCAGGGCGATGTCCAGGTGGCATCGAGGTTGACGGCCAAGGCCTTTGGCGAAAGGGCATCCGAGCTGCCGAACCTGCAGATCGTCGATGTCCGTAACCCCGCTGAGGTTGAGGCCGGGTCCATTCCGAACGCCATCCCGATCCCGGTGGGTCAACTGCCCGCCCGGCTGGGTGAACTCGACCCCGCCAAGCCGACTGTTGTGTACTGCGCAGGTGGGTACCGATCGTCGGTCGCGGCAAGTCTGTTGCGGCGGAACGGATTCGACGACGTGAGTGACATCCTGGGCGGGTACGGCGCCTGGGCGGAATCTGTCCAGAACGTCTGAAGATCGAGGACACCACAAATCATGACTATCACCGCCAAACACCAGATCGTGATCGTCGGCGGCGGAACCGCCGGCATCACCGTCGCGGCCCGGATGCTACGCAAGGGCTATACCGACATTGCGGTCATCGAACCTTCGGACAAGCACTACTACCAACCGCTGTGGACGCTCGTCGGCGGCGGACAGGCGAAGGCCTCGACCACCGAACGGTCCGAAGCGTCCGTCATGCCAAAGGGCGCGACCTGGATCAGGAACGCCGCCAGCGCCTTTGATCCCGACGGCAACACGGTGACCTGTGCCGACGGGGCGACCTATGAATACGACGCACTTGTGGTCTGCCCAGGTATCCAACTTGATTGGAATCGCACGGAGGGTTTGGAGGACACCCTGGGCCGGGACGGGGTTTCGTCGAACTACCGATTCGACCTCGCGCCGCGGACCTGGGATTTCATCCGCAACCTGCGGGAGGGCACGGCGGTGTTCAGCGTTCCCTCCGGAGCCATCAAGTGTGCCGGTGCTCCGCAGAAGATCGCCTACCTGGCGTCCGATTACTGGCGATCGCAGGGTGTGCTCAAGGACGTCGACGTCCATCTCGTCATGCCGGGGGCGCGAACCTTCGGGATTCCGGCGATCGCGGACAGTCTCGACAAGGTGATTGCCGACTACGGCATAACGTTGCACACGAACTCCGAAGTGACGTTCGTCGACGCGGCGTCGCACAAGGTCGGTGTCGCCAGTGTCGCGGCGGGTGGGACCGACAGCATGCTGCCCTACGACGTCCTGCATGCCGTGCCGCGGCAGTCCGCACCTGACTGGATCAAACGCAGCCCCCTGTCTACCGGTGACGCTATGGGTTACGTCGACATCGACAAGCACACCATGCAGCATGTGCGGTATCCGAATGTGTTCAGCCTCGGCGACGCCGGTTCGTCTCCTAATTCGAAGACCGGCGCCGCGATCCGCAAGCAGGCTCCCGTGGTGGTCGATAACGTCGACTCCTTCCTGAAGAGCCGGCCATTGCGAGCGTCATACGACGGCTACTCGTCGTGCCCGATCGTCACCTCGTCACACGCGATGTTGCTTGCCGAGTTCGACTATGACTTGAACCTGGAGCCCTCGTTCCCCTTGCTCAATCCGACGACGCCGCACCGGGCCTACTGGTACCTGAAGAAGCACGGGCTACCGTTCATGTACTGGAACCTGATGCTCAATGGGCTTGCCTAGCAATCGATTACGACACAACGAAAGGATTCAGCAATGGCAATCGGCAATCTGACCACCGCCGAGTTCGAGGCGACGATCACCGATAATCCCATCGTGATCATCGACTTCTGGGCGTCGTGGTGCGGCCCGTGCCGCGCCTTCGCCCCGGTCTTCGATCGCTCGTCACAGATGCACCCCGAAGTCATGCACGCCAAGGTCGACACCGAGGCCCAGCAGCAGCTTGCCGCTGCCCTCGAAATCCAGGCGATCCCGACGATCATGGCGTTCCGTGACGGCATACTCGTCTACCGCCAGCCCGGTGCGCTGCCGGCTGCGGCGCTCGAGGACCTCATCAGCAGTGTCAAGGCGCTCGACATGGCCGAGGTGCGCGCCAGGATCGCCACCGCGACGCCCTGACTGAATCCGCTACCAGCCCAGGAGAATTCATGTGCCACCCCGAGGAGGGATTCGGAGTGCGTACCCATATCGATGTCACGGCCACCAGGAAGTCGAACCTGAGTGCCGCCGCCGATGCCTTCTCGCGCTCCGCCGGAATGGAGTGAAGTTCTGTGAACATCGTTCTCGCTCTTGCCCTCGGCGCCGTGATCGGCGTCTTGCTGGGCCTGCTCGGCGGAGGCGGATCCATCCTGGCGGTGCCGGCGTTGGTCTACGTATTGGGGCTCGGGATCGAGCAGGCAATTCCGGTGTCGCTGTTGGTCGTCGGTACCGCCTCGGCGGTGGGCGCGCTGCCGAAGATCCGCGTCGGGCACGTCCAATGGCGGTTGGCCGCCATCTTCTCGGTGGCCGGTATCCCGGCCACATTTGTCGGCAGTGCCATCGGCAGGCATCTGCCGCAGCCGGTGCTCCTCGTCGGGTTTGCGGTGGTGATGGTGCTGGCCGGAATCCGGATGCTGCGAGGCGACAGCAGCACCGGCACCGCGTGCACCGTGGGTGATTCGGGAATCAACTGGCGCCGCTGCGCCCCGAGATCGATCCCGGCTGGGTTCCTCGTCGGCCTTCTCACCGGACTCTTCGGTGTTGGCGGTGGCTTTCTGATTGTGCCGGCGCTGGTGTTGATGCTCGGCGTGGAGATGCCCATCGCGATCGGTACCTCGCTGCTCATCATCGTCGCGAATTCGGTGGCAGGTGTCTTCTCTCATCTGAGCGGCACCAGCATCGACTGGACCATCGCCGCGGCGTTTGTCGGCACCGCGATCGTCGGCTCGTTGATCGCCGGCCACCACGGCACCAGGCTCGATACCCGGCGGCTTCAACGTTGGTTCGCATATCTCGTCCTTGCCGTGGCCGCGTACGTTCTCATCGACACGATGGTCTTGAGCTGGTGACCGTTCCGAACATGATGTACGTGTCAGTTGAGGGCCGGACAACGTCGGGAATCTTCACCAGACCGACATGTTGCCGCCGCGTTGCTCAAGGTGCACGGTTGCCCGACGTCTGGACAATGGACGTATGGATACCGATACCGACCGCTCCGCGGCGGGTCGGCGCAGTTGGGCCGACCCCCTCGCATTGGGATTCCAGGCGCACCGACAACTGATGCTGCTGCGGCTACGGTGGCACGGACGTCGTCTGGACACCCGTCCGGACGCCCAACCGGACTGACGCCTATTCGCTTGTGCCGCCGCGCATTTCCGAAGCGGGCCGGCGCGCGCCAGTCGGCGACGGGCGGCGCCTGTGAGTGCTGGCGCCGAGGGCTACTGCCCAGTAACCCTTTTTCTTAGGAATCCCGCTCTCTGGAACGTGACCAAGACCACACAAGTGACAGGTGTCTTCGATTTGTGGCTTATTTGACCTGCGGATTTATCTGGTCGATACCTGGCCTTCAACGGCGCGCCCCGGCCGATCCACCCTAAGAGAAGTGCAATAATCGGTACTAGCAGTGACATCAAAATTTTGGCGACGCCGGGCTGGCGGCCGTGGACACCCCGATGCGGCGACCACGGCGCAGTGCGACGGACTGTCGAAACAGAGCGTGAAAGGCAGGCGTCGTGGGTCTTAACGACGGCGACAACGGCACCGGCGCCGGGAGCGGCGCAGCCTCGCGGCAGAAGCTTGAAAAGGTCGTCATCCGCTTCGCGGGTGACTCCGGTGACGGCATGCAGCTGACCGGTGACCGGTTCACCTCGGAAGCCGCTCTCTTCGGTAACGACCTTGCGACACAGCCGAATTACCCCGCCGAGATCCGGGCACCACAGGGCACGCTGCCCGGTGTGTCGTCGTTCCAGATCCAGATTGCTGACTACGACATCCTCACCGCCGGTGACCGTCCGGACGTGCTGGTGGCAATGAACCCGGCGGCCCTCAAGGCCAACGTGGCGGACCTGCCGCGCGGCGGCATGATCATCGCCAACTCCGACGAGTTCACCAAGCGCAACCTGGCCAAGGTCGGGTACGACGCGAACCCGCTGGAGAACGACGAGCTGTCCGAGTACGTCGTCGTTCCGGTGGCGATGACGACTCTGACCCTGGCTGCGGTCGAGGCCATCGGTGCGACCAAGAAGGACGGCCAGCGCGCCAAGAACATGTTCGGGCTGGGCCTGTTGTCGTGGATGTACGGCCGTGAGCTGGAGCACAGCGAGGCGTTCATCCGGGAGAAGTTCGCCCGCAAGCCCGAGGTCGCCGACGCCAACGTGTTGGCCCTGAAGGCCGGCTGGAACTACGGCGAGACCACCGAGGCCTTTGGCACCACCTACGAGGTGGCCCCGGCCAAGCTGCGCTCCGGTGAGTACCGCCAGATCTCCGGTAACACCGCCCTGGCGTACGGCATCGTCGCCGCCGGCCAGCTGGGTGACATTCAGGTGGTGCTCGGCACCTACCCGATCACCCCGGCCAGCGACATCCTGCACGAGCTGTCCAAGCACAAGAACTTCAACGTCATGACCTTCCAGGCCGAGGACGAGATCGCCGGCATCGGTGCGGCCATCGGTGCTTCCTACGGCGGCGCGCTCGGCGTGACCAGCACCTCGGGTCCCGGTGTCTCGCTGAAGTCCGAGGCCATCGGCCTGGCCGTCATGACTGAGCTGCCGCTCATCGTCATCGACGTGCAGCGTGGCGGACCGTCCACCGGTCTGCCGACCAAGACCGAGCAGGCCGACCTGCTGCAGGCGCTCTACGGCCGTAACGGCGAGTCGCCGGTCGCGATACTCGCACCGAGTTCGCCCTCGGACTGCTTCGACATCGCGGTCGAGGCCGTGCGGATCGCCATCGCCTACCACACCCCGGTGATCATCCTGTCCGACGGCGCGATCGCCAACGGCTCCGAGCCGTGGCGCATCCCGGACATCAGCACCTACCCGGCCATCGCGCACACCTTCGCCAAGTCCGGCGAACCGTTCCAGCCGTACGCGCGCGACCCCGAGACTCTGGGCCGCCAGTTCGCCATCCCGGGCACCCCGGGCCTGGAGCACCGCATCGGCGGGCTGGAGGCGGCCAACGGCTCGGGCAACATCTCCTACGAGCCCAAGAACCACGACCTGATGGTCCGGTTGCGTCAGCTCAAGATCGACGGCATCAAGGTGCCCGACCTGGAGGTCGACGACCCGAGCGGCGAAGCCGAGCTGCTCATGCTCGGTTGGGGCAGCTCGTACGGGCCCATCGGCGAGGCCTGCCGGCGGGCCCGGCGGGGCGGCATCAAGGTGGCCCACGCCCAGCTGCGCCACCTCAATCCGTTCCCGGCCAACCTCGAAGAAGTACTGCGCAAGTACGACAAGGTCGTGGTGCCGGAGATGAACCTCGGTCAGCTGGCGCTGCTGCTGCGCGGCAAGTACCTGGTCGACGTGCAGTCGGTGACCAAGGTCGAAGGCATGGCGTTCCTGGCCGACGAGGTCGAGGGCATCATCGGCGCGGCGCTGGACGGAACGTTGCGCGACAAGGAAACTGAAAAAGCCAAGTTCGCACGGTTGGCGGCCGCCACCGTGGAAACCGGTGTGGGAGCAAACGCATGACTGACCTGATCGGCGCTGATCTGGGCCTGACCGAAGCGCTGTCCAAGACGGCCCTGGTGCCGACCGCGGACCAGCCGCAGAAGGCCAAGGACTTCACCAGCGACCAGGAGGTGCGCTGGTGCCCGGGTTGCGGTGACTACGTCATCCTCAACACCATCCGCAACTTCCTGCCGGAGCTGGGCCTGAAGCGCGAGAACATCGCGTTCATCAGCGGCATCGGTTGCTCCAGCCGGTTCCCGTACTACCTGGAGACCTACGGTTTCCACTCCATCCACGGCCGCGCCCCGACCATCGCCACCGGGCTGGCGCTGGCCCGTCCGGATCTGTCGGTGTGGGTCGTCACCGGTGACGGTGACTCGCTCTCGATCGGTGGTAACCACCTGATCCACGCGCTGCGCCGCAACATCAATATCACCATCCTGCTGTTCAACAACCGCATCTACGGTTTGACCAAGGGCCAGTACTCGCCGACCTCGGAGGTCGGCAAGGTCACCAAGTCGACCCCGATGGGCTCGCTGGACCAGCCGTTCAACCCGGTGTCGCTGGCACTGGGCGCCGAGGCCACCTTCGTCGGCCGGGCGCTGGACTCCGACCGCAAGGGCCTGACTGAGGTGCTCAAGGGCGCCGCTGCCCATCGCGGTGCCGCGATCGTCGAGATCCTGCAGGACTGCCCGATCTTCAACGACGGGTCGTTCGATCCGCTGCGCAAGGAAGGCGCCGAGGACCGGCTGATCAACCTGGTGCACGGCCAGCCGATCATCTTCGGCGCCGAGGGCGAGTACTGCGTGACCAAGTCGGGCTACGGACTGGAGATCGGCAAGACCGCCGACGTGTCTCCGTCGGACATCGTGGTGCACGACGCCCAGATCGACAACCCGGCGTACGCCTTCGCGCTGTCGCGGCTTTCCGAGCAGAACCTGGAACACACCGTGATGGGTATCTTTCGTTCGGTGAACCGGCCGACCTACGACGACGAAGCCCGTCTGCAGGTGAAGTCGGCCATGGATTCCAAAGCGCACGACACCGCTGCTCTGCAATCCTTGCTGCGTGGCAAGGACACCTGGACCGTGGATTAGCAGCGCTAGTTCGTCCATTGTGACTCAAGACGCCCCGTTGGCCGCAGTTGTTCTGGCCGGCGGGGCGTCTCGTCGTATGGGGCGGGACAAGGCCACCGTGCGGTTCCGCGGGGCCAGCGGTGAGACCACCTTCGTCGAGCAGGTGGTGGCCACCCTGCGATCTCGCTGTGCGCGGGTCTTCGTGATCGCCGCGCGCGGGCAGGCGCTACCCGACCTGGACGCGCAGGTGCTGCGGGACGAGACCCGCGGGGTGGGGCCGCTGCTGGCCACCGCCCGTGGGCTGCGGGCTGCGGCCGATGCCGGATACCCGCGGGCGTTCGTCTGCGCAGTCGACATGCCCTACCTGACTGCAGACCTGATCGACGAATTGGCTGGGCGCGCAGCGCATCTGGATGTCGACGTGGTGCTGCCATGGGACGGCCGCGATCACTACTTGGCGGGTGTGTACCGAACGACGCTCGCCAAGCGGGCCGACG
>JARLGS010000277.1 GCA_031292695.1 Mycobacterium sp. | reverse complement strand
CGGATCCTGTTGATCGACAAGCGAATCCGGAATGGGCTGCAGCCAGTTGACCTCGGGTGCCCGGTCGCTCACGGGAATTCGATGGTCCTCGGCCGGCGGGCCGAGCCCGGCGGGCAGTGGCCGCCGGCCCCGGCTTTCGGCCGCGCTCAGGCAGGTTCGGGTGGCGATGGTGTACATCCAGCGGCGCACCGAAGAGCGCCCCTCGAAACGGTCGAACCCGCGCCACGCCCGCAGATAGGTCTCCTGAACCTGGTCCTCGGCGTCGTGTATCGAGCCGAGTATCCGGTAGCAGTGGGCGAGCAATTCAGGCCTGAATTGCGCTGTCAGGTCGGCGAATTCGGTGGATGTTGGCATCAGAGCGGGCTCGCCCCGGCGCCGGTCAACACGTAGCCCGCGGCGGGAGCTGAATCGGCGGCCAACTCCACGACCGCCTTCGCGACAAGCTCCGGCGTCAGCACCGGCTGCAGCCTGGCGACGAAGGTTTCCGGATCGATGCCCTGCTGCGCGGAGTAGGCCGCCACCCCCGCTGCACCCACTCCGGTGGGGCTGAGCATCGGATACAACGTGACGAATCGGATGCCCAGGCTCGCCTGGTCGGCTTCCTCGGCCGCGTAGTCGGCGATGAACTTCACCGTGGCATTTGCGCCGGCGAAGCCGCCACTCAATGGCGATCCGCGGAGGGCTGCACCACTGGACATTGCGATGACCATGCTTCCTGACTGCAGCGGTGCGGTGAGCGCCGCCTTGGTCCACCCGAACACATGGCGGGTGTCGGTGTGCCAGCTTTCGCTGAAGGTCTCCCAGGTCTGGCGCGTCAACGGCGCGGTGTGCGGGGTGGCGCCGGCGTTGAGGACCAGCAGTCGTGGTCGGTAGTGCGCGATCAGCTGGGCGCCCAATGCTTCGTCGGTGGCATCACCGGTGATCGGGGTGAAGTGTTCGCCCACGTCGGCGCGCACCGACTCGAGATCCGCTGTGGTCCGGGCGACGCCGACGACGTCCCAGCCGGCGCTGACCAGTGCGGTGGCAATCGCCCGGCCGAAGCCGCGGCCGGCTCCGCTGACGATGGCTGTCTTGTCGGCACCGCCGACGGGGGCTGTCTTGTCGGCACCGCCGACGGGGGCTGTCTTGTCGGCACCGCCGACGGGGGCTGTCTTGTCGGCACCGCCGACGGGGGCTGTCTTGT
>JARLGS010000027.1 GCA_031292695.1 Mycobacterium sp. | reverse complement strand
GTTGCAGGGCGATCGCCAGCACGTCGGCGGGCGCGGTCTCCGGGCTGCCGGCGTTGAACGGTGGCGCCGGCGCGTATTCGAATTGCAACTGGATCGCCTGGGCTTCCTGCGCTCCCACCAGTTCGCCGGCCAGGGTCAGGGCAAAATCGATCCCGGCGGTGATCCCGCCGCCGGTCAGCAGGTTGCCGTCACGCACCACTCGGTCTTTCACCGGGATTGCGCCGAGAGGTGCCAGCAGGTCGTGATAGGCCCAGTGGGTCGTGGCTTTGCGGTCTTGCAGCAGTCCGGCGGCGCCCAGCACCAGGGCACCGGTGCAGACCGAGGTGACATAACGCGCCCGGGCGGCCTGCCGGACGATGAACGAGAGGGTCTCGGCATCCTCCATCAACGGCCCGACCCCGGCACCGCCCGGAATGCAGATCACGTCCAGGGGCGGGCAGTCTTCGAAGGTGGTTGTCGGCGTAAAGGCCAGGCCGGTGCTCGAGGTGACAGGCGCCAGGTCCTTCCAGATCAGGTGAATCCGTGCGTCAGGCAACGAGGCGAGGACTTCGTAGGGGCCGGTGAGATCAAGCTGTTGGACTTTGGGGAACAACAGAAAGCCGATATGCAGTGTCATGGCGATAGCTCCTTGGGCGTGAACAAGCAGGTCCTGCGAGGCTGGACGAACCCACTGTAGTTTCGTAGGCTTTGGCGTATCCGCCATTGAGCCCACGTTTTACGCCAATTCCCATGAATACACCCAGAACGATCCGGATCCTGGCTTTTCCCAATGTCCAGGTGCTCGATGTCACCGGGCCGCTGCAGGTCTTTGCCTCGGCCAACGACCTGGCGCGTGCCGAGGGCCGACCGCTGCCTTATGCCGTGAGTGTGATTGCCGACCAGCGCGAACCGGTGATGAGTTCGGCGGGGCTGGCCCTGGTGGCCGATCCCTTGCCGGCGCCGGGCGTGCCTTGTGACACCCTGCTCATTGCGGGGGGCTGGGGCACCTATGCGGCTGCCGAGGACCCCGCGCTGGTGGCCTGGGTACGCCAGCAGGCCGGTTGCGCACGGCGGGTCGCCTCGGTCTGTACCGGCGCGTTCCTGCT
>JARLGS010000276.1 GCA_031292695.1 Mycobacterium sp. | reverse complement strand
CCGCCTTGCAGAGTGCGGTGGCCGTAGGTGACACCATCGTCGTCGGGACCGGCGCGTCGGCTCAGACCGCAACCGCCACCGCCGTCGCCAACGTGAATGCGACCTCCATCTCGGTGACCGCTCTGCCCAGCGCGGCGGCGTCGAACTCCGAGGTCTACGACAGCACCTGCTCGGCCACCCAGGTCGGCCAGATCGAGGCGGTCGCTCTCAGCATTCAGGCCACCAAGAACCCCGGCGGCCAGCCCACCGGGTACCAGTCCGTGGCCTATCTCTTCTCGCCTCAGTACAACGCGACGGTCGGATGATGAGACCTTCGCCTCTCGAGCCCCGGAGGGCAGCGGTGACAGCAGCTCACAGGTTGCGCATGCGGTCGCGTCGTGATGAGCACGGGCAGACCATGCCTCTGGTCCTGGGCATCATCCTGGTGCTGACACTGGGCACGGTGGTCCTCGTCCAGAACACCTTCCAGCAGTTCCCCATCGTCACCAAGGACGTGATCCAGCACGAGGCCTACCGGGCCATGGTGTCGGGCCTCGACGAGTACGAGTACGCCGTGAACGCCAACGCCGACTTCGCGGCGTGCAGCGCCAAGTTCGTCAACGGCTCGGGCACGACCATCGGGACCTCGACGCTGACCGGAGCATCGAGCGTGTGCAGCGCGCTCACCTTCGGGTCGTGGATCTCGGTGCCCGGGAGCGGTGCGGCCAACGGCCCCCCGGGGTGGTTCCTCGTCGACAACCCCGTCATCAACACCGCCACCGGAAACCTCAGCATCGACATCGTCGGCGCAGCCGGGTATCCCAACAGCTACAACTACCAGTCCGCGGTGGTGACACTGCAGCCGCTCAACGGGTTCTTGCTGAACGTGCTGTGGATCAACTACGACCAGGTCGACCCGGCGGTGGTGAACCAGTACGGCAACAACGGCACCCCGACCTGTGACTACTACTGGACCCCGAACCCCGACGCGCTGGGGACGAATTGCCAGAGACTCGACTTCATCACTGCCGACTCCCTCTCCGGCAACCTCTTCGTGAACGACACGATCTTCGTGTGCGGGAGCCCGACCTTCCAGAACATCCAGACCGCCGATCCCACCGAGATGTACCTGGAGGGCAACGGGTGTTCGGGAACGCCGACCATCTCCGGGACACAGGCCGACAACGTCGGCGTCCAGCCCATCCCGACGGACAACTCGTCGCTTTCGACCCAGGCTTCGCTCAACGGGTGTCTGTACGAGGGCCCCACCACCATCGTGGTCAACGGATCCAACATGACCGTCACGAGCCCCGACACCCCGACGGGCAAGCCGACCGGCGCACCGGGCACGTCGACCTCCAACGATGCCCTGAACGACGCGGCCAACATCGCCAACATCTGTCTGCCCGTGTCGCCGGCCACCACCGTCCCCGTGCCGGCCAACGGGGTGATCTATGTCGAGACGTGCCAGTCGATCACCAACACCGGCGGGGTCACCAAGTGCAACGGCCAGACCTACAATCCACTCGTCAACGCGGGGGAGACAGGAACCGGAGGGGTTACCGCCGGTGACGCCATCGTCCAGGGGACGGTGAACTCCCCCGTGACCATCGGGTCGGCCAACAACATCGTCATCGACGGCAACATCTGCTATTCCGACGCCGTCTCCGGGGGCGCGTGCACGGCCGCCCCGGCGGCGCCGTCGACCAACGTGCTCGGTCTGGTGGCGAACAACTACGTGGAGATCAACCACCCTGTCGACAACAACGGCAACAACTTGAGCACCTGCTCGCAGACGCTCGGCGCCGGGACGCCGACGTGTGACCTGTCGAACCCCTACATCGACGCCGTCATCCTGGCCCTCAACCACTCCTTCCTGGTCAACAACTACAACACCGGGAACGGGCTCGGCACCATCAACCTGAACGGGACCATCGACCAGGACTGGCGAGGCCCGGTGGGAACGTTCAACGGTGGTGGTGGCGTCGCCACCGGCTACGCCAAGAACTACCAGTACGACCAGCGGCTCATCTACCTGTCGCCGCCGTACTACTTGAACCCCGGCACCTCGCAGTGGGGGTTCGCGGCGTTCACGGTGGCAGCCGGCGCATGCAAGCTGGCCACGGGCTCGCCCAACTCGGCGGCCTGCACCGGGTATCCGTAAGCCGCGAGTCTTCGACCCGGCGCGCTCGCCGGGAAAGGGCCGAACTCGAGGTTGGTAACCTCGGCGGCCGTGCTGCGACCCGAGGACGTCCTTCCGCACCGAGAGCCGTTCCTGCTGGTCGACGAGGTCATCGAGCTCGATCCGGGCCAGCGGGCCCGGGGCCGCTGGCACCTCAGCGGAGACGAAGCGTTCTTCGCCGGACACTTCCCGGGTCGTCCCACCCTGCCCGGGGTGCTGATGGTCGAGTCCCTCGCCCAGTTGGG
>JARLGS010000275.1 GCA_031292695.1 Mycobacterium sp. | reverse complement strand
GTGAAGGTGGAGCTGTTGTTGTGGATGTTGACGACCTTGGACGGGATCGACAGGGTCGTTCCCGCCGTCAGGGTCTCGCCGCCGGTCAGGCCATTGGCGTCGGCGATCATGTACCAGAGGTTTGAATCCCCCCACAGGGCGCTGGCGATCGACTGCAGGGTGTCGCCGCTCTGCACCGTATAGGTGGAGCCGGCCTGGGCCTGGGAGCCCAGGGAAGTGGGGTCGATGGGGGCGTAATAGTCGCCGAAGGCCGCATAGGACTTGGCCGAACCATTGGCGAACGGCCCTGTGGGCGCGGCGCCCCAGCGGACGCTAAAGGCGTAGTCGGTCTGGCTTGTGCCGTTGTTGCCGATGTCGCCGACCTGCATCCCGTTGAGATAGTAGTAGTATTCCACCGGATTGCTGGAGGCCGCGCTGCTCTCGGTGCGCGACAGGATCTCGCCCAGGGCGTTGGTCACGTAATAGACCGTGCGCGGGCGGCCGTCGGCGATGGTGGCCGAGGTCAGGTGGCCGTTGGAGTCATAGGCCAGGGTGGTGGTGTTGGTAGTGGTGTAGTTGGTGGGGCTGGAACCGGTCTTGTAGGTGATCAGCTTCTGCTGGGCGGTGTCGGACCAGACGTATGTGGTGGTGGTGTCATTGGCCGACTGCAGCACGCTGTTCTTGGAAATCGTCACGGCGCTGTCGGTGACCAGGTTGGCCGCATTGTAGGAATTGGCGATGACCGTGGTCAGGATCGAGCTGTCGCTCTGCAGGGTGTTGTCGGTCTCGGTCGTAACCAGAGAGTCTGCGTTGTAGGTCTTGGCGCTGCTGTAGGTGCTTGAGCCGGTCGGGCCAGAGGTCCCATATTCTGTGTAGCTGGTCACGCGGCCCATGGCGTCGCGTACATTGACGGCACAGATCTCTTCAGCTGTTTGAGTCACCCCGATAGGCGCTGCATCATAGATACCTACCGTGGCGAGATAGCCATCCGCCGTATAGGTATAGTCTTCGCGGTGATAACCATCCTCAGGTGAGGAGGAGCTGCCCGAATGGGCGTGGTGCCGATAGTAAATGATCGGCGTGGTTTCCGCCATGATCCGCTCCCCAGCGGCGTCATAGGTGATATTGGTCCCCGTATAGCCGCGCACGATTTGGTCTGTGGCGGCGCGGACCGTGGTGGCCGCGCCACTGGCGTTCACGAGGCCGCCTTGGGTGGTCGTGAACCGGTTCATGCCGTCGTACTTGTACCAGAAATCCTGGGTCGTATTGGCGTTTGAGACCAGGTCGAGATAGGTGGACGCCATGTGCCGGATATTGCCGTTGGCGTCGTATTCGTAGGCGATGGAGACATTGTGGGCGGCGGCCTGGCCGGTGTCGGCATAGGTGGCCATCCGACCCAGGGCGTCATAGGTCACCGTCGTGTTCTGGTAGGACGTCGTATAGGTATAGAGCCCGCTCGACAGGTTGAAATAGGTGAAGGAACCGACATAGCTCTCGCCGGTCATGTGCCCCGCGACGTCGTACTTGTAGGTCGACTTGATGCTGCGGGGGAAATAGGCATAGACCGTGGTGTTGTCGTAGACGGTCGCGATCTTTCCGGTATTGAAATAGGTATAGGTCAGGTTCTGCTGCGCCGCGCTCGTGCTATCGACGCTGGTCTCGGTGATCAGCCGCCCGGCCTTGTCGAAGCCAAAGGTATAGACCTGATTGCCGAAATCCTTGTGGGCCACGGTGCGGCCGAAATAGTCCTGGCCGAGGGTCGATTGCAGGCCGCTGGCGTTGGTGGTGGTCTTGGTCCAGCCCCCGAAGGTGCTAAGGCCGGTGGTGGCCAGGGTGGCGCTCCAGGCATAGGCGTAGAGGGTGGCCTGACCCATATAGTCCACGGTCTTGGTCACCCGACCCTGGCTGTCATAGTCCGTGGTCTGCTTGTCGGAGGATCCCAGCTGCGAGTTCCAGCGCTGGATCAGCTGGCCCAGGCCGTCATAGGCGTAGTCGTCGGTGAGGGCGAGGGCTGAGCCGGGGTTGGCGATGGTGCCCGCCGCCCGGGTGGGGTGGGTGACGGCGGTGACCCGGTCCATGGCGTCATAGGTGCGCTGCTCCACATTCCCCAGTTCGTTGGTGTAGGTGCGCTGGTCGCCGAAGACGTCATAGCCATAGCGCGCCACCCCGCCATCGGGATGGAAT
Organism: Mycobacterium sp.; assembly: GCA_031292695.1. Taxonomy (GTDB): domain Bacteria; phylum Actinomycetota; class Actinomycetes; order Mycobacteriales; family Mycobacteriaceae; genus Mycobacterium. Next base: position 7,644 of record JARLGS010000275.1, on the reverse strand, counting down.
TCGGCCGTTTCCCTTGGGTCCGCGCCGCCATAGCCGGTTCCGGCCAAGAGGGCGCGGCTGTTGACATTGCCATTCCCGTCCTGGGTGGCGATCAGGCGTCCGGACAGGTCATAGGTGGCGAACTGAGTGGGGCGGATGGCGCTGATCACCCCGTGCTCGTCGGTGGAGTTAACCGTCGGGCTGTCGGTGCGGATCAGCTTGCCTTCGGTGTTGTAGGCATAGTTGGTCACGCCTCCCCTGGCGTCGGTCTGCTGAACCACGTCGCCGAAGGCGTCGAACTGGCTGAGGGTGGTAATGGTGGCGGCGTCGTTGATGGTGGGAGTGGTGGCGTTCTGGTTCAGCTCGCGGAACGGCAGGATGGTCTTGATGTTCTCGTTGCGGGCGTCGAACGCCTTGATGGTCACCACCACCCCGGCGACGGCGGCCGCGCCGACGGTGTTGGCGCCGTTGTTGGTCAGAAGGTTGATGGCGCCAATCAGGGTATAGGTCGATAAATCCGTACCCGTGGAGTCGATCTCCAGGGTGTTGTTGCCGTTGGCGTCATAGACATAGTACTTGGTGGTTCCGTCATTAGCCGTGCTGCTGAACTGCCGGCCGGCCATGTCATAGGTATAGGTCTCCTGCCATAGGCCATTGACCCCCTTGCCAGTGATCTGACCAAAGGCGTCGTATCGGACCTGATTGCTGTCGCCGAAGGTGACGGTCTGACCGCCACCGAAGGTCCAGGCCGTATTGGCCAGCTGATTGGCCGTGGTCTGGGCGACGCCCCGGCCAAGGGCGTCATAGGTGAAGGCCATGGCCTCGGCGACCGTGGTCCCGTCCGACTTCAGCCGGCTGTAAGTTTCGGCGACCACGCGGCCGGCGCGGTCATAATAGAAGTTCTTGGTGAAGCCTGACGCGTCAGTGGTCGAGGCTAGGCGCCCGCCGGCGCCGTAGGCATATGTGGTTATGCGATCAGTGGCGGTGGTCGTGCCATAGAGGCCGACAGTGATCGAGGCCCCGACTGTGGAGCGGATCAGGTCCCCAAGGCCGTCATAATAGGACTGGGTTTGGGTCTGCACAGTGGCGCTGTTGTAGTCGGCATAGGTGGGCGCCAGCACGGCGGTCTGCCGGCCCAGGCTGTCATAGATATATTGGGTCTGATCGCCGGTGGCTTCGGTCTTGGAGGTGACCTCGCCCAGCCCGTTGTAGGTATAGGTGATGGTCGCATTGGCCTGGGCCACGCTCAGCACGCCGGTGGCGCTCACGGTCCCGGATGTGACATTGAGCCGGGTCTCGGTCAGGCGCCGGCCGTTCTTGTCGTAGGTGAAGGTGGTCACCCGGTCGGCGGCGCCGGCGGCCGAGGTGGTCACCGCGAGGGTCGCGGTGGTCGAGGTGCTGACGGTGACGTTCACCGTGCCGGTGAAGGTCGAGCCGTTGGCGTAGGTAATCGTATATTTGAAGCTGTCGGCGCCGGAATAGTTGGCAGGCGGGGTGTAGACGAGGGTGGGGGTGTAGGTCCCGGCCGAGGCGGTGGCCGTGCCGTGGCTCGCGGCCGTCGAGATGGCGATGCTGCTGATCGCGCCGCCGCCGAGGTTCGGGGTGATCACATTGCCGGAGGAGTTGTAGGCGACCGTGGCGGTGGTGACCGGCGGAGCAGCCACGCTGTTGCTCGCCGAGGCCAGCAGACTGGCCAGGGTTGTGGAGGCCGTCACCCCCGTGACCGCCGTGGCGTAGCGCTGCTCGGTCAGGACATTGCCGTCGCTGTCGAGGGTGTAGGTGGTCAGATAGCCGCCCGCATTGACCTGGGCGACCTTTCGGCCGGCGCGGTCATAGTAGAAATAGGTGGTGTTGCCGGCCGCGTCGATCTGACTGGTGACATTGCCCGCCGCGTCATAGGTGGTCTGGGTCTTGATCGTCGCGCTCGCGCTGGGCGTGCTGGGCGTTCCAGACATGCTGAGAACGTAGGTCGAACCGTTCCAGTAGCCTGTGAGCGCGTTTTGGTAGGCAGTTGTCGTGGATGTCAGGCGATTGTTGCCGTCATAGCCATAATCCGTCTCCCGCGCCGAACTGCCGTTGGCCGGGCTGGGCGGCGTCCCGCCAGGGGTCGCCGGCAGGGTGATCGGGGTGTCGTAGACGAACTGTTTGATCGCGTTGTTGTTGGCGTCATAGGTCCAGGTGGACAGCGCGCCCATGGCATCGACCTGGGCGATCTTGCGGTTCAGATCGTCATAATAGGTCAGGGTGCGGGCGACATGGGTGGCGTCGAGGGTGACGTCGGTCTCGATGACGTTGCCGCGGCGGTCATAGACCATGGTCTGGGTCGGGATCTGATTGTTGTGGAGGGTGGTCAGATCCGCGTCCAGGATGGAGACGGCGTCTCCCGTCTGGCTGACGAGGCGATTGTCGAGATCGTAGGCATAGCTGGTCGTGCGTTGTTCGGGCAGGCCGGCGGCCTCGACCATCTTGGTGCGATTACCCCTGGCGTCGTAGGTATATGTATTGGTGACGGCCACGCTTGTGCCGTCGGATTTGGTGGAGGTGACCGGCAGGGTTTCGCTAAGCAGCAGGCCCCGCTTGTCATAGGTGTAGGTGGTCACACCGCCAGAATTTGCGTGGTCGTTGCCAGGGGGCTTGCTCGTTAAGGTGATGCGGTTGCCAAAGGCGTCGAGGCCATAGCTTTCGGTGAAGCCCATGGCGTCGGTGGTGGCGGTAAGGCGGTCGAGCTTGTCTCGGGTGAAGCTGGTGGTCTCGTCCTGAGCGCCGGGCGCCGGGCTGGGGGGTGATCCTACGGTCGCGCCGGAGATGCGGGTGGCGTAGCGGGTGACGCTGACGGCCTGGTCGCCGATGGAATAGGTCGTGGCGGTGGCGTAGCCCTCCGGGTCGATCTGCAGGGTCAGGCGATTGAGCAGATCGTAGTAGAAATAGCCAACATCACCCCGGGGGTCGGTGACCGCCACCTTATTGCCGAAAGCGTCATAGGTGGAACTGGTGGTCAGGTTGAGGTGACCGGTTCCATTGTCAACGATGGTCTGGGTCAGCCGGCCCTGGGCGTCATAACTATAGCTTGTGATCTCCACGCTGGCCGGCGGGTTGGCGGCGAGCATCGCCGCCACCATGCCCGGGGTGACATAGGTGGTCTGGATCTCCGGCATTTGCAGGAACTGCACCACCATGTCGGCGATGCTGTTTCCCGCATCGAGATAGGCGGTCCACTGGTTCTCCCCGGCCGTGTCGGCCGGGCGGTGCAGGGCGGCTTGATAGATATAGTCGACGATCTGACGGTGGCTCATGCCGTTGGTGTCGGCGAGGAACTCCGCGCTGGTGGTGAACGCCACCGCCGCATCGTGCGTCGTCGAGCCGTTCCGCAGCGAATAGACCCACCCCGCGCCACCGGTCGGGTCCGGGTCGGGAAGGCGGTTCAGGGTCGCCTGGTAGAACAGGCGGATCGTGTCGTAGGCCGGATCGCCATTGTCGAACATGTAGACGCCGGCCGAAGCGGTGGCGCTGGCGTAGCGGGTCTGTTGAAGGAGGCGCCCGACGCCGTCATATTGATAGCCGGTCAGATAGCCGTCGGCGTCGATCGTGTAGACGACCCGGCCGGCCGCGTCATAGACGGTGCGGCTAACCTGGTCATTCCTGTTCGCTGCGGAATCCGCGCTGGCCGTATTGGCCACCCAGGCTTGCAGAGTGGCGAGGCTGGTGTCCGAGCCTGTATAGGCGGGGTTATAGCTGTGCCGTTTTACGACCTCGCCGAAGGCGTCGTAGCTGAAGGCGGTGACGGCGCCGGTAGCATCGATGTCGAAGGCGACGCGTCCATCGCCATCATAAGCATAGCGATGGACCGCCTCATTGGCGACGACGGCGTTGGCGCTGATCAGCGCGGCGAGGCTGGATTGGGTGACGCCGTCGGCGACGCTGTAGACCTCGGCATAACGGATCTGCTTGGTGACGTGGCTGTCGGCGTCGTACTGGAGTTGCGTGACATAGCCTTCGCCGTCGATGGCGTAGATCGCTCGGCCCAGGGTATCAAAGACGGTGCGTGTGACGCGGTCATTGGCGGCGCTGGCGTTGACGGAGGCCCAGCTGTTGAGTGTGGCCAGGGTCTGGTCGCCGCTGGCGGCGTAGGGAGCGGCGTAGCGCGCGGTCTTCACCAGGTGGCCGAAGGCGTCATAGCTGTAGCCGGTGACGTCGCCCATGGCGTCGATGGCGTAGTAGAGGCGCCCGTCAGCCCCATAGACCGAGCGGGTGGTGCGGGTGGCGGCCAGGGCGTTGGCGCTGATCTGGCCCTGGACGTAGTCCATCGTGTAGCTGGTGGTGGAGGCGATGGACCCGGCGTAGTCGATCTCGTGCAGCAGATGGCCGGCGGCGTCATAGGCGTATTCGGTGACGCGGCCGGTGGGGTCGATGGCGTAGCGCAACCGGCCCGCCCCGTCATAGACGCTGTTGGTGGTCTGGTCCTGAGGGCTGGTTTTCACATCAGCCAGCAGTTGGGCGAAGGTCCCCGCCGCCCTCAGGCTGGCCGTGGCGACGTTTCCAAAGCGGGTGGCCTGGATCAGATCGCCGGCGGCGTCATAGACAAGGCGGGTCAGATCGCCATCGGCGTCCAGCGTTCCCACCTTCCGGCCATCGGCGTCATAGAAGCTGCGCGTGGTGGCGTCGGTGGCGCTGGCGGTCGGCGCGTTCAAGCTGGTCGGCGGTGCGGTCTTGAAGCCGGCGACCACGCTGGCCGACAGCACCGTGGCGTACTGGGTGGCGCCGATCAGGTTGGAGTCGGCGTCATAGACGTAGGCGGTGACCGCGCCGTTGGCGTCGATGGTCTTCGTCACCCGGCCGACCGCATCGTAGATGGTCCAGGCGTAGCGGTCATTGCCCGTGGCCGCGGGCCGGACGCTGGCCAGGCCGGCCGGGGCCGTGGCGCTGGCCAGGGTGGTCAGCTGGGCCGAGGTCAACCGGGTCGCGTATTGGATGGTCTCGATGACCTGGTTGTTGGCGTTGTAGACATATTCGGTGAGGGCGCCGTCGGGCAGAACGTCGGCGACCTTGCGGCCGGCGTTGTCGTAGAGGTCATAGGTCGTATGGGTGGCGGCCAGGGCGGCCAGGCCGTTGGCGCTGATCTGACCTTGGACATAGTCCATCGTGTAGTTGGTGGTGGAGGCGATGGAGCCGGCGTAGTCGATCTCGTGCAGCAGGTGGCCGGCGGCGTCATAGGCGTATTCAATGACGCGGCCGGTGGGGTCGATGGCGTAGCGCAACCGGCCCGCCCCGTCATAGACGCTGTTGGTGGTCTGGTCCTGAGGACTGGTCCCGACATTGGCCAGGAGCTGAGCGAAGGTCCCCGCGGCCCTCAGGCTGGCCGAGGTGACGGTGGCGAAGCGGGTGGTCTGGATCAGGTCGCCGGCGGCGTCATAGACAAAGCGGGCCAGATCGCCATCGGCGTCCAGCGTTCCCACCTTCCGGCCGTCGGCGTCATAGAAGCTGCGCGTGGTGGCGTCAGTGGCGCTGGCGGTCGGCAAGACCAGGCTGGTCGGCGGGATGGTCGTGAAGCTGGCAAGGGCGCTGGCCGCAAGGACGGTGGCGTAGCGGGTGGTGGCGACCAGGTTGGAGGCGCCGTCATAGGCGTAGGTGGTGACCGCTCCGGCGCCGTCGATGGTCTCGGCCACCCGGCCGGCGGCGTCGTAGATCGTCCAGGCATAGCGGTCATTGCCCGTGGCCGAGGGCCGAACGCTGGCCAGGCTGACCGGGGCCGTGGCGCTGGCCAGGGTGGTCAGCTGGGCCGAGGTCAGGCGGGTGGCGTATTGGATGGTCTCGATGACCTGGTTATTGGCGTTGTAGACATATTCGGTGAGGGCGCCGTCGGGCAGGACATCGGCGACCTTGCGGCCGGTGTTGTCATAGAGGTGATAGGTGCTGGCGCCGTTGGGATCGGTCTCCAGCGCCAGCCGACCCAGGCTGTCATAGGCGTAGCTGGTGGTCAGGGTCGGCAAGCCCGACGCCGTGACCGTCGTGCTGATCAGTTCTCCAGCAAGGTTATACTGTGAGGTGGTCACCACTCCGGTCGACGGGGTGGTCGCGGTCGTCACGGCGCCGGTGGTGTTGTAGCTATAGGCATAGTTTGTCGTGACCCCCGCCTGGGAGACCGACTGCGTCAGACGACCCAACGTGTCATAGCTGTTGGTCTGTTGCGGATTGAAGCCGTTGACGCCCTTGCTGAGCAGGTCGCCGGCTGAGTCAAAACTGTAGCTGGTCACGCCGGCGGACGTGGCGCCTTGAGCATTGGCAGAGGTGGCGTAATGGGTGGTCGAGCTCAGCTGGCCATCCAGCTGATAGCTGTAACCGGTCACCATGGCGCCGACCTGATTGGCGGCGGTGGCGATCCAGGTGTTCAGGGCCGTCAGGGTCAGGGCGCCGGTATAGGCGCCGGCGAACCGCACCGTCTGGGTCACCTCGCCGCCCGCGCCCTGATAGAGATCCTCCACGACCTCCCCAAGGGGGCTGACTGTGTAGATCAGATTGTTGTTGGCCCCATAGATGTAGGTGGTGGTCTGGACCCCGCTGGGCGCTGTATAGCCGTTGGCGGCCACATTATAGAGGGTGTCCGTGAGCATCTGGTTCAGGCCATTATAGGTCCAGACCTCGGTGTCGCCGGCTGAATCCACCTTGGACAGCCGGTTGCCGTGACTGTCATAGGTGTAGGTCTCGCTCGGGACCTCAGTGTTCAGCCCCGTGAAATACGCGCCGTTCTGGTCCGGCGTGTAGGGAACAAGAGCGGTCTGACCGCTACTGGCGAGCCGCAGCATGGGGGCGGAAAAGGCGACGGACAGGGCGCCGGAGCCGTTGGCGACGGCGTACACCGCCAAACTCGCAAAGGCGGCCCCGGACGGCGCGGTGGCGAAACCCCCGGCGCGAATAGCGGTGGCAAGACCGCCTGAGAAGGAGCCGCCGGTCACGTAGCTGCCTACTCCGGAGTTGCCCAGGTAGGCGCCTGTAGCGCTAAACCAATCTACGAAAACCGACACCCCGCTGGCGTTGGTGGAGGCCGTATAGGCGCTAGCCTCCACCGATTGCCCCGCGGTCACCGGCAGCAGGGTGGACATGTTGTTGCTTGATTCACCCAGATTCATGCCAAAGCCCGCCGCCGGCGTGGTGGTCGTTTGGCGCTGATAGACGTTCACCCCGCCCTGAACATAGCTCGACAGAGTGGCGCTGATGCTGGAGTTGGAGACCCAGAGACTATTCCAATTTGTGGCGACGTTCTTGAACTGCGGGTCCCATATGGCGTTGGTCACCGGCTGCAGCACAGGCTCGGCGATGGCCGCGTTGAGCGGTCCGGAACCATTGGCCACCACGAAGGCGCCCATGACGGCGGAGGCCGCGCCCGCGATCACGGTGGTATAGCCGGCCGCATAGATGGCCCCGGACAAGCCGCTGGAGAACGATCCTCCGAGGGCGACGTTGGTCACCAGGCTCGTGCCGAGGTAAGCGCCGCTGGCGCTATACCAGTAGACATAGAGTTGCGCGCCACTGGCGTTGGTGGTCGCCAGATAGGCGCTGACCGCCACCTGCTGACCCGGCGTGACCGCGACCTTGGTGGCGACGTTTCCGCTCTGGGACAGGTTCATGCCAAAGCCGGAGGCCGGCGTGGTGGTGGTCTGGCGGCGATAG
>JARLGS010000274.1 GCA_031292695.1 Mycobacterium sp. | reverse complement strand
GGAGGTCGACCAGGACGGCAGGGCGGTGTCAATCCATGCCTATTGGGATGTGGCAACGTTGATGAATCAACTTGGCCTGCTCTGACGGCGGTACCTAGATCCCGGCTGACCGGTTCTGCGGTGCCCAGAACGGACGTGCGACTCCTCAGGTTGTTGTGGGGAGTTTGACGTCGAGTCCGCCCAGGCAGAGGTAGATCATTGAGCTCAGTGTTTGGGCGGAGTGGTGTCCGTAGCCGCGGGCGTTGATGAGTCGGATCTTGGCGTTGATGCCTTCGATGAGGGCGTTGCTGATGCCGAGTTCGATCGCGGCGATGATCGCCTCGCAGTAGACCTCGAATCGTTTGGCCAGGGCGACGAAGGCGTTGATGCGGCTGCGTTTGGCCGCGGTGATCCAGCGGCGCAGATACTGGCGGGCGCCCCCGGGTGGGTGATCGATGCGGTAGACGTCGCGCAGCTGCTCTTTGAGGGTCCAGGCGCGGCCGATGCGGCGGTTGGTGCGCGCGATTTGGTTGACCAGGGCCCGTTTCTTCTCGGTGAGTTTGTTCTCCCCGGTCCGCAGCGCCCAGCGGGTGGCCTTCCAGTCTGGGGCGCTCATCGCGGCCCGGCCTGGCCCGGTGGCGGCCTCGGCAAAGACGCGGTCCAGGGCGCGGTTGACCCATTGCATGATGTGGAACGGGTCATAACAGATCGTGGCTTGGGGGGCATGGGTGCGGGTGGCCGCGCTGTAGGCCGCCGATACGTCCATGCTGACCACCTCGATTTGTGACACGATCGAATCCGGTTGGCTTTCATAGAAATTAGCCATGGACTGCTCGCTGCGTCCGGGCTGGATGTCGACCACTGTGCCAGTGTCATGATCACCGATAACGGTCAGATAGCGGTGCGGGTGGCGGTAGCAGACTTCATCGACACCGATCCGATACAGGGCCTGCAGCCGGCGGGTATCGAGCAGCTCGGCCACCCCACGGTTGATGATCGCGGTGACGGTTTCCCAGCCGCAGCGCATCAAGGTGGCCACCGAGGTGCGGTCGGTGCGCTGGGCCAACCACAGCACCATGTCTTCGAAATCGCGGGTATGCCGGGCACCGGGTCGCGCCCAGGGCAGCTCTTCGGTACGCACCCCGCACTCCGGGCACTCCAGCCGGCGGATCTCATAGACCAACCACACCCGGTGTCGGCCCAGGTCGAGGTGTCTCCAGCGGCGCCGGCGCCGGTCATAGAACGCCTCAGCGAGTATCCCGCACGGGCAGCGCAGCAGTCGCGCGCGTGGCCGCAGGGTCACTTCGACATCGCGGTCACCGATCACCACATCGGTCACCCACGCCCCGGGAATCTGCAACAGACGGTTAAATGCAGTACTGACGCGCACGCGGTCGGCCCTTCCGGTTGAGGTTGGTGTGGTAACCCCGAAACCTAGAGCCACACCGCGTGCGCGTCCCTCATTTCACCGGTGAAACGCCGACACCCTTCCCCCACAACCGAAAACCACCCTGAACAGCACAAAAGCGCCCACGAAAACCCGTGGAGCGCCACTATTGTTCGAATAGCAGCATGCGCTGGGCGAACCAGGCCGTCGCGGTCAACGGCGAGCCCGTCGAGGACGGGGCGCTACCCGGGCTGCAGCGGATCGGCCTGGTCCGAAGCGTGCGCG
>JARLGS010000273.1 GCA_031292695.1 Mycobacterium sp. | reverse complement strand
TCCGATGCTATGCATGGTGCATGACTGCAGCCAGGGCACGGAACATGATCGTGGGTACTGCGGTACTGACCGCGATGGCGGTCAGCGGATGCCAGCGGCCACCGGCCCCGGGGCCGCAGGCCGGCGCGTTGTCCGGGGGGCCGATGCTCAACAACGTCACCGCGCAGGAATTGGTGCGGGACATGGGTGCGGCAGGCCTGGCGGTGGCCAACCCGCGGGACGCGTCCAAGCAGAAATGCCCCGACATCAAATGCCTCGAGGCCATCGACACCGACGCGCTCACCATCCTCCGTTTCTCCACCACAGGCGCTGCCGAGGGCTACGCCGGCGCCACCTCGGACACCTACCAGGCGATGAACTTCGTGCTGCAGTTCGGCCCGTCCGTCACGGTCAACGGCAAGGGGGCTTACGAGCAGGTGGTGAACCAGGCCCTCCACTGAGGCGCGCGCCCGGGCAGCGGTGACGGCGGGCGGGCCGCGGCTCGATAAGGTGGTCGGCTGTGATCACCCGCATGTCCGAGCTGTTCCTGCGTACCCTGCGCGACGACCCGGCCGACGCCGAAGTCCCGAGCCACAAGCTGCTGATCCGAGCGGGCTATGTCCGCCCGATCGCACCCGGCCTGTACAGCTGGCTGCCACTGGGCTTGAAGGTGCTGCGCAAGATCGAGGCCGTCGTCCGCAGCGAGATGAACGCCATCGGCGCCCAGGAGATTCTGTTCCCGGCGCTGCTGCCGAAGGCCCCGTACGAGGCCACCAACCGCTGGACCGAATACGGCGACGGCGTGTTCCGGCTGAAGGATCGCCGGGGCAACGACTACATGCTTGGGCCGACCCACGAAGAGTTCTTCACCCTGACGGTCAAGGGGGAGTACTCGTCGTACAAGGACTTCCCGTTGCGGCTGTACCAGATTCAGACCAAGTACCGTGACGAGGCGCGGCCGCGGGCCGGCATCTTGCGCGGCCGCGAATTCATCATGAAGGACTCGTACTCGTTCGACATCGACGACAGCGGCCTGAAGGACGCTTACGAAGCCCATCGCGAGGCGTACCACCGCATTTTCCAGCGGCTGGCGGTCAAGTACGTCGTCGTGTCCGCGGTGTCGGGCGCGATGGGCGGCAGTGCCTCCGAGGAGTTCCTGGCCGAGAGCGAGGTCGGTGAGGACACCTTCGTCCGCTGCCTGCAGTCGGGTTACGCGGCCAACGTCGAAGCCGTCATCACCGCGCGGCCCGACGCGCTGCCGCTCGACGGTCAGCCCGAACCCGTCGTGCACGACACCGGGGACACCCCGACCATCGCCACCCTGGTGGACTGGGCCAACGGCGCGCTGGACCGAGAGGTGACTGCCGCCGACACCCTGAAGAACGTACTGCTCAAGGTGCGCCAGCCGGGTGGGGAGTGGGAACTGCTTGCGGTCGGCGTACCCGGTGACCGCGAGATCGACGACAAGCGGCTGGGCGCCGCCCTCGATCCTGCCGAGTACGCGATGATCGATGACGCCGACTTCGCCAAGTACCCATTCCTGGTGCGCGGCTACATCGGCCCGAAAGCCTTGCTGGCCAACGGTGTTCGCTACCTGGTCGACCCGCGGGTGGTGGACGGCACGGCATGGATCACGGGCGCCGACGAAAAAGGCAAGCACGTGGTTGGCTTGGTCGCCGGCCGCGACTTCACGCCCGACGGCACCATCGAGGCGGCTGACGTCCGGGACGGCGACCCGTCGCCGGATGGAGCCGGTCCCTTGGTTTCTGCGCGCGGCATCGAGATCGGCCACGTCTTCCAGCTCGGCCGCAAGTACACCGACGCGTTCAGCGCCGATGTGCTCGGCGAGAACGGCAAGCCGGTGCGCTTGACCATGGGGTCCTACGGCATCGGGGTGTCGCGACTGGTCGCAGTGATCGCCGAGCAGCAGCACGACGAGCTGGGCTTGCGCTGGCCGGCCGCGGTGTCGCCGTTCGACTTGCACCTGGTGATCGCCAACAAGGACGCGGAAGCACGGAGTGGCGCGCTCGAATTGTCCGGTGAGCTGGACCTGCTGGGGCTCGACGAGCTGCTCGACGACCGTACGTCGTCGCCCCGCGTGAAGTTCAAGGACGCCGAGCTGCTGGGCGTGCCGTGGATCGTCGTGGTGGGCCGCGGCTGGGCCGACGGCACCGTGGAACTGCGCAACCGGTTCACCGG
>JARLGS010000272.1 GCA_031292695.1 Mycobacterium sp. | reverse complement strand
GGTCGGGCTGGTGCCATTGTTGCCGGTGGACAACGCACCCTTGATATTGGTAGTGGCTCCCGAGGTGCTGACCAGCCCGCCAAGGATGACGTTGCCGTACAGGGTCCAGCCGCTGGTGCTCAGCCCGCTGTTGGCTTCAATGGCGATGTTGCCGATGGGCAGGCCGCTGTGGACAACATTGGACGAGTCGGTCCAGGTGACCAGTGCCGGCGGAGTAGCGTTTTTGTTGCACAGGTTGGTCGGGTAGAAGGCGCCGGTGCACAGGTTCGAGTAGCCGGAGAAGTTCGGCGAATACAAGGGCACCGAACTGTTGCTGGTCAAGGTGACACTGCCGGTGGTGAGCACGGTATTGGTGAGCCGGCTCAGGCTCTGCACGCCGTCCAAGGTGACGTTGCCCTGGAACCACAGCACGCCCGGCGGCAGGGCCTTGATGCCGGTGAAGGTCCAGCCGTTGCTGGGGGTTGCGCTGCTGCCGCAACTGGTGTTGCCGTAGTTGCAGGTCAGGAAGTTGGCCCCCAGCAGGGTGCGCATGTCGGTGGTCGCCAGGTTGTACGGCCCTGCCGAAACCGCCGTTCCCGCGGCGGTGTTGACGTTCTGGATCTTCAGCATCGGCGTGCTCCCGGAAAAGTAGAACACGTAGTTGGCCTGGCTCTGCAGCGGCGTGACATCTATGGTGGTGGCGGTGATGTTGCAGTACGGAACGCCGGGCAAGCCGGGTGAGGCGGTGGCGACGTTTTGCGTCAGGTTCGCCAGGGCCGCGCCGGTGTAGGCCGTGCCATTCTGGTTGAGCAGCGTGCCGACCATCTGGCTGGCGCTGGTGAACGATGGCGTATTGTATTGCGTCACGCTCAAATTGCCGCCGCCCTGGAACTGGCCCACCGTCGCGGTGAGGATCGAGACGTTGCTGTTGGCCTTGAGCAGGTTGTAGGTGGCGCTGTAGCCGGTCAACGCCAGGGTGTTGCCCCACAAGGTGCCCACGGTGCCGGTAAGGAAATTGATGCCGCCGCCGTACACCGCGTTATAGGTCAGCGAGATGCTGGCGGGCAGGGTGCCGGTCCCGGAGATCAGCTGCGCGCCGGCGGTGGTGCTGATGACCCCGCCGGATTGAGTGATCTTGGTCAGATCCAGGGTATAGACCGTGCCATTGGTGAGGGTGATCAGGGCGGTGCCGGTGCTGGCGGCAGTGATCGAGTTGTCGGCGTTTTTTATACCGCCGACCAGGGCGGTGCCGATCGTCGATCCGGCCGACACCACATTGGCCGTGAACGCCCCGGCGGTGATCGCCGCGTAGCTGCCGCCGGACTGTGTGATGTTGATGGTCTTGGCGCCCACGGTCAGGTTGACCGGTGCGCTGCTGGAACTCATGGAAAAGGTGCCTTCGGTATTGAGGGTCGCATTGTTGGCGATACCGCCCCCGCTGAGGTTGATACCGCCCTTGGCGCAACCGGAGACATAGGCAGTCGAACCGTTGGAAATGGTCAGCACGCCGGTTACGGCGATGTTCGCCAGGGTGGTGCCGCTGTGATAGGCGCTGACCTCGGCAGCCGGTGAATAAGAGAGTGTCGGCGTGAGATACGTGGACCCAAGCGCGCTCAGCAGTTCATCGGGAAATGAGGTGTATCCGCGGCCGGCATTGTTGC
>JARLGS010000271.1 GCA_031292695.1 Mycobacterium sp. | reverse complement strand
CAGCCGACCTTCGGTGACGTGGTCGGCGAGCTGGCCGACGTGCTGGCCGGGCGCACGCTGGTGGCCCACAACGCCGGCTTCGACTACGCCTTCCTGGCCGCCGAATGCGAGCGGGTCGGGGCGGTGCTGCCGGTCGACAGCGTCATGTGCACGGTCGAGTTGGCGCGCCGGCTCGATCTGGGCACCGAGAACCTGCGGCTGGAGACTCTGGCGACGCATTACGGCGCCACCCAGATTCGCCCGCACGATGCGCTGGACGACGCATTGGTGCTGGCCCAGATCCTCAAGCCCGCACTGGCCGCGGCGCGGGAGTGCCGGCGCTGGCTGCCGATTCGTACGGTCGGCCGCAAGCGCTGGCCCAACGGTGCCATCACCCACGACGAGTTGCGGCCACTGAAGGTGTTGGCGTCCCGTCTGCCGTGTGCCTACGCCAATCCCGGCAAGTTCGAGCGCGGACGGCCGCTGGTGCAGGGCATGCGCGTGGCGCTGTCCGGGGAGACCCGCCGCACGCACGAGGAGGTCATCGAGCGCATCGTGCACGCTGGGTTGTCATACTCCGACAGCGTCGATGCGCAGACCTCCCTGGTGATCTGCAACGACCCGGTGCCCGCCCAAGGCAAGGGCTACCAGGCCCGGGAACTGGGTGTGCCGCTGGTCGCCGACGAGGACTTCATGACGCTGCTCGGCCACGTGGTCGGTGGCTCGGACGTCGAGTCGTTTGTCGACCGGACGCCGGCCGGCGATCAGTTCACTCTGTTCTGACGTTCGCCGAAACCGCATTCCAGCAGGGAAAGTGCGAGTAGTGGCCTGCTGGAATGCCGTTTCGGCGCGGGGTCTTAGCCGGCAACCCTCCGGCTGAAGGTGCCGTGGAATCCGATCGGCAGATGATGCTCCAGATGCGCGGTCGCGAGCGGCCCGTCTTCGACGGTGCGGGCGTCGAAGATGACCAGTTGCGAACGATGCGATAGCAGGTCGTGGTTGAGCACCAGGAGCCAGCCATCGTCCTCAGCTGAGGTTCGGGACCGTGGCACAAACAGGGGTTCACCCGTCTGGGCCAGCCCGAAATCGAACGTGATCTGGGACCCGGTGCGGTGGTCGATCTTTGTCACCGCGTTGTAGTGCCCGACGTCCTGCGTGGCTGCGGCGGCGTAGGTGACGTTGTGCTCGCGGGTCGACCGGCGCGAGTCGTATTGCGGGAATTCCATTCGTGCCCTTGCCGATAGCACGGTCTCGGTGATCCGCCCGGTCTTACTGATCCGGAAGCGGGACAGATGCCCACGAGGAAATTCATCGATGGTCAGGTGAGCACGGGGATCGGGGTTGTCCACCGAGCCTTCCCACGCCTCGCCCAGCTTCCGGAAGACGTCGGGATCCTCGAATCGGACGAATTCCACCACGGTGTCGGAACCGTCGTCGAAGGCGTTGGTGAGGTGAATGTGGGCCAGCGCTTCATGTTCGATGACGCGAGCCCTGCCACCATCGCGGGGCACCAGGGCGAACCGGGTCGAGCCGTTGCGTACCTGGTAGTCCAGCGACTGCGCCAAGGATCGGGTGCGCAGCAGCGTGGGGATGTTCGGCCGCAGCGGATCCAGCACGAAGACCAGATGCCGCCGCGTGAGCGCAAAGTCGTGGTTCCACACCATGTCCCAGAGCGGCAGCGAGCTGATCTGGGTGCAGCGGCCGCTCGGGTCGACGCGGTAGCACCGAAGCCGCGGCGTGGGGAACAGGTCGAGACCGAAGTTGAACACCTCGCCGGTATGTGGGTCCCATTTGGGATGCGCGGAAAACGCGCCGAGGTAACCGAGGCGGTCGCCGTCGAAATGTTTGAGGCCCAAGGTGTCCAGCGAATCGGGATCGATCCGGTGCGGCGGGCCGCCCTCCCAGAGTGCGAGTAGCTCGCCGCAGATCGAGACCACGTTGGTGTTGGCGGTATTGGCCGGCGGGCGCAGATTACCCAGCAGGGTGGGCGCGTTGGTGGTGATGCCGCGCTGGGTCATCCGATCGCCACCGCGGTACTGCCTGGTGCGCACGTAGCGGTTGGTGAATCGGACGGAGTGCCCGTCCAGGATGAACCGCGCCACCATGCCGTCGCCGTCGAACATGGTCCTCAGCACGGTGTCGCCGACTTCGAACTTGCCGGGGCCGATGCGGAACAGCGTCCCGGTGAGGTCGGCGGGCAGGGCGCCGTCGATCCGGCGGACCTGGTAGTCGAACTCGTCATACAGGGACGCGAACGGTCGGCCGTGCAGTTCCTTCAGCGTCGGTTCTGTTGGCACAATGGCAGTCATTACAACCCCAATCTGAGGACGAATGTCATCAGTTTGGATTCGCCGTGTGGCGGTGTCAAGGGAGGAGTCGGTCCAGATGGCTGACGACACGGCCGCCGGCGTGGCACAACGCAAGTACTCCGGCAGGTCGGCGGAACAGCGCCGCGCCGAGCGGCGGCGGCTACTGCTGGATGCGGCGGAGGAACTGTGGCGCGAAGGCGGGCTCGCGGCGCTGAGTGTCCGGGCGATCGCGGCGCGGGCAAAGCTGACGGACCGGTATTTCTACGAACAGTTTGCCGGTCTGGGCGCGCTGATCGGAGCGGTGATCGACGACGTGCTGGAGGGCCCGTTCGCCGCGATGCTGGCCGGCGGCAGTGGGCCCGAGAAGGCTAGTGTGCAGACCCGGCTGACGCTGGGCCTGGCCGGATTCATCGAACACGCCGAGAGCGACCCGTTGGTGGTGCGGATCTTCCTGACCGATGCCCGGCACCTCGAGTCGGTTGCCGAACACATCCGGGTGTCTCAGCATCGGGTGGCCGCCGCGATTCTGGCCCTCCTGCAGCCCGATCGCGATGCCGATCCGGAGAGTTTCGATGCGGCGCTGTTCTGCGTCGGGGGGGTCGCGACACTGATCAACGAGCGGTTACTGGATTCCGCGAAAACCGGTACCGCACAAGACTTTGCCGCGCAAGCCGTCGCCTGGTGTGCCCGGATCCTGAGCGTTGCCGAGGACCCGGGCCTACCAGGAGCCGCTGCCCGGTGATCAGGACAGCGCCTTGGCCTTCAGCGCGTCGAACTCAGCCTGGCTGATTGCCCCGGCATCCAGTAGGGCTTTCGCGTCGGCGATCTCCTGAGCCGGAGAACGGCCCGCCGCCTCCCGGATGTAGGAGTCGGTCTCCGACTTGGCCGCGGCGGCCGCTTCACGAGCGCGCTGGGCCATCCCGGGCCCACGCGCGATCAGGTAGATCAGTGCCGTCAACCACGGGAACAAGATCAAGAAGACAACCCAGATCGCCTTTGCCCAGCCCGACGTTTTGTGGTCACGCCAGAGCAGATCGCCGAGGATCTGAAACAGCACCAGCAGGTACGCGATCCAGGCGAAGATGATCAGGAAGTGCCACAGAAAATCCCAGCTAGATCCCCAGTTCATGGTTTCCCTCCGTGTCGGCGATTGCGCAGAAACTACGCGACCGTCAGTTAATCACGGGCGGCACGGTTCACGGCGGACACCACCGCACGCAGTGACGCCGTGGTGATCGACGGCGCGATCCCGACGCCCCACACCGTCTTGCCGCCGATCGTGGCCTCCACATAGGCAGCCGCCTGGGCTTCCTCACCGGCCGACATGGCGTGCTCGGAGTAGTCGAGGACGTTGACGTCGAAACCGACGGCGCCCAGGGCGTCGATGAAGGCCGCCAGCGGACCGTTGCCTGCCCCGACGATCTCGCGTTCCTCGCCGTCGATCTTGACGATCGCGGCGATGGTGTCGGTGCCGCCGTCGACCTCGGCGGCGGTGACCTTCTGCCGCATCCGCTCCAGCGGCGTGATCGGCGCCAGGTATTCGTCGGAGAAGACGTCCCAGATCTCCTTTGGCGAGACCTCGCCGCCCTCACCGTCGGTGATCTTCTGGATGGACTGACTGAACTCCATCTGCAGCCGGCGGGGCAGCGCCAGACCGTGGTCGGCCTTCATGATGTAGGCGACCCCGCCCTTGCCCGACTGCGAGTTGACTCGGATCACGGCTTCGTAGGTGCGGCCGACATCCTTCGGGTCGATCGGCAGATACGGCACCTGCCACAGGATGTCGTCGACGTCCTGATCGGCCTCGTCGGCGTCGACCTTCATCTGGTCCAGGCCCTTGTTGATGGCGTCCTGGTGGCTGCCGGAGAACGCGGTGTACACCAGGTCGCCGCCGTAGGGGTGGCGCTCGTGCACGGGCAGCTGGTTGCAGTACTCCACGGTGCGGCGGATCTCGTCGATGTTGGAGAAGTCGATCTGCGGGTCCACACCGCGGCTGAACAGATTCAGGCCCAGCGTCACCAGGCAGACGTTGCCGGTGCGTTCACCGTTGCCGAACAGGCAGCCCTCGATGCGGTCGGCGCCGGCCAGATAACCCAGCTCCGCCGCCGCGACACCCTCGCCGCGGTCGTTGTGCGGGTGCAGGCTCAGGATGATCGAGTCCCGCGGCGCCAGCCGCCGGTTCATCCACTCGATGGAGTCGGCATAGACGTTCGGCGTGGCCATCTCGACGGTGGCGGGCAGGTTGACGATCAGCGGCCGGTCCGGAGTGGGCTGCACAATCTCGGCGACCGCATTGCACACCTCGACGGCGTACTCCAGTTCGGTGCCGGTGTAGGACTCCGGCGAGTACTCGAACCGCCACAGCGTGCCGGGGT
>JARLGS010000270.1 GCA_031292695.1 Mycobacterium sp. | reverse complement strand
GCCAGCTTGCGATAGATGGATTTGGTCTGGCTCTTGACTGTTTCGCGACCGAGGTGCAGTTCGGCGGCAATCCGCTGCAGGGACAGGTGCGTGGCCAGATGCGGAAGCAACCGCAATTCGGCCGCACTCAGGGATGGTCGCGGCCCGTGCGCTGCGCGGGCCGCGAGCAACTCCCGGATACGCACCAGTCGAGCCTGAACCCCCGCGACGTCAGGCTCCCGGAGGCAGGCCCGCTGCGCTGCGGCCAGCTGGTGTCGGCACATCTCTGGATCGTCGATCTCGACGGCGGTGGCCGCCACCAGAGCGTGCCCGAGGGCCGCGGTGCGGGCAGCCAGGTCGCCGAGGCGACTCAGCAGACGTTCGGTGCCGTCCACCGCTTCGCGCGCTCCCGCCACATCGCCGCGGTGCCCACGTACCACGGCGTCGACCGCGTACACCACCACCATCGGGACCAGATCGCACAGGTCCCGCGATTCGACGATGCCGCGGGCCTGCGTACTGCGCTGCGCCGCCGCCACCACGGCACCGGCGTCGAGGTCCAGCAGGGCGAGGTGCGCCAACGCGGCGGCCTGAAAACCCGGAAGATCATCGAGGACCGGTAGTGACGATTCCAGTGCGGCCCTGGCACTTTCGGTGTCACCGATCATGGATAAGGCGCCACCCTTGACCGAGCAGGCCGCTCCCCACCACTGGTTGGTCAGGTGGTCACCGGCAGCGCACACCGTGTCCGCATGCCTTACTACCTCCTGCACGCCGCCGATGCCGACGAGGGAACCGACCAGGGCCGCAGCAACTTCCACCGACGGTGTGCCGTCGGCCAATGCGCCGCCGCGATCAGCCACGGCGGCCAACACAAGCGACCGCTGGATCAGGTCGGCGTCGCCCAATGTCACCCCCAACCAGGCCCTGGCGATCGCCGCGTCCGGGTAGTCGACGAACACGTGCTCGTCCAACAGGTTCAGCCGACGCTCCAAAATTCCTGCGCGACCGTCGAATCCGAGATGCACGGCGTCGCGCTCCACCAGCGCCGCGGCGTGCGCCAGGTCCTCGGCCGCCAGTGCCTGCGGCAGCGCGCCATCGATGTCGCCGGCCCGCTCCAGATGCTCCGCCGCTCGGGCGGCCAGCATGCGGAATCGCCCCGGATCCCGGTTGCGCAGCCGCGCGCGCAGCAGATCGGCGAACAGCCGGTGGTACCGATACCACACGCCTTGGCCGTCAAGGGAAACCAGAAACAGGTTGCCCGAAGAGCGGATCGCGGCCAGCATTTCGGCTGAATCATCGCGCTGCAGAACGCTGTTCAGATCGTCGGCGGCGAATTGGTCGAGCACAGCCGATTCGACGAGGAACGACTCGACGGCCGGGTCGAGCCGGCCAAGCACCTCCTCGACCAGATAGTCGGCGACCAGACGATGGCGTCCCGTGATCGCCTCGGCGGACGAACCGTCGCGCAGCACCATCGCCGCCATGACGACACCGGCAGCCCAGCCCTCGCAACGTTCGATCACCAGTGCCGCCGCGGGACCGACCGGAACACCCATGGAACCGAGCGCCGATTCAGATTCGGCCGCAGTGAGTTTCAGCTGCTCGGTACCGATGTCCAGCACACTGCCCTGCAGCCTGCGCCGCGCCAGGTCCAGCGGCGGCGCGTTCCGGCCGATCAGGGTCAACGTCGTCGCCTCCGGAGCCAGCTGAACAACGGCCCCCAGAGTGTCGACGGCTGTGTTCTGGGTCAACTCGTGAATATCGTCGAGCACCAGCACAATTGGTCCGGCGGACTCCAATGCGCCGACCACTGCCGGGACCAGATGGGTATCCACCGCCCGGCCGAGTCCGCGTAGGTACTGGAATACCGCGGCATCGACCGGGGCGACCTGGCTGACGGCGGTTACCAAATGCAGCAGCAGATGCGCGGGGTCGTTGTCCAGATGATCCAGCCGCACCCAGGCGAACGGCCGGGCGTCGGCGTCGTCCCACAATGCCACCGCAGTCGTCTTGCCGTAACCGGCGGGCGCGGTCACCACCACCAGTTCAGCGCCTGAGGCACACGGTGTTCGGATAAGCGTGGGCCGCGCGATGATCGCGTCGCTCAGTCGAGGCCGACCGTACGTGGCCGTCGGGATGTGGGCGACCCAACCTTCCCCTTGCACGTTTCGCATCGTAGGTGCGATCTGGCTGCCCGCCCAATTTTGACTGATCCGCCAAATAATCTGACGGCGCGTTGATACGGTGCGGTCAACGACGGGAGCGACCATGCACCACATGATTCGTGCGCTGGCAGTCGGGATTACGGCGATCGGCCTCGCGGCGGCGTGCAGTAGTACCTCTGATTCCGGCACCAAGGGGTCCTCTGCCACGACGGCGGGCACGGCAAGCACAGCCTCGTCGGCCGCACCGGTCAGCGCTGCACAACTGCAGGCGCTGGTGCCGGCGCCGGCCGGTGCCGAGCAAACCTACGGGCCAGACCCGATCTCCAGCAACGGGATTCACCTC
>JARLGS010000003.1 GCA_031292695.1 Mycobacterium sp. | reverse complement strand
TCTCGTCGATCCTGGTCTCGCTGATGATCCTGATGTTCCTGGGCAGTTGGCGGAACACCGTGATCGTGTCGGTGTCGATTCCGCTGTCCATCTTCGCCGGCGTCGCCGGGCTGTTCGCCGCGGGTCAGTCGATCAACCTGATGACGCTGGGCGGGCTGGCGCTGGCTATCGGCCTGCTGGTGGACAACGCCACCGTCACCATCGAGAACATCCACCGCAACCAGTCGCTGGGCAAACCGCTCACGGTCGCCATCCTGGACGGCTGCGGCGAGGTGGTGACGCCGCTGACGGTGGCGACGCTGGCCATCTGCATCGTGTTCCTGCCGGTGTTCCTGCTGACGGGTCCGGCGCGCTACCTGTTCGTCCCGCTCGGCATCACCGTGGTGCTGGCGATGCTGGCCTCCTACCTTCTGAGCTTCACCGTGGTGCCGACGATGACCCGACTGATGCTCGCCGGCCAGCACGACGGGCCGGCGCGCGGGCTGGCGGCGGTCTTCGAGCGCGCCTTCGAATGGGTGCGCAACCTGTACGGGTCGATCCTGGCCACGGTGCTGCACGCGCGCGGCTTCGTGCTGGTGTGCTTCTTTGCCCTGTTGGCCTGTTCGGCGGGCCTGGCCGCCTTCATCGGCACCGATTTCTTCCCCACCGCCGACGTCGGCATCATCAAGCTGCACTACCGCGCCCCGGCCGGCACCAAGCTGGAGGTCACCGAGGCGCGCGTGCTGGACGTCGAGACGGAAATCCGGAAAATCATCCCGCCGGCCGAGATCCGGACCATCAACGACCTGGTCGGCGCGCCGTTCTCGTTCAACCTGGCGCTGGTGCCGTCCGACAACGTCAGCAGCGGCGACGCCGATATCCTGATCCAGCTCAAGCCCGGCCACCGGCCGAGCCGCGACTACATCCACGCCATGCGGGCGCGGCTGCCGGTCGCCTTCCCGGCCTCGCTGTTCTACTTCCAGACCGCCGACATCGTCAGCCAGGTGCTGAACTTCGGCCTGTCCGCGCCGATCGACATCCAGATCCAGGACCGCGACCTCGGCCGCTCCTACGTGCTCGCCCAGCGGTTGCTGCTGGCGTTGCAGAAGATCCCCGGCGTGGTGGACGCGCATATCCCGCAGATTCTCGACTACCCGGCCCTGCAAGTGGACGTGGACCGGCTGCGGGCCGCCCGGCTCGGCATGGCCCAGAAGGACGTGTCGAACAATCTGCT
>JARLGS010000269.1 GCA_031292695.1 Mycobacterium sp. | reverse complement strand
GTTTTGCGCGATCGCCGGGCACGGGAGGGCGCCGGCTGCGAGACCGGTGCCGGCCAGGGCGCCAGCGGTTGCGAGGCGGCCGAATGCTCTCCGGGTAATCCTCATGACGCTTCTCCTCGATGCCGGACATAATCGTCCGTGCCGTTTTCTTGCCGTTGCCGATAGCCAACCAACCTTAAGGCCTGAATCGCCGCACGGCAACGCAGCGTCAGGCGGCCCGGACGGCCGTAAAGCCGCGGGTTACTGCATCTCGACGCCCTGGGCGATCCCCGTCTTCCGCTGGTTCAGGCACAGCGCCGCGATCAGGCCGATGATGGCGTTGATCGCCAGCCACACCCCCACCATCGCGTTGTTGTCGAAGGCGTGGTTCAGCCAGGTGCAGATGGCCGGCGTGAAGCCCCCGAATATGGCGGCGGCGACCGCCTGGGCGAAGGAATAGCCCGAGGTGCGGGCGTGCGCGGGCACCAGTTCGACCATCATCGCCACCTGGACCGAGCTGTAGGCCCCATACATGAACGAGAACCACAACTCGAAGGCAACGAAGCGGAAGACGCTCGGCTCGGCGGCCAGCCAGGCCAGCAACGGGTAGGCGGTGACCGCCGCGGTGAGGGTGACCACGATCAGCATGCTGCGGCGGTTGACCCGGTCCGCCACCAGGGCACACAGCGGCAGGCTGACCAGGGTCGTCAGACCGACGAAGAACAGGGTCACGAAGCCGGCCATGGCGCCGAGGTTCAGGCTGGCGATGTAGGTCGGCGCGTAAGTCTGGATGGTCTGCGAGGTGACGGTGGCGAAGGTGACCGTGCTCATGCACAGCAGGATGATCCGCCAGCTGCCGGCCAGGCTGCTGCAGATCTCGGAGAAGTTGGGGGTCTTCTTCTTGCGGGCGAACACTTCCGTCTCGGCCAGGCTGGCGCGTAGCCAGAACATGATCGGCATCACCGCGCAGCCCAGCAGCAGTGGCACCCGCCAGCCCCAGCTCTGCAACTCGGCCGGCGACAGCACGTTGTAGAGCACGACGCCGACGATCGAGGCCCCCATCACGGCGAACTGCTGGCTGCCGACCTGCCAGCACGTGTAGAAGGCCCGCCGGGTCGGCGGGGCGATTTCCGCCAGATAGACGACCACGCCGCCAAGCTCGGCGCCGGCCGAGAAACCCTGCAACAGACGGCCGGTCACCACCAGCAGCGGGGCGAGGAAGCCGATGGTCGCATAGCCCGGCGTGCAGGCCACCGAGATGATGCCGAGCGACATCAGCGTCAGCGACAGGATCAGCCCTTTCCGCCGGCCGTGGTGGTCGGTGTACGATCCGAGCACGATGGCGCCGACCGGCCGGGCCAGGAACCCGATGGCGAACGTCATCAGCGCCAGCATCAGCGAGACATACTGGTTGGTGGTGGGAAAGAACGCCTGCCCGATGTAGCGCGCGTAGTAGCCGTAAATCATGAAGTCGTAGATCTCGAGCGCGTTGCCCGCCGCGACCTGAACGATCGGCTTGATCGCGACGCGCTTGCTGACGGCCGCTTGTCCGGGGGTGCTGATGGCTTGTGACATGATCTTCCTGCTCCGTGCCACGCCTACCCCATGTCGCCCGAAGCTCAATTGATATGCATCAAGCCGGGTGAGCCGACTTCTGCGGCGACACTTCGGTATATGCTGCGGCGATAACGCCGTACTGCACGCTGCCCATTACCCGGGAGGTTCGGTTGAGACTGTCGCTCCTGTTCGTCTTTTTGCTCGTCGCCCCGGCCTATGCCGACGACGTGCAAGTGATCGCGCCCGGCGTTGCCGATGAACTGCTCGGCCATGTCGTGCGCGTCATTCCCGAAGGCAAAGCCCCGGAGAATATTGGCCGCGTCATCGACGTGCTGGTGGACACCGATGGCCGCTCCGTCGCCGCCGTGCTCGACTTCGGCGGCTTTCTCGGCGTCGGCAACCGCAAGATCGCGGTCACCTGGTCGTCGCTGCAGTTCGCCCCGGCCAAGGACGGGCTGACCATCACCCTGGCGCTCGACGCCGAACGCATCCGTGCCGCCCCCGACTACAAGGGCCCGGACAAGCCGGTTCAGGCCGTCAGCCCCTGAGCGCTGCCATGTCCAAGCAGCGATCCCCCCCCGGCCTGCC
>JARLGS010000268.1 GCA_031292695.1 Mycobacterium sp. | reverse complement strand
GCTGTGGGCGGTGATGGTGAGGGACTTGTTCGCGCCGATCGACCAGCCGAAGGAAAGTTCGCAAGGCAACCCGGAGCTTGCCTGATCGAGCAGGACCGTGTCGGCAAAGCGCACGGTGACGTTGCCGTCGAGCGCGACCATGGCAGGATCGACGTCGGCAATGCGCCCGTCGGAGCGGATGACCTCCACCTTGTCGAGATTGTTGGCGTAGGAGAGATCCGCCGAGACCACCTGACCGAGCGCCGTGCCGTTGCGGGTCACGCTGCCGGAGAACTGTGCGAAGCGCTCGATGACGGCGGAGGTCGGTGTGCCGGCGGCCGAGGCCGCGGCGCGGGTCTCGCCCTGGGCGATCAGCGCCAAGGTAGCGTTCAGCATGCCCGAACGCTGGAGCGCGATCTTCATGTTGTTGGCGCGCGCGCCGAAGTTCATGCCGTAGCTCGGCACTTCCGGCAGACCGATCTCGATCGCCATCGAAGGCAGCGACAGGCTGCCGGAGACGAAGACGTGCGAATTGGTGCCGCCCGTCAGCGTCGCACCGGAGACCGTACCGTTGGACGGAACGTCGGCGGCCAGCGTGAAGGCATTGCCTGCCGTGCCGAGCGTGTCGTGGGTGACGGTGAGCGTGGTGCCGCCCGACGCGGCATAGGTGGCAGGTGTGACGCTCGCATTGACACTGGCGTTGAGCGCGGTGGCGATCGCAGTGATCGTCGCCGAGAGGTTGGCGCCGATCTGGATCTGGTTGCCGGTCGGCGCACTGGCCACAAAGGTGAAGGCGACACCATTGATGGTGATGGTCGACGAGGCGGCGGGCTGGGCCGAAAAAACAATTGCCCCGGAGGCGGCGACGGTGCCGGTCGTGGTCGACGCGCCCATCAAGAGCTTCAGCCAGGTGCCGAAGTTCCGGAGATCGACGGGCACAACGACTTCGCCCTCGTTGTTGACCACGTCGCGGCTCGGTGGCAGCGGTTCGCGACCGAGCCCGAGCAGGTCGCTGTCGATCAGCCCCTGTTCCTCGCCGAGTGAGGCCGAGACGAAGGGGAGCTTGCGAAAGCCGGATCCGGGCGGCGTGCCATAGGTCGCCTCGAAGGCAGAGCACAGAATCGCATTCGCACCGCGTGCGCGTGCCATGGAAATCTCCAGAGTTCGAAAGGGTCAGTTGAGCGGATCGGCCGTGGCGTAGGTCACGACGACGGTCAGTTCGGCGTAGCGTCCGGGCACCGCGCCGAGCGTCTCGATGTCGCCGCTGATGGGAGCCCCGGCCTCGATCCAGTCACAGAGACCG
>JARLGS010000267.1 GCA_031292695.1 Mycobacterium sp. | reverse complement strand
GCTGGCGCTGCCGGCGCCGGGGCTCGCCACGCTGCTCGCTGACGTCGCTCCGGGCAGCGCCGCCGTCGCCCGGCTGATCCGCGTGGCGTCGGCCGCTCTGGTGGCCCTGGCGCTGCCTGGCGGCACGCCGTTGCCGCCGCAGTCCGGGGTGCTGATGGCTGCTGGAGAAGCCTTGCACGCCAAGGCGATTACCCTCACCTCGCGCAAGTGGGGCCGGGGCGGCAACGTGGAGCTGGTGCGGTTGTCCTACGGACGGTTCGGGGACGACGTGGCCCGCGATGTCGGGGATGACCGGCTGCTGGCGTGGTCGTCGGAGGATCTGCGGACGCTGTTCGGGATCACTGCTGAGCCCGTGGACTACCGGGTGCAGCGCTGGATCGATGCGATGCCTCAGTACGGTCCCGGCCATGTCGAACTGGTCGCCGAGCTGCGCGCGGGACTGCCTGACGGGCTGGCGGTGGCCGGCGGTTATCTGGACGGCATCGGGGTGCCCGCGTGCGTGGCGTCGGCTACCCGGGCGGCCGTGGAGCTGGTGGGCACCGGCCGTCCGCGATAGGGCACGATAGAGGTATGGCCAAGCTCGACTACGACGCCCTCAACTCGATGACCAGGTACATGATGATCTCGGTCTTCGCGGTACAGCCGGATGAGCTGGCCGCGGACGAAGCGTCGCGGGCCGACATTGCCGCCGAGACCGCGGCATTCCTCAAGAAGCGCGCGGACAGCGGCGTCGTCGTCCGTGGGTTGTATGACGTCGCCGGGTTCCGGGCCGACGCCGACTTCATGATGTGGACCCACGCCGAGCGCGTCGAGGATCTGCAGGCCACCTACACCGGCTTCCGTCGGACCGCGCTCGGGATGGCCTGCGAGCCGGTGTGGAGTGTGGTTGCCCTGCACCGCCCGGCCGAGTTCAACAAGAGTCACCTGCCGGCATTCATCGCGGGTGAGGACCCCGGCGACTACATCTGCGTCTACCCGTTCGTTCGGTCGCTGGACTGGTACCTGCTGCCCGACGAAGATCGCCGGCGGATGCTCGTCGAGCACGGCATGGCCGGCCGCGAATACCCGGACGTGCGGGCGAACACAGTGCCGGCGTTCGCGCTGGGCGACTACGAGTGGATCCTCGCCTTCGAGGGGCCCGACCTGGCCCGCATCGTCGAATTGATGTGGAAGCTGCGCTACACCGATGCCCGCCGCCACGTCCGCGAGGAGACGCCCTTCTTCACCGGCCCGCGCGTCGGCATCGAGCAGCTCGTCGCCAACCTGCCGTAGCTCGCGGCTGAGTATCCGGTCAGGTAGCTACGCCACCGTCCTTCCCGGTCGGGCCTGGATTCATGAACCGTCGGTGCAACTCGGTGGTGAGGACGTGAATCTGGCGGGTGAGTTCGGTATTGGTGCCGAGTTCGGTCTCTTGCACCTGAAAGTCGCGGTCCGCCTTGGCCTGTTGGAAGGCGGCTTGTCGGTTCTGCCCGATCATCACGAATGTTGATAGGAAGATGGCCTCGAGCGACACCACCAATGTCAGTGTCGGCCAAGGACTTCGCTCCAGATAGACCATCCAGACCGCGAACCCGATCGCGTGGATGTAGACGAAGCGCATCGACCCGGCGAAGTCGGTGATCCGGTCCGCCACTCGCAGCTGCAAGCTCTCGTTCCGTTTCAGTGCCTGCTGGATGACGGCGGGATGGTGCCGACCGCTGTTCCGCCACGGCTGCCGGTGGTTTGTCTGGGCAGCATCTCCGCTTTGACCGGCCACGGCCGTCAGACCGCCGCCCGCTCGGCTCGGCGCTCTTCGAGCGCTGAGGCGTCATCGATCAATCCCATTGGTCGTGTGGAGGTTGGGTGGTTCGCGCTCATCGGTGCTCCCGGGTGTGTGTGGTTTCAGGCCCCGCCCGACGGCGCACTGTCACGGACGGGGGCGGGGAGTTCATTCTCGCGCGGCTATGCGTCGGAACGCTTGTCAGTGAACACAGATTGTGTGCCGCGACGGTGGGGTCGGGCACATTCGCTACGCGCGGCAGCTCAGCCGGCTGCGGTGCCGAACAAGAGGCCCAGCAGATAGGTGACGGCGGCGGCGCCGTAGCCGATCAGCAGCTGGCGCATTGCGCGTCGTAGCGGAGGTCCGCCCGAGAGCAAACCCACGACCATCCCGGTCGACAGCAGGGCGATGCCGACCAGTGCCGCTGACACGACCACCGCGGTGCTGCCAGTGAGCCCGAACAAGTAGGGCAGCACCGGGATCAGCGCGCCGGACGCGAAGAACAGGAAGCTGGAGACCGCAGCTCCTAATCCGGTTCCCACGGCTTCGTGCTTCTCGGTAGACACCTCGCCGAGTGGTGAGTCACGCAGAACTCCGGATCGCAGGCTCGCGAAAACCTCGGAGACGCGGACGGCAGCGTCCTGCTGGCTCAGCCCGCGGGCCCGATACACCAGTTCCAGTTCGTTGGCGTCGACGTCGAGTGCCTGCACCGCGGTGCCGGCGGTGGGGCTGGGTGTTGACGCCTCCAGAAGTTCGAGCTGAGAGTTGACCGATACGTACTCGCCGGCACCCATCGACAGCGCTCCCGCGATCAACCCGGCCAGACCCGTCGCCAGGATCGTCTGGCTGGCCACCCCGGTGGCGCCGATACCCAGCACCAGCGCCAGATTGCTGACCAGCCCGTCGTTCGCGCCGAATACCGCGGCACGGAAACTGCCCGACAGTTGGTCGCGGCCCCTGCTCGCGAGTGCGCGGACGACTTCCATGTGGATGCGTTCGTCGGCGGCCATCGTGGGCGTGGCATCGTCGTCGGTCTCGTACGCTGAGCGCGATTCGGCCCGTTGCGCCAGGGCCAGCGTGAACACCGATCCGAGGTGGCGGGCCAGAAACCCGAGTCCCCGGGTCCGCAGGTCGGGTCTGTGTGGTTTACCGACCTGGTCGCCGAGCAACGTCAACCAGTGCTGCTCGTGTCTGCCTTCTGCGGTGGCCAGTTCCAGCAGGATGTCGCGTTCGGCGCCCTCGCGGCGCTGAGCCAGATCCCGGTAGACGGCGGCCTCAGCCCGTTCATTGGCCAGATGCTGTCGCCAACGTCGCAACTGCGAGTTGGTGGGCTGGGAAACCACCATGGCAGCGGGTGTCTCTCAGCCCTCGGCCGGGACCAGGCGCAGCGAGATCGAGTTGATGCAGTAGCGCTGGTCGGTCGGGGTCGGGTAGCCCTCGCCCTCGAAGATGTGCCCGAGGTGGCTGTGGCAGTTGGCGCACAGCACCTCGACGCGGCGCATGCCCATACTGTTGTCGGTCCGCAGGATGACCGCGTCCGAGTCGGCGGGGTCGAAGAAAGACGGCCAGCCGCAATGGGATTCGAACTTCTCGGTGCTCCGGAACAGTTCGGCGCCGCAGGCCCGGCACTGGTATACGCCCTCGGTCTTGGTGTCGGTGTATTCACCGACGAATGGGCGTTCCGTTCCGGCCTCGCGCAGTACGTGAAATTCGGCGGCGGTCAGTTTTTCCCGCCACTGAGAGTCCGTGAGTTCAACCTTGGGCGGCGGGATGCTCATGCGCTCACGCTACCTGCGGAAGCCGGCTCGGGCTCGGGCTTGGACAGCCACAACGGGTCGATGCCCTGGTCCAGGCGGCCGTCCTGCTTGGCGTCGAGGTAGCGGAACAACAGCACGCAGAACACCACGATCAGCATCAGCGACCAGCCGTAGGTGATCTTCATGTACTCCAGGAACCGGCCGGTGGTCGGCCAGCGCCACATCAGATAGCGATCCATGGTCAGGAAGCCGTACACGCCGAGCCAGGCCGGCCAGCTCCGGATGGCCGACCGCGGCAGCACCACCGTCATCAGGAACGGGAACAGCATCATCGAGTAGTAGCCCTGCGCCAGGGACAGCACCAGCCACGAGGCGATCAGCAGTACACCTGATGAG
Source organism: Mycobacterium sp. (assembly GCA_031292695.1). Taxonomy (GTDB): domain Bacteria; phylum Actinomycetota; class Actinomycetes; order Mycobacteriales; family Mycobacteriaceae; genus Mycobacterium. Next base: position 2,186 of record JARLGS010000267.1, on the reverse strand, counting down.
GTCAGCATCCAGAACACCTGGTCGCGCTTACGGTAGTACCGGTACAGCAGCCAGAGGCTTGCGGCGGCCAGCAGCACGAACGCCACTCGAAGCGCGACGATCAGCCACATCGGCAGGCCGTAGTAGATGCCGTTGCCGAGTACCGAGCTGTTGAAGTAGTCGCGAGTCTGGAAGATGTACGGCACCGTGTTGTGCACGAAGCCCATGGGGTCGGCGGACAGCGGCCAGGCCACAGCGTTGAAGATGATCGGCACCGCGGCCGCGGCCACCAGGGCCCGCCACTGCCGGTTCAGCAGCGGCAGGAGTAGTAGGACGCCCAGCAGTGGCTTGAGCACCAGGGTCAGGCCGATGGCGGCGCCGGCCAGCCACTCATGGTTCTTCTTGCCGTCCAGCAACCACGTGAAGAACAGCACCTCGGCCAGCAGGATGCAGCCGTTGACATTGGTGAAGACCAGGGTGTTGGTCACCGACTCGGTGCAGAACATGGCCAGCAGCAGCGCGGGCAGCGCGACCGAGGTCAGGGAGAACTTGAACAGCCGTACCAGAAGGCAGGCGGCGATGATGATCGCGAGTGTGTTGCACGCGACGAACCAGTACCGCGACGCGAACTCCGGCAGGTAGCTGAACGGCGACAACAGCAGCGTGCCGCCCGGTGGATACAGGTAGTGCGGGTCGACGTAGTTGAAGTGCTCGTTATAGATGTCCCAGTGCCGCCGGAAGTTCGCCACTGCGCGGTACACCGGGCCGAAGTCATCGGTGATGTAACCGTTGGTGGTCAGCACGTAGCTGCGGTGGATGATCGAGACGATCGCGATGGGCCACAGCGCGTTGCGCACCAGATTCGCAGTGCTGGGTGGGGCTGTGCGGGGACCGAAGACGCTCAGGAGCGATAGGGGGCGCGTCACCACCGAACCCTATAACGGGGTGTTGGACCGGTCGGCTAGGCCGGGCAGAACGTGTCGGTGTCCGGCAGGTTGCCGGTGTTCAGATAACCCTGCACCGGGGGCAGCGCGCAGGCGGTGTACACGACAGCGCCGTGTCCGATGCCCTGCCACATGACCCGGCGGCTGTTGGTGCCCGCGTTGATCGCCATGGCCGCCACCGCGGCGACGCCCTCGCTGCCGACGATCGGGTCGTTGGTGACGCCGAGCAGCAGCACCGGCACCTTCAGTTCCTTGGGCGCAGGCGGCGGGGGACTGCTGGGCCAGCTCAGGCACTTGGCGAGGCTGAGCGCCCCGACGGCGCCGAACTGCGGGTATTTCTTGGGCCACGCGACGACCAGTTCACGGACCCGGTCGGGGGTGGGTCGGTTGACCGAATCGTCGCACCGGTTGACGAACTGCCCGTCCGTCTGCAGCGTCGACTCAGCCGTCGCGCTGATCGCGTTGAGTGCGGTCGGGTCGCCGGCGCGGGCCGAGGCCAGTGCGCCGGCCAGCGCCATGGTGTTGGCCAGTCCGTCGCCGCGCGGGTAGCCCAGTGCCGCCGTGATCGCACTGACCAGGCCGGACGTCGAGGCCCCGCCGGCGCCGCGGCCCGCGCGCGCGTCGGCCAGCATGCCGTCGATCGCGCCCTTGGGGTCCGGCCCCAGCGGGCAGTTGTTGGCCACGCACTGCACGGTGAACGCGTCGAGCGCGGCCTGCTGCCCCTTGACTCGTTGCTCGGCTCTGGCCTCTGCCGAAATACCCAGGGGCAGAGGCGAATCCAACACCAGCCGGGAGACTTTCGTGGGATGCGAACCGGCGTAGGCGAGGGCGATCTGGGCGCCGTTGCCGATGCCGAGCAGTGCCAGCGCGGGCACGTCCCAGGTGCTGCGCAGCCGTTCCAGATCTTCGGCCGAGTGGGCGTTGTCGTAGGCCGATTCGCCCGGTGCGATGGTGTCGGTGCAGTTGGTGGTCGCCGAGGTGGCGACGCCCGCCAGATTGGCCACCTGATCGTCACCGGACAGGAACTGGGCCTGGTCGAGCAGATCCTGACGGTCGGTCGAGGACACGCAGCTCAGCGGGCCGGACATGCCCATACCGCGCCGGTCGACGGCCACGACCGGGTGCGTGCGCAGCAGTTCGGTGCCGCCTCGCTGCAGCCACACCGGCAACTGCTGGGAGGACGCGATGTCGGAGCCGGTGGTCATGACGATCGGTCCGGCGTCGGCCGGGGTGGTGGCCAGCCGGGCGCGCACCACGCCGATG